>JANNRF010000057.1:0-26519 GCA_031401135.1 Deltaproteobacteria bacterium | reverse complement strand
TCATCCACTCGGCCGCGCGGCCTTCGTAGGAAACGCCCGCGTGCCACGAGACGATTGGGCGCGGTGGCTCGGGCAACGGATCGCACCGCGGCTCGTCGCAGCGTGCACAAAGCGGCGCGCCTTCGGTCGAGGCGCCGCACTCGCCGCAGATGGGCGGCAGGAAGAGGTCGAGCAGATCGCGAAGCAGCATGCGTGCCTTCGCGGGACCGAAGCGGGGTGAGCGTCGGAAGCGGAGCGGGCGGTTACCCGCCGATAATTAGGGTCTTGCCCGTCATCTCGGCGGGCTGCGGAATCTCGAGCAGCGCGAGCAGCGTGGGCGCTACGTCGGCGAGGCCGCCGTCCCGGAGCTTCCGCCCGCGCGCATGGCGCGTCGCCCACCAGATCGGCACCGGGTTCGTGGTGTGCGCGGTGTGCGGCTCGCCTGTTACGGGGTCCACCATCAGCTCGCAGTTACCGTGGTCGGCCGTAATCAGTGCCTCGCCGCCGCGCGCCAGCACGGCGTCGATCACCTTCTCGAGGCACGCATCGACGGTCTCCACCGCTTTCACCGCGGCGGGCAGGCTGCCGGTGTGCCCTAACATGTCGGGGTTCGCGAAGTTCACGAGGATGAACGCGTAATCCTCGTCGGCGATGCCGCGCAGCAGTTTCTCGGTGACGAGCTGCGCGCTCATCTCGGGCTTGTGGTCGTAGGTGGGCACGTCGCGCGGAGAGGGCACGAGCACGCGGTCTTCGCCGGGGAACGGCGCTTCGAGGCCGCAGTTGAAGAAGAAGGTGACGTGCGCGTACTTCTCGGTCTCGGCGATGCGCAGCTGCGAGAGGCCGCGCGCCGCGAGCAGCTCGGCGAGGATCTGGCGCGGTTGCTCGGATGTGAACGCGAGCGGCAGGCCGAAGGCGGCGTCGTACTCGCTCATGCACACGAAGCGCGCGAGCCTCGGCACGCGCGCGCGCTTCAGCTGCCCGGCGAAGCGCTCCTCGCACACGCTCGCGAGTGCGCAGGTGAGCTCGCGCGCGCGGTCGGCGCGGAAGTTGAAGAACAGCGCGACGTCGCCATCCGCGAGCGGCTCGCCGCCAGCTATTACGGTCGGCTCGACGAACTCGTCGCCTTGGTCTTTCGCGTAGGACTGCGTCACTGCCGCGAGCGCGTCGGGTGCGCTCTTGCCCTCTGCGAGCACGATCGCGTCGTAGGCGCGCTGGATGCGCTCCCAGCGGTTGTCGCGATCCATCGCCCAGTAGCGCCCGCTCACGGTGGCGATCTTCCCGCCCGCGCGCGCGACCTGAGGGATTAGGCGCGCGAGGTAGCCGCCGGCGGAGCGCGGCGGCGTGTCGCGGCCGTCGAGGAATGCGTGCACGATCGGCGTCACGCCCTGCGCTGCGCAGTAGGCGATCAGCGCTTCCAGGTGATCCTGATAGCTGTGCACCCCGCCATCGGAGACGAGCCCCAACAAGTGGATGCGCCCACGCCCGGCGCGTGCCGCGGCGACCGCGCTCGCGATCTCAGGCACGCGCGCGGCGCCGCCGTTCGCGAACGCTCTCGAGATGCGCGTCATGTCCATCTCGACGATGCGCCCCGCGCCGAGCGTCATGTGCCCGACTTCGGAGTTGCCCATCTGCCCCGGCGGCAGGCCCACCGCTTCGCCCGAAGTTTCGAGCTTCGCCATCGGGAACTCGCGCCGCGCGCGCGCGAAGAACGGCGCGTGCGCGATTGCTGTGGAGTCTGCCGGGCCGCCGTCACCGAGGCCGAAGCCATCGAGCACCACCAACATTGTGGGCCCGCGCGGCGCCTGGCCTCCCGCGCTCACCGCTTCGCCCCGCGCTTCGCCACCTCTACGGGCTCGATGTCGAGGCGCGGCGCATCCGACCACAGCCGCTCGAGGTCATAATGACCGCGCGAATCGTGCCGGAAGACGTGGAAGATCGCGTCGCCGAAATCGAGCAGCACCCAGAGCGCCTCTTCGAGGCCCTCGATGCCGAGCGGGCGCATGCCGGCGGCGCGCCCGGCATCTTCGATCGCGTCGGCGATCGCGCGCACCTGGCGGTCGGAGCTGGCGGAAGCAATTAGGAACGTGTCGGCCAGCGAGGTGAGCCCGCGCATGTCGAGCGCGAGCAGATCCTCCGCCTGACGATCGAGGGCGGCGTTCGCGAGCACGCGCGCGCGCGCGAGTTGCTCGGCGTCCGTGGTGCGATTCGCCGGCCTCTCTTCGGGTGTCGTCATCGGCTCAATCTGCTGTTCATCGTTCGGCATAGGCTTGGCTCTCAATCACTGCGTCGTGCACCGCTTCGGGGAGGAGGTAGCGCACGGGTTCGCGGCGCCGGATGCGGCGCCGAATGTCTGTGGCCGAAACGTCGAGCGCGGCGATCTGAATGCGAGCGACGTTCGTGTTCGCCGTGCGATGCGTCCCGCTCTCTCCGTCGGCGGCCCAATCGATGGCGGCGGCGAGCGCCTCCGAGATCAAGTCGCGCAGCGGTTTCCCGAGGCCCGGAGGGCGAGTCATCACGGCGAAGTCGGCGAGGGTTAGCAGCGCAGCGGGCTCGCGCCAGGCATCGAGCTCGGCCAACGCGTCTTCGCCGACGATGAAGGCGAGCCGCGCGGGCGCGAGGCGTGCGCGGAGCTCGCGCAGCGTGTCGACCGTGTACGAAGGGCCGGAGCGACGGAGTTCGAGGTCGTCCAGCGTGAACGACGGGTGTTCTCTGATCGCGGCTTGCACCCAGGCGAGCCTCAACGCGGCGGGCGCGATCGGATCTGCGCCGCCCGCGCGCTTGAGCGGAGGATCCGCCGCGGGCACGAAGATGATGCGCGCGAGCCCGAGCTTCGCGAGCACTTCCTCCGCGGCCCTCAGGTGTCCGACGTGGATCGGGTTGAAAGTGCCGCCAAGAATCCCAATCCGCTGCGGCGCGGCCTTCATCTCCCGTGAACGCGCGGCCAGCGCAGGAACCTCGCCTTCGCGCACACCGAGGCCACTGTTCGACTCCGCTCGCCTTCGGCTCGCTGCGCGCTTCGCTTGCTCACCTGAGCTGGCCGTCTCCGAAGAGCACGAACTTGCGCGTGGTCAGCTCTTCGAGGCCCATCGGGCCGAAGGCGTGGAGCTTCGAGGTGGAGATGCCGATCTCGGCGCCGAGGCCGAGCCGGTAGCCGTCGGCGAAAGCGGTCGAGCAGTTGACGCCCACGGTCGAGGAGTTCACGCGCCGCGTAAACGCCTGCGCGTTCGCATAATCATTCGTAACGATCACCTCGGTGTGATCGCTCCCGTAGCGTTGGATGTGCGCGATGGCTTCGTCGAGATCGCGCACGACGCGCACGGCCAGAATCTTGTCGAGGTACTCGGCGGACCAGTCGGCCTCCTCGGCGGAAACCGTCTCGGCGAACACTTCGCGCGTGCGCGCGCAGCCGCGAATCTCGACGCCCTCTTCGTGCAGCGCCTTCAGCACATGCGGCAGCACGGTCTTCGCCGCGGCCTCGTGGCAGAGCAGCGTCTCGACCGCGTTGCACACCGCCATCTGCGCGATCTTCGAATCGCGCACGATCGCGCGCGCCATCTCGGCGCCGGCGCTGGCGTCTATGAAAATGTGGCAGATACCGGCGTCGTGTTTGATGACGGGCACGCGCGCGCCGTCGAGCACGCGCTTGATGAGGGCTGGCCCGCCGCGCGGAATGATCAGGTCGAGGTAGCGGTCGAGCTTGATCAGATGATCGATCGCGGCGCGGTCGGTGGTCGCGATCACCGTAACAGCTGCCTCGGGCAGCCCCGTGTCCGCCGCAGCGCCGCGCAACTCTTCGGCTAGCGCGAGGTTGCTGCGAATCGCCTCGCTGCCGCCGCGCAGAATTACGGCGTTGCCTGCTTTCACGCACAGCGCAGCGGCGTCCACCGTGACATTCGGCCGCGATTCGTAGATAATGCCGATCACGCCGAGCGGAATGCGCATGCGGCCGACACGCAGGCCGTTCGGGCGCACGCGCGAATCGGTGATCTCACCAACCGGGTCGGGCAGCCGCGCCACCTGGCGCAGGCCATCGAGCATGTCGCCCCACTTGCCGCCCGCGAGATCGAGCCGCTTCACGAGTGGCGCAGCGAGGCCCTTCGCTTCCGCCTCGCGCATGTCTTCGCGGTTCGCGGCGAGGATGCGTTCCTTCGCGGCTTCGAGCCGTTCGGCGCTGCGCAGCAGCCAGGCGTTCTTCTCGGCCGTACCGAGGTTCGCGACCGCAGGCGCCGCAGCTTTGGCGCGGCGCGCGAGTTCCTCGATTTCGTGCTGAAGCGTCATGGCTTTCTCTGGCGCGCGAGCTGTTAGGCCCGCGCCGGCAGGAGGACGAGATCGTCGCGGTGAATTACTTCGTCGCCGTTCGAGAAACCTAGCACCGCAGCAATGCGCGCCGTCGCGATGCCCTTGATGCGCTCGATCTCTTCAGACGAATAAGTCGCGAGCCCGCGCGCGAACTCGCGGCCGCGCGCATCGACGCATGCCACCGGGTCGCCGCGCCGGAAGCGCCCCTCGACGCGCACGACGCCCGCGGGCAGGAGGCTCCGCCCGCGCTCGCTGAGCGCGCGCACCGCGCCGTCGTCGAGCACCAGCGCGCCGCGCGGTTTCGCGGTGAACGCAATGCGGTGCTTCTTGCTAGCGAGCTTGTTACCGGCGCGAAACAGCGTGCCCTCGGGCTCGCCCGCCGCGACGCGCAGCAGGACGTTCTTCTTGCGCCCGTGACACAGAACTGTGGCAGCGCCGGAGCCGGCGGCGCTGCGTGCGGCTTCGAGCTTCGTAACCATGCCGCCGCGCCCGAACGCGCTGCTCGAGCCACCGGCCGCAGCCTCGACATCGGCGACGTTCTCGACCACGCCGTAGAGCGGCGGCAGCGGCTGCCCGCTCACCGGCGGCGCCTGATAAAGCCCGTCCACGTCGGTGAGGATCACCAGCAACTCGGCGCCGATCAGGTTCACCATCGTCGCCGAGAGGTTGTCGTTGTCGCCAAAGCGGATCTCTTCGGTGGCGACCGTGTCGTTCTCGTTCACGACCGGCACGACGCCGAGGCCGAGCAGCGTGGCCAAGGTATTACGGGCGTTCAGGAAGCCCTCGCGGTCTTCGAGGCCTGAGCGCGTCACGAGCACCTGCGCCGCCTCGCGCCCGCGCCTCCGCAGCGCTTTGCGCCAGAGCTCCGAGAGCCCGATCTGGCCGACCGCTGCGGCGGCCTGCTTCTCAGGGATCGAGCGGCCCGGCTGCGACCAGCCCAAGGTGTGGCTGCCAATTGCGATCGCGCCGGAAGAAACCACGACCACCTCGCGGCCCGCGTCGAGCAGCGCGGCAACCTGTCGCGCGAGATCGGTGACGACGCGCGTGCGCACGCGGCCAGCCTCGGTGAGCGTGCCGCTGCCCACTTTCACGACGATGCGGCGCGCGCGCGCCGCATCGCGACGCAGTTCGGTGTCGCTGCCCGCGCTCACGCGCGCTCCTCCGCAATCACGCGCCAGAGTGCGCGCACGAGTTCGGGGATGCCCTCGCCGCTCACGCCTGAGCCGCGCAGCACAACGCGTCCGCGCGCCTCGAGTTCGCGCTGAATCGGATCGAGCAGCTCGCGATCCGCCAGCGCGTCGATTTTGTTGAGCAGCACGAGTTCGCGGCGCTCGGTGAGCGCGGTGTCGTACGCCGCGAGCTCTTTGCGAATCGTCTCGTACTCACCGAGCACGTCGCGCGTGTCGTCGAGCAGCGCGGTGCAGTCGAGCATGTGCAATAACACGCGCGTGCGCTCGACATGGCGCAGGAAGCGGTCGCCGAGTCCGGCGCCTTCGCTCGCGCCCTCGATCAGGCCCGGGATGTCGGCGACCACGAAACGCTGGTCGTCGAACTTCACCACGCCGAGATTCGGCGTGAGGGTGGTGAACGGGTAATCCGCGATGCGCGGGCGCGCGGCGGAAATGCGCGCCAGCAACGTCGACTTGCCGGCGTTCGGCAACCCTAACAGCCCGACATCGGCGAGCAGTTTCAGCGAGAGCCGCAGCTTGCAGCCGGTGCCGGTCGTGCCGGGCTTCGCGAAGTCCGGCGTCTGGCGCGTGGCTGTCGCGAAGCGCGCATTGCCGAAACCGCCAATGCCGCCGCGCGCCGCGACGTAGCGCTGCCCCGCTTCAGTGAGATCTACGAGCGGCGGCGCCTGGCGCTCGGCGCTCGCGTCGAAGATCACGGTGCCCACGGGCACGCGCACAATCTCGTCGGGGCCGTTCGCGCCGGCCATGTTGCGGCCTGCGCCATCGCCACCGCGCCGCGCTTCGATGCGGCGCTGGTACTTCTGATCGAGCAACGTCGAGAGATTCCGGTCCGCGACGAAGATCACGTCGCCACCGTTGCCGCCGTCGCCGCCCGCAGGCCCGCCGAGCGGCACGAACTTCTCACGGCGAAAGGCGACGCTGCCGTTGCCGCCGTCGCCCGCGCGAACGGTGACGACGGCTTCGTCGATGAAAGGATCGCCCTCGTGGTTCATGGTGTTTGCCGGAGAGAAAACCCAGCAAACACCGCGGGCGCTCCCCGAGACTCCCTAAGCAGCCGGCTCGACGCGAGCGACCACTCGACCCTTCGAAGGGCCGTAAGCGACGACGCCGTCGATCAACGCGAACAGTGTGAAATCGCGGCCTGTGCCGACGCCGCGGCCCGCGTGAATGCTGGAACCGACTTGGCGCACGAGGATGGTGCCCGCGTTCACGACCTGCCCGCCGTAGCGCTTCACGCCGCGGCGCTGACCGCTGCTGTCGCGACCGTTGCGTGAACTGCCTTGCCCTTTTTTATGAGCCATCGCTGTGAACCTTCGCTGAGCGGCGCCAAGAGACGCGCCGAATGAGGGATCGAGCTAAGCGCGAATCTCGGTCACCTGGACTTCGGTGTAGTCCTGGCGGTGGCCTTGCTTGCGCCGGTAGTTCTTCCGCCGCTTGCTCTTGAAGATGATGATCTTGTCGCCGCGGCCGTGGGCCTTGATCGTGCCGAGCACGCTTGCGCCGGACACGAGCGGCTTGCCCACCTTCGGGTCGCCATCGTCACCGCCCACGAGCAGCACTTCGTTGAACTCGACGGCGGAACCGACGTCACCCACGAGTTTGCCGATCCGTACCGCCGTGCCCGGCGTCACGCGAACCTGCAAACCACCCGTTTTTACGACCGCGTACATCAGACACCCTCTTCTTGCTCACGGAGGCGCGGCAGTATCGGAGATTCGCTTTGCGCGTCAACCGCCTCGTCCGACGAAGCGGCTTCAGCGGCGCCATTCGTGTGCGCCTTGGGCGCGTGCAGCGCGGGGGGAGCGTCCACGTCCTCGTCATCGAGCAGCGACATCGCGAGGTACTCCGTGCGCGGCCGGGCAGCGCGCGCTTCGGGCTCCTCAGCAGCGCTGGGCGCCGGGGGTTCGGGGGCCTGCGAGCGGGCCGCGGCCTGCAGCTGGCGCTCGCTCTTACGGTCCACGAGCCACGGCAGCGGCAGGCTCACCGGCTCGCCCTCGCCCGCGGAGGCGATCTCGAACTGCTCCTGGTGCAGCTCCGCCCGCGCGCGGATCTCGATCTCGCGCCCGAGTTCGCGCTCGAGCGCCTGCAGGCTCGCCCGCTCGTGGGTCAGCAGCTGTTCGGCCACCGAGCGGTGCACGGTCAGCACCACGCGCTTGCCGCCGAAGCTGCGCAGATCCTTCCGGATCTCGCGCAGCACCTTGTGCGCCACGCTCTCGGGTGTGAGCACGTAGCTCTTGCCCTCGCAGTAGGCGCACGGCTCGCACAGCATCTGCACCAGGTTCTCGCGCGTGCGCTTGCGGGTCATCTCCACCAGGCCGAGCTCGGAGATCTTCAGGATGTTCGTCTTGGCCTTGTCCTGGCGAAGCTCCTGCTGGAGCGCGCGGTTTACCTTCTCGCGGTTCTCCGAACTCTCCATGTCGATCAGGTCGAGGATGATCAGGCCGCCGATGTTGCGGAAACGCAGCTGGTTCACGATCTCGCGAACCGCCTCGAGATTGGTCCGCAGCACAGTCTCTTCGAGGTCGTGCTTGCCCACGAAACGGCCCGTGTTCACGTCGATCGCAGTCAGCGCTTCGCTCTGGTCGACGATCAGGTAGCCGCCCGATTTGAGCCAGACTTTCTTGCCGAGATTGGCGTCGATCTGCTCCTCGATGCCGAACTCGTCGAACACCGGCAGCACGCCCTGGTAGTGCTCGATGCGCGGCCGCGGCTCGGCCATGAACCGATCGACGAAGCCCTGCATCTCCGCGTGAACGCTGGGAGAATCGATCACGATCCGCTTTGTGTCCGAGTTCGCAAAGTCGCGCAGCACGCGCAGCGCGAGGGACGGTTCGCTGTACAGAACTGCCGGTGCGCGCACCTGATCCTTGCGGATCTGGATGTCGTCCCAGACGGTCGTCAGATACCGCACGTCGGCTTCGAGATCGGCGTCGCGCGTGCCCTCGCCGGCCGTGCGAATGATGAAGCCGAGGTCCGCCGGCTTCACGCGATTCACGATGTCGCGCAGGCGCCGACGCTCGCGGTCGGAGTCGATCTTCCGCGACACCCCGACGCGCTGCGCCCAGGGCGTGAGCACCAGGTGCCGCCCAGGGATCGAGATGTGCGACGTGATCCGCGCACCCTTCGTGCCGATCGGCTCCTTGGCGATCTGCACCACGATCTCCTGGCCCTCACGGACCAGCGTGTCGATCGCAGGCGCGTTGCGATTGCGGCGCCCGCGCTGGCGGGGGTCGCCGCCGTCATCGAGTTCCTCGATGTCCTCGACGTAGTCGCCGGCGAACAGGAACGCCGCCTTCTCGAGGCCGATGTCCACGAACGCCGCCTGCATGCCAGGCAGCACCCGCATCACCTTCCCCTTGACCACGCTGCCCGTCACGCTCTTGCTGCGGGCGCGCTCCAGGTGGAGCTCGATGAACTGCTTCTTCTCGAGAATCGCCACGCGGGTCTCACCCGGAGTGGCGTTGATCAGAATTTCGTTTTGCATCCTCGTCTCGCTGGCCGGAAGACGAGGGCGACGATTCGTGTGGGCTCGTTCACCAGGCGCCTCCAGCGCTTTGGGTCGAGCTCGAGTTGTCAGCGAGACCGCCCCCTTGAACCGGGGGCGGGGCGGGATCAGGCGCGGGCCGCGGCTCCCAATTTGGGGTCGCGCGGCTGGACGGGATCTCGCAGAAGCATCCCGAGCATTCGACCGATGCCTGTTCGACTGATTCGACTGGGCATTTCAGGGTTTCGTTTCTCTAGCGGCCTTGGGCTTTGTGCACGCTTCCGCGGGTTCCCGCCTCACGTCCAGCGCTCTCTTAACCCTGGACCTCGCCCCGTTTTCTCGGGCACCCTCCAGCACTCTGCTGTTTCCGAGGGCCACCCTTTGGAGACGAAGTCCGCTTTAGGCCGATCAAAAAGACTTTGGGAGCATCATGGATCGCATCCCGCCGGTCAAGAACAGATCGCGCATCGGCAAGCAACCGGCAGTACCTGAGCAAGATCCCCGGCGCGCGCTGCCCTCGGTTGACCGGTTGCTGCGCGAGCTGGAGGCCGGCCCTGGCGCCGCGCTGCCACGCTGGGCATTAGGCGAGGCGGTTCGCGTTGCGCTGGCCGAGGCTCGACACCGTGCGGAAGCGGGCGAAGCGCCTGGAGATTTTCGCGCTGAGGCGATTCGCAGCGCGCGCGCGCTCGCAGGCTCTCGTCCGGCCCCGGTGGTGAACGCGACCGGTGTGGTGCTGCACACGAACCTCGGGCGCGCGGTACTCGGGGATGGCGCAGCAGGCGCGGTGGCACTCGCCGCCGCCCACTACAACGACCTCGAACTCGACCTCGCGAGCGGCGATCGCGGCGATCGCCTGGCCGGGCTCGAGACCAAGCTGCGCCTCCTCTCCGGCGCTGGCGCAGCCGCCGTCACGAACAACTGCGCCGCGGCCGTGCTGCTCGCCCTCGACACGTTCGCCCGCGGCCGCGAGGTGATCGTTTCGCGCGGCGAGCTGGTCGAAATCGGCGGCTCGTTCCGCGTGCCGGAGATCCTGGCGCGCGCAGGCGTCACGCTGGTCGAGGTGGGCACCACCAACCGCACCCACGCCCGCGATTACGAGGACGCGATCACGCCCGCGACCGGGCTGCTGCTGAAGGTCCACCGCTCGAACTTCGAGCAGCGTGGCTTCGTTGCAGAAGTGGGGCTCGGCGAGCTCGTCGAGATCGGGCAGCGCCGCGGCGTGCCGGTGGTCGAGGATCTCGGCAGCGGCACGCTCGTCGATCTGCGCGCGCGCGGCTTCCCCGAGGATTCGTTCGTGCCCGCGCGGCTCGCGACCGGCGTCGACGTGGTCTGCTTCTCAGGCGACAAGCTGCTCGGCGGGCCCCAGGCCGGCATCGTGCTGGGGACGCCCGAGCGCGTCGCGGCGATGCGGAAGAACCCGCTCGCGCGCGCGCTTCGAGTCGACAAGCTGACCCTCGCGGCGCTCGATTGGCTCGCAACCGCGCTGCTTGATGAGCGCCACGACGAGATCCCGACGCTGCGCATGCTGCTCGCGCCCGAAGCCGAGCTCGAAGCGCGCGCCCACGCACTCGCGGCGCTGCTCGCGCCATGCGCGCCGAGAGGCGTGCGCGTCGCGGTCGTGCGCAGCGAGGCGCCGGTCGGCGGCGGCTCGCTGCCCGGCTTCACGCTGCCGTCGTTCGCGGTCGCGCTCGACGGCGTGCCCGCCTCGCAGCTTGCCGCCGCGCTGCGCAGTGCCTCACCCGCCGTGCTCGCGCGCACGCAAGGCGAGCGCGTGCTGCTCGACGTGCGCACGCTGCTCTCCGACGACGAACGCCAGCTCGAGAGCGCGTTCCGCTCGCTGCGTTTCGAATTGATGCCTTAGGGGCCGTCGCGTAGAGTGGCCCCGCCGCATGTTGAACTCGAGCGTCTTAGTCCTCAATCGCTCGTACTTGCCGATTCACGTTACGTCGGCGCGCCGCGCATTCACGCTCGTTTATCAGGGCATCGCGCGCGTCATCGACGAGCAGTACAAGACCTTCGACTTCGACAGCTGGAGCGCGCTCGCTGTCGCGCGCGACGAGGAGTCGATCGGCACGCCGCACGGGCCGATCCGGATGCCGCGGGTGATCGTGCTGGTGGCGTTCGACCGCCTGCCGCGCCGGCACGTGCGCTTCAGCCGCATCAACCTAATGGCTCGCGACGATTTCCAGTGTCAGTACTGCGGCATCAAGCCGGTGCGCGCGGAGCTGAACCTCGACCACGTGGTGCCGCGCGCCCTCGGCGGGCGCAGCACGTGGGAGAACGTCGTCACGAGCTGCATCGACTGCAATCGCAAGAAGGGCGGCCGCACGCCGCGCCAGGCAAACCTGAAGCTGAAGAAGCGGCCCGAGCGCCCGCGCTGGACGCCGCTCATGAACCTGATGTTCTCGAGCGTCCGGTACAAGGAATGGCGCCCCTTCCTCAGCGTGGTCGACGCCTCGTACTGGAACACAGAGCTGGTCGAGTAAGCACCTCGCAGCGGAGCAGTTACGGAACCCACCCCCAACATCGTGCATGTCCCGCGTCCCCGGCTGATCGCAGTCGGCGGCGGCAAGGGCGGCGTGGGCAAGACGTTCCTCTCGGCGAATCTGGCGATTGCGCTCGCGCGCGCCGGCTACCGCGTGGTCGCGATCGACACCGACATCGAGGGCCCGAATCTCCACACCTGGCTCGGCGTGAGCGCGCCCTCGCGCACGCTGGCGGATTTCGTCGCGGGCCGCGAGAGCAACTTGTTGCGGCTGATCGTCGCAACGCCCACCGACAACCTCGGCCTAATTGCTGCCACCCAGGGCAACCTGGCCGGCGCGCAGCCCGACGCGCAGCGTCGCGCCGAACTCGTGCAGGGCTTGCGCCGCCTCCCGTGCGACTTCGTGATCGTCGACTGCGGCGCCGGCGCCCACGCGGCGACGCTCGATTACTTCCTGGTCTCCGATGACGGCCTGATCGTGATTCACCCCGAGCCCACCTCCGTGGAGAACGCCTACACCTTCGTGCGGGCCGCGTTTTATCGCCGCATGCAGGCCGCGCTCCAGAAGCACGACGCGCGCGCGCTGCTGCGGGAAGCGATGGACCAGCGCAACGCGCGCGGCATCAAGACGCCGCTCGACTTGTTGCGCGAGATCGAGTCCATGGACATCGAGGACGGCCAGCGTTTCGTGGACACGATGCGGAGCTTCCGCCCGCGCATCATCGTGAACGAAGTCGCGACCGCCGACGACGTGAAGCTCGGCTTTTCGGTGAGCAACGTGTGCCGGCGCTTCTTCGGTATCGACGCCGACTACATCGGCTACCTGAACCGAGACGCCGCCGTGCGCGAAGCCGTGAAGCAGCGGAAGCCGTTGCTCGACATCGCGCCCGAAGGTGATGCCGCGATCTACTTGAAGCGCATCGCGCGCAAGCTCGCCGAAGGCGTACCTCTGCCACAACGCCAGGGAACCGCACCGTGAAACCGTTCTCGGATCAGACTCATTATGAGATTCTCGACCTCACGCGCGAGGTGACGGCCGAGCAAATCGAGCGCGGCTACCGCCTTGCGCGCGCCACCTACGCGCCGGATTCGCTCGCGACTTATTCGCTGTACGAGGAGGCGGAGCTCACGGCAATTCAGGAGCGCATCGAACTCGCCTACAGTGTGCTCTCGGACGCAGCGCAGCGGCAGGCCTACGACGCGTCGTTCGGCGAATCGCCGCGGGTCGAGCTCGCGCTCAGCTTCGCGGATGTCGACGATCGCGAGAGCGAGAACACGCCCGAGATCCGCGGCTTCGAGGAGAGTGATTACGGCGGTCCGTTCGACGGCGCGCGGCTGCGGCGCTGGCGCATCGCGCGCGGCATCGAGCTCGATCGCATCGCCGCCACCACCAAGATCAGCGCGAGCTACCTGCGCTGGCTCGAGGAGGAGCAGTTCGAGAGCCTGCCCGCGACGGTCTACGTGCGCGGCTTTCTGACCTCCTATTTGCGCTGCGTCGGCCTCGACGCGGAGCGCGTGGTGCCGTCGTACATGGAGCGCGTGCTCGCCGCGCGCCCCGAGAAAGCGCCGCGGCCGCCCATCGGGCGAGGCGCCCGATGACAGCGAGCTGGGCGAGGCGCCCGATGACAGCGAGTCGGGCGAGGCGCGCGATGAAACGGACCGGGTGCGGCGCGCGATGAGCCGCATCGCGGACCCCGCGCGCGCGCTGCGTCTTGCTCGCGCAGTCGTCTCCGACATCGCGACGTACCACCCCGATTTGGTGCGCGACGGCCTCCTGCACGACGACTTGTTCGAGCGCATGGCGAGCGAGCTCGAGGAAGCGCGCGAGTTCTTCGAGGAGCGAGTCGAGGACGACACCGCGCGCGCGACGAACGCCTGGAACCGCGCGCTCGTGGACGTGCTCGTCTACCGCAGCAAACACGTCCGCAGCCGCATCTGGTAGCTGCGTGAGCCGCGAGTTCGTGGTGGACGAGGCGCACGCCGGCGAGCGCCTCGACCGCGCGTTGGCAGCGCTCGCGGGTGTGGCGCGCGCGCAGGCGCAGCGCTGGATCGAGGAAGCGCGCGTGCACGTGAACGGCGCGCCCGCGCGCTCGAGCGCGAAGCTGGCGCTGGGCGACCGCGTGCTCGCCGATCCGCCGCCAGCTGCGCCGAGCGAACTCGCCGCGGAGGCGATCGCCCTAACAATCTTGCACGAGGACGCGGCGCTCGTGGTGCTCGACAAACCCGCGGGCCTGGTCGTGCATCCCGCGCCGGGCCACGCGAGCGGCACGCTCGTGAACGCGCTCTTGCACCACGTGCGCGATCTCGCGGGCATCGGCGGCATCGCGCGCCCCGGCATCGTGCATCGCCTCGATCGCGGCACCTCGGGCGTGATGGTGGTGGCGAAGACCGACGCAGCGCATGGCGCGCTCTCGAAGCAGTTTCACGATCACACGATCGAGCGCGTCTACGTCGCGTTCGCGCGCGGCGCGCCGGCGCTGGACGAGGGCCGCATCGAGCGCGCGATCGGGCGCCACGCGAGCGATCGCAAGCGCATGAGCACGGTCACGAAGCGCGGACGCGCCGCGGCGACGCGCTGGCGGGTGTTACGGCGTTTCACGCGAAGCGGCGTCGTCAAGCTCGAGCTTCGTCCCGAGACCGGCCGCACCCACCAGATTCGCGTGCACCTCGCTTCGCACAGCCTGCCGGTGCTCGGCGACGCGGTGTACGGCGGCGCCGCGGGCGGCGCCTTCGCGAGCGCGCTCACGCGCCCGGCGCTTCACGCCGCCGTGCTCGGCTTCACGCACCCAACAACTGGCGAGCTGCTGCGCTTCGAGGCGCCGCTGCCGCCGGACTTGATCGCGCTCGAGCGCATGCTCGCGAGCGCGGAGCCGCAGCGTGCACCCTGAGTGGCTGCGCGACCCGGTGCTCGATGCGTGCGGCGTCGCGCACGGCTTCGGCGTGCGCACGAGCCCTGAGATCGCGCTGCGCCGCCCACGCCAGGTGCACGGCGTGCGCGTCGTGTGGGCGCGCGCGCAGGGCGAACTCGGCGACGCCGACGCGGTGCTCACGCGCGAGCGCGGCGTGCGCGTCGGCGTAATCACTGCGGACTGCGTGCCGATTCTGCTCGCAGCGGGCAACGCGGTCGGGGCGGTGCACGCGGGCTGGCGCGGGCTCGCAGCGGGCGTCATCGAGCACGCGCTCGCGGAGCTGCATCGCGCCGAGCCCGGCGTAGCGATCAGCGCGGCGATCGGCCCGTGCATCGGCGGCTGTTGTTACGAAGTGGATGCGCCGGTGCTAGCACCGCTGCGCGCGCGTTACGGCGCGTTGCTGGATGCCGGGTTCACGCCCGCGCGCCCCGGCCACGCGCGCCTCGCACTCGGTGCGCTCGCGCAGTTCGCGCTCGCTCGCGCCGGCATCGCGCCCGCCGCGATCGGCGCCGCTGCGCGCCTCTGCACGCGCTGCGACGGCGCGCGCTTCCACTCTTATAGGCGCGACGGCGCCGCCGCCGGGCGCCTCGCGCATTGGATCGCGCTGCCGCTCGCTTGATACCGAGGCCGCGGGAATGCGCGCATCGGGGCGTCCTCCAACGCGGAGGCCCCTGTTCGACTTCGCTCGGCTTCGCCTCGCTGCGCGCGGCGAGGCGCCGCTTGCTTGACACTCTCGCCGCGCCGCGAGTAGGGTGGCATTACTGCTCGCGAGTCTTCTTCGCGTCGCCCGGCTTCTCTTCGCTTTCGCCCTCTGTTTCGCCGTCGCTCTGTTTCACTCTTCCCCTCCCTGAGAACTCCATGACCGCACCCATCGCCGACGCCTCGCTGGGGCCGCTCGCACTCTCCGAGCTCCTCGCGGAGCCGATTGCCGCGCTCACCGATCGCGCGCGCTCTCTCGACATCCGCAACGCCGACGCCCTCTCCCGCGACGAGTTGATCTACACGCTGCTCGACGCGCGCGCGGCGCTCCATGCCGAGGTCCTCTGCGAGGGCGTGCTCGACGTACTTCTCGACGGCTGCGGTTTCCTGCGCACACCGGCGAACAGTTATTTGGCGGGCGCCGAAGATGTCTTCGTCTCGCCCGAGGCGATCCGCCGTTTCGCGCTCGCGACGGGAGATCAGCTGCGCGGCCCCGTGCGTCCGCCCTACGGCGACGAGCGCCACCTGACACTCGCGCAGATTCAAGCCGTGAACGGCGGCGAGCCCGACGCCACGCGCGCGCGCATCCCGTTCGATGAACTCACCGCGCTCTATCCCGAGCAGCGCTACCGCCTCGAGACAACGCCAGATGCGCTGACGGCGCGTGTGATCGATCTGGTCGCGCCCATCGGCAAAGGCCAACGCGCACTGATTACGTCGCCGCCCAAAGCGGGCAAGACGATTCTGCTGAAAGAGCTCGCGAACGCGATCGGCACGAACCACCCGGAAGCCGTGCTGCTGGTGCTGTTGATCGACGAGCGGCCCGAGGAAGTCACCGACATGCAGCGCAGCGTGCGCGGCGAGGTGATCGCTTCGACCTTCGACGAGCCTGCGCAGCGCCATGTGCAGGTCGCCGAGATCGTGCTCGAGCGCGCCAAGCGCCTGGTCGAGCACGGCCGCGACGTGGTGATCCTGCTCGATTCGATCACGCGGCTCGCGCGCGCCCATAACACCGTCACTCCTGCGTCCGGGAAGATCCTCTCGGGCGGCGTCGATGCGAACGCGCTGCAAAAGCCGAAGCGCTTCTTCGGCGCCGCGCGCAACACCGAGGAAGCCGGCAGCCTGACCATCATCGGCACCGCGTTGATCGACACCGGCTCGCGCATGGACGAGGTGATCTTCGAGGAGTTCAAAGGCACTGGGAACAGCGAGATCGTGCTCGACCGCAAGCTCGCCGACCGCAGAACGTTCCCGGCCATCGATTTGAACCGCTCCGCCACGCGCCGCGAAGAGTTGTTACTGGCGCCGGCGGTACTGAACCGCATGTTCGTGCTACGAAAATTGCTCGCGCCGCTCACGCCGGTGGAATCGATGGAGTTCCTGCTCGAGAAAATCCGGCAGGCGGAGTCGAACCAGGCATTTCTCGAGTCGATGAACGGATGAAGGCGTTGCCGGCTCTGCTCGCGCTGCTCGTTGCGCTCCCGTTCGCAGCGCTGGCTGCGCACGCCGAGAGCTGGGATCCGGGCGAGGTCGCGGCGGCTGAGAAGCTGCGCGCGGAAGAGGCGGCGCGCGCGGCTGCGTATCGCGAGCGTGTTACGCGTGGAGATGTGCGCGCGGCCGCGGCGCCGCAGGCACGCAGCGCGCCGCAGACGCCAGCGCGAGGCGACGAGCCCGCGAGCGAGGCGCTGCGCGAAGCGGCGGACATCGTCGAGCTGATCGAGGGCTGGTTCGGCGGCGGCGAAGAAGACCTGCGCGCGGCGCCGCGCCGGGAAGAGCGCCGCCGAGAGCGCGCGCGTTCGCGCGGCGACGGCGACGACTGGTGGGCCGAGGAAGAGCGCCGCCTGCGCGAGGGCCAGTGAGCCGCCCCGCCGATGCTTAGGGCCGCGCACACGCGGACCACTGCGCTCGCGGTGTTGTTGCTCGCGTTCGCGTGCTCGCTCGGGCCGCGGCCGCCGCTCGCGGAGCAGATTCTGCCGCTGCCGACGCGCGTCTACGGGCGCTCGCTCGCACTCGCGCCGGGCGCGTACCTCTCGCTCGCGCGGGTCGAGAAGCACCTGCGCCTCGCGGGTTATCAGGCTGCGAAGGGGCCCGAACTCGCGGCCGGCGAGTTCCGCGTCGGAAAGGCGCGCATCGAAGTGGCGACCCGCGCATTCGCGTTCCCGGGCGCGCCCGAGCCGAACGCGCGCATCGTCGCCACCTTCGCGGCGAGCGGCCGGGTCGCGTCGCTCACACTGAACGGCGAGGCCGCGCGCGAAGCCCAGCTCGCGCCGCCGCTGCTCGCCTCGCTCGCCGAGCGCGGCGAAGACCGCGAGCTCGTCCGGCTCACGGAGATTCCCGTGCACGTGGTCGATGCAGTCCTGATGACTGAGGACCGCCGCTTCTACGCGCACATCGGCATCGACCCGATCCGCATGTTCGGCGCCGCAGTCGAGAACGCGAAAGAGCGCCGCATCGCCGAGGGCGGCAGCACCATCACCCAACAACTTGTGAAGAACGTCTACCTCTCGCCCGAGCGCACGTTCACGCGCAAATCCAAAGAAGTCCTGCGCTCGCTCTGGCTCGAGATCCGGTACTCGAAGGACGAAATTCTCGAGGCGTACCTCAACGAGATCTATCTCGGGCAAGATGGCGCGCTCGCGATCCACGGCATCGCGCGCGCGGCGCGCTTCTACTTCGGGAAAGAGGTGAAGCAGCTGAGCGTCGCCGACGGCGCGCTGCTCGCGGCCATGATCCAAGGCCCGAATGCGCTCTCGCCTTTTCGCCACGCCGAGAAAGCCAAGGCGCGCCGGGATCTGATTCTCGACGTGATGCTGGACGAGCGCCGCATCGACGCGAAGGCGTGCGAGGCGGCGAAGAAGCTGCCGCTGGGCGTGAAGCGCGAAAAGGCGCGGCCCGCGTTCGCGGCGCATTTCGTCGGCCGCGTGCGCGCCGATCTCGCGGCGCGCGTCGACGAAGACGCGATGAGTCGCGCGGGCTTCGGCGTGTTCACCACGCTCGACGCTGGTTATCAGGCCGCAGCCGAAGCGGCGGTGGCGGATCAGCTCGCAGCGCTCGAGCGCAGCTATCCGCGCCTGCGCCGCGCGAAGCAGCCGTTGCAAGCGGCGCTCGTGGCGCTCGATCCCGCGAACGGCAACGTGCTCGCTTACGTCGGCGGCCGCAAAGCCGCGCGCGGCACGCTCGATCGCGTCGTGAACGCGCACCGCCAGCCCGGCAGCGTGTTCAAGCCGATCGTCGCGCTCGCGGCGCTCACGCGAGATCTCGAGCGCTCGCCCCTAACACTCGCGAGCGTGCTCGAAGACGAGCCGCTCACCATCGAGGTGGAGGGCAAGTCGTGGGGACCTGAAAACCACGATCGCCGTTACCGCGGGCCCGTGACGCTGCGGCGCGCGCTCGAGGATTCGCTGAACGTGCCCTTCACGCGGCTCGCGCTCGAAACCGGGCTCGTGCGCGTGGCCGAGACGGCGCGCGGGCTCGGCGTCGAGAGCCCGCTGCGCCCGATTCCCTCGCTCGCGCTCGGCGCGTTCGAGATGACGCCGCTCGAGGTCGCGCGCACGTATGCGGTGTTCGCGAGCGGCGGCGTGCTGCACGCGCCACGCAGCACCGAGAGCGTGCGCGAACCCGATGGCGGCGAGCTCGGCGGCGACGAAGAGCGCAGCGCGCGCGCGTTCTCGCCCGAGGCGACGTACTTGGTGACGTCCGCCCTAATGGGCGCGGTCGACCGCGGCACCGGCCGCAGCCTGCGCGCGCTCGGCGTGCGCGGCCCGTTTGCTGGCAAGACCGGCACCACGAACGATCGCCGCGACGCCTGGTTCGCGGGCTACACGCCGGAGCTGGTGGTCGTCGTGTGGGTGGGCTTCGACGATGGCGCGCGCGTCGGCCTAACAGGCGCCGAGGGCGCGATCCCGATCGTGGCGCGCTTTCTGAAGAGCGCGCTCGGGGTCGATGGCTGGGCGGGCTTCGAGACTCCGGAGCGGATCGTGAGCGCGGAGATCGACCCCGCGACAGGGCTGCTTGCGGCGCGCTGGTGCGACGGCGCGCCGGAGGTGTTCCTGCGCGGGACGAAGCCGACCGAGCGATGCCCGCGGCCTAAGCGCTGGTGGAGGTGGTGGTAAGAGGCGCGCCTGCGGCCGGCGGGCGCGCTGCGCCTCATGGCTCGCGCGTTTACCCCGGTGTTACGGGGCTTGGAGTTCCAAAGCCCCTTGGTTTAGGGGCTTGGCCTGCTGCGCTTTACTTCGGCTCCGCGCGCCCGCCGGCCGCAGTCGCGCCAGCATTGAGGTTTGATCGAAGAGAGGAGTTGTTGGGTGATTCCGTTTGTTGAACATCCCACGATCGAGATCTTTGGGTACACGCTGCAGGCGTTTCGCTTGCTGGCGCTGGTGGCGATTGGGGTGCAGGTGGAGTTGACGGTGCGGCGGGCGCCGCTGGTTGGGATTGCGCGGGGGGCGGCGAGCTCGCTGATTGTTTGGGCGGTGGCGATCGGGTTGGTATCGGCGCATGTGTTCGATGTGCTGGCGTATCGGCCCGAGGTGTTACGGACGGATCCGTGGGAGCTGCTGCGCGTGTGGGGAGAGCTGGCTTCCACGGGCGGAATGCTGGGCGGGCTGGCGGGGCTTTTCCTGGTTGCGCGCAGAATGGGCATCGCGCGCGCTGAGTTGCTGCGCTTCTTCGATGTGGTGATGTTCGCGCTGCCGTTCACGCTCGCGATCGGGCGGCTCGGCTGCGCGCTGCAGCACGATCATCTCGGCATCGCGTCGACCAGCGCGTTCGCGGTGAGCTTCCCCAGCGGCGCGCCTTGGGGCGGCCCGCGCTTCGATCTCGGACTGCTCGAGACGCTGCTGTGCAGCGCAATCGCGCTCGCATTCGTTGCGCTCGATCGCGCGCGCGCCCAACGGCTGCGCGCGCCGGGCTTCTTCTTCGCGCTGTTCTTCGCGCTCTACGGGCCGGGCCGTTTTGTGCTCGATTTCCTGCGCGTCGGCGAAGCGCGCTACGCGGGGCTTACGCCCGCGCAGTGGCTGATGGCGGGCGCGTCGGTCGCGGCGGCGGCTTGGCTAGTGCGCGCGGCGATGAGCCGCGAAGTGCGCGACGGCCCCAACAACTCCGCCAGCGAGTAGATCTACCGCCCAGTGCTGCTTGCTCGCGAGCGCGCCGAACGCGATCGCGGCGCCCCACGCGAGCGAGCCCGCGTCCCAAAACGCGCGCCGCGCAATCGGCAGCGTCGCCCCGCACACGCGGCGCGCGTGCAGCAAGCACAGCGTGGTGAGCGCAGCGTGCAGCGAGGGGAACGCGTTCCACTGCGTATCGACCGCGATCAACCAGCCGAGTTCGCTGGCAGCCGCGGCCTCGGGCGGGCGCGGCCCCGCGCTCGGGAAGAGCAGGAAGCACGCGAAGCTCGGTGCGCAGGCCCAGGCGAGTGCGCGCGCGAACGCCGCTACTTCGGCGCGCGTCGTGGAGAGCAGCGCCGAGAGCGGGACGAGGGCGAACAGCGAGGCGTAGGCCCACACCCAGCTCGGCGCGAACGGGATCGCAGCGTCGAGCGCGAGCGGCGGCGGCGCGAACGGCGGAAACAGCTGCGCGCGCTGCAACGCGAAGTAGGGAACACAAATCCCCACCGTGAGGCCCGCAAACACGCGCAGCTTGGCGCCGAGATGGGACGCGAAGCGCGAAAGCACTCCACTGGGGAGCGTTGCTTGGGTCTCGTCCACACCGTTATTCACTGCCGAATCCTCGACTTCTTCGGCCGCGCGGGATCGGAGCGCACTCGCGCTCGTTCGCACGGATGCGCTCGCTTCCGGACGCTCGCGGCGAATTTCGCAGATGTTGCGCTCGCTTGCGGCGCTCCGCTCGATCCGCGAACTTGCCGCCGCTGCGCCGCCTCCGCCCCCCAGGACGGCGCCGCCGCCCGGCTTCCGGGTGGCCCGTTTGCATCCGGACCGACCCATGGCACAGCCGCAGACTGACTGGCTCGAGCGCATTCGCGAGATCGAAGTGCGCGTCGGCGCACTCGAGGTGCGCCTCGGCGATCCGTCCGCGGCCCAAAAGCAGGGCGAGCTCGCGAAGGTGGGCAAAGAATTGTCGGACCTCCGACCGGTGGTCGCAGCGGGCACCGTCTATCGGAAGACGCTTGCAGCCATCGCCGATGCCCAAGAGATGGCGGGCGATGCCGACCCCGAGATGTCGGCGCTGGCGCAGGCCGAGTTGCCTGAACTCGAAGCGCAGTGCGACGCGCTGATCCAAGAGATCCGCACGCTGCTGATCCCGAAGGACCCGACCGACGAGCGCGACGCGATCCTCGAGATTCGCGCTGGCACGGGCGGCGAGGAAGCCGCGCTGTTCGCGGCGGATCTGTTCCGCATGTACACGCGCTACGCCGAGGCGCGCCGCTGGAAGATCGAGCCGCTCTCGATGTCCGAGACGGGCAGCGGCGGCATGAAGGAAATCATCGTCGGCGTCTCGGGCAAGGACGTGTTCGGGCGCCTCAAATACGAACGCGGCGTGCACCGCGTGCAGCGCGTCCCCGCCACCGAGAGCGCCGGCCGCATCCACACCTCGACGATCACGGTGGCGGTGCTGCCCGAAGCGGAAGAAGTGGACATCGTGATCGTGCCGGCCGACCTGAAGATCGACGTGTTTCGCTCCGGCGGACCCGGCGGGCAGTCGGTGAACACCACGGACTCGGCGGTGCGCGTGACGCACATCCCGACGGGCGTCGTGGTTTCGTGCCAGGACGAGAAGAGCCAGCACAAGAACAAGGCGAAGGCGCTGAAGGTGCTGCGCTCGCGGCTGCTCGAGGCGGAGATCGAGCGGAAGCACCTCGAGCGCGCGACCGAGCGGAAGGCCCAGGTCGGAAGTGGCGACCGCAGCGAGAAGATTCGGACCTACAACTACCCGCAGAACCGCGTCACCGACCACCGCGCGGGCATCACGCTGCACCAGCTCGACCGCGTGATGGAAGGCGACGTGGGGGAACTGCTCGATGCGGTCGCCGCCTACATGGCGAGCGAGCGCGAGAAGGCACTCGCGAACGAAGGGCGCGCCGCTTGAGCGAGAAGAGCTGGAGCGTGCTCGAGCTGCTGCGCTGGACGACGGATTATTTCCGCGCCAAGGGCATCGAGACGGCGCGGCTCGATGCCGAGATCCTGCTCGGCTTCGCGCTCGGCAGCGATCGGCTGCGGCTCTACCTCGACTTCGAGAAGCCGGTCCTGCCCGAGGAGCGCACGCGCTTTCGCGAACTCGTGAAGCGGCGCGCCGAAGAGCGCGTGCCGGTGGCGTACCTGACGGGCGTGCGCGAGTTCTGGTCGCTCACGCTGGCGGTGACGCCCGACGTGCTGGTGCCGCGGCCCGAGACGGAGACGCTGGTCGAGGCGGTGCTCGCGGAGTTGCCCGACGTGGAGGCAGAGCTGACCGCGTTCGATCTCGGCACCGGCTCCGGCGCGATCGCGCTCGCGCTCGCGAAGGAGCGCCCGAAGCTGCGCGTCGTCGCGGGCGATATCTCCGCAGCCGCGCTTGCTGTGGCGGAGGGCAATGCCGCGACGCACGGGCTCGCCGATCGCGTGCGCTTCCTGCAGGGCGATGGCTTCGCCTCCGTAATGGGGCAGCGCTTCGACGTAATCGTCTCGAATCCGCCTTATTTGGCCGAAGCCGAGGCCGCGTCGCTCGCGCCGGAACTCGCCCACGAGCCCCGCGCTGCGCTCTACGCCGGGCCCGACGGCGCGGCCTTGCTGCGCAAAATCATTCACGAAGCGCCGATCTTTCTCGCGCCGGGAGGGCTGCTCGCGCTCGAGCTCTCTCCCGAGCAGGCGGATGAAATGGCACAATGCCTCGAGCGGGGCGGTTTTGAGGGGCTGAAGCTGCACCGCGATCTTGCAGGGCGGCCGCGCGTCGTGACGGCGCGCTGCCACGTGGTTGCGCAAATGGGGGAGACCTAATGGCTAAGTCCAAAGAGATCAAAGGCACGATCGCGTTCTTGCAAGCGGGCGAGGCCGGCTTCGAGCGCGCCTTCAACAAGCTGTGCAATCGCCGTGCGGCCCAAGAAGAGTCGGTCGAGAAGACGGTTCGCAAGATCGTCGACGACGTGCGCGAGAACGGCGACGCGGAGCTGTTCGCGCTCACCAAGAAATTCGACGGCTGCAACCTCGATAAATTGGAAGTCCACAAGAAAGAATGGGACGCAGCCTGCGATCGCGTGCCGCCGGCGGATCGCGCCGCGCTCGGCAAGAGCGCCATGCGCGTGCGCGAGTTCCACCGCAAGCGCATCCCGTCGAGCTGGGAGATGCGCGAAGAGGGCGGCGCCCTAATGGGCCACAAGGTGCGCCCGCTCGAGCGCGTCGGCATCTACGTGCCCGGCGGCAAGGCCAGCTACCCGTCGACAGTGATCATGAACGCGGTGCCAGCCTCGGTGGTCGAAGTCCCCGAGATCATCATGGTCACGCCGCCCGGCAAGAACGGCGAGATCCGCGACGAAGTCCTGATGGCGGCGCGCGTCGCGGGCGTACACCGCGTGTTCCGCGTCGGCGGCGCGCAAGCGATCGCAGCGCTCGCGTTCGGTACCCAGAGCGTGCCGCGCGTCGACAAGATCGTCGGCCCCGGCAACGCCTACGTGCAGCACGCGAAGAAGCTCGTGTTCGGCGAAGTCGCGATCGACAGCGAGGCCGGCGCCACCGAAGTGGTCGTGATCGCCGACAGGACTTCGACGCCGGCCTGGGTCGCGGCGGACATGCTCTCGCAAGCGGAACACGAGGAAGGCGCCAGCGCGATTCTGATTACGCCTGTGAAGGCGATCGCGCAGCGAGTGCAGGAGCAAATCGAGAAGCAGCTGAAGGAGCTTTCGCGCGAGAAGATCGCGCGCGCGGCGCTCGCGAACGGCGCAATCGTGGTGGCGCGCGACATCGACCACGCCTTCGAGCTGGCGAATCGTTATGCGCCAGAGCACCTCGTGATCGCGACCGACGACGCCGAAGCGCAGCTGAAGCGCGTGAAGAACGCCGGCACCGTGTTCCTCGGCCACTACACGCCCGTCGCGGTGGGCGACTACCTGGCGGGCCCCAATCACGTGCTGCCGACCGGCGGCACCGCGCGCTTCTTCTCGCCGCTGGGCGTCGACGATTTCCTGAAGCGCACCGCGTTCGTGCGCTTCGAGCCGCCGAAGCTGCGCGAACTCGGCGCCGACGTGATCCGGCTCGCGAACCTCGAAGGCTTCACCGGCCACGGCGTTTCGGTGGAGCTGCGGCTCGCGAAGATCCGCAAAGCGCGCCGCGAGCGCGAAGCAGCGCGCGAGGCGGGCACGGAAGCGGAAGTCGATTGGTAGGGGATTTCGCCTCGGAGCAATGCAGTGAGTGATTCGATTCGGAAAGCCAAGATCGAGCGCAAGACGCGCGAGACGGAGATCCGCCTCGATTTCACGATCGACGGCACGGGCGCGTACGACGTCGCCACCGGCATCCCGTTCTTCGACCACATGCTCGAGTCGTTCGCGAAGCACGGCCTCTTCGACCTAACACTGCGCGCGCAGGGCGATCTCGCAGTCGATCTCCACCACACGGTGGAAGACGTCGGCATCGTGCTCGGTCAAGCGCTGCGCAAGGCCCTCGGCGACGCGCGCGGGATCCGCCGCTACGGCCAGCAGTCGCTGCCGATGGCGGAGGCGCGCGCCGACGTCGCGGTGGACGTCTCGAACCGGCCGTTCCTCGTGTATCGCGTCGCGCTCGCGAACGATCGCGTCGGCAACTTCGACGTCTCGCTGGTCGAGGATTTCCTGTACGCGTTCGCGCAGAACGCCGGCCTCGATCTGCACGTCGAGCTGCGTTACGGCATGAGCCCGCACCACGGCGTCGAGGCGATCTTCAAAGGCTTCGCGCGTGCGCTGCGCGTCGCGGTGGAGATCGACCCGCGCGTGACGGATGTGCCGAGCGTCAAGGGCGCGCTTTAGTCCTCGCGCTTCGCGCGCGAACTAGATCCTTCCTTGTTTACTTCGCTTGGCTCCGAAGACTCCGCCTCGCTGCGCGCTTCGCTTGCGGCCTCGCGCCCTGGGTTGGAGGAGCCGCGTCATTGGAGTCGTTCAGGCATCGCGGATGGCGCGGGTCGGCATCGAGGAGGGTGCGCACAGCGCAGCGAGGCCGACGCGGGTCGGTAGTGTCTGCGCTGCATGCCCACCGCATCCCCCCGCGTGGCCGTCGTCGACTATGGCGCTGGCAATTTGCGCAGCGTCGCGAAGGCGCTCGCGCGCTCGGCGCTCGCGGTCGAAGTCGTGTCGGACGCGGCGGAGCTTCGTGATTTCGACGCGATCGTGCTGCCAGGCGTGGGCGCGTTCGCGGACGCGATGGCGAGCCTGCGCGGCAGCGGCCTCGGCGACGCGGTGCGCGAATCGATCGCGCGCGGCAAGCCCTACCTCGGGCTCTGCCTCGGCCTTCAGGTGTTATTCGAATCGAGCGACGAGCACGGGCTGACCACCGGGCTCGGCGTTCTGCCCGGCCGCGTCGAGCGCTTCCCGGCGAATCACCCGCTGCACGTCCCGCACATCGGCTGGAACTCGGTGAAGTGGAGCGGTGCGCACCCCGTGCTCGCGCAGCTCGCGAGCGACGACGTCTACTACTTCGTGCACTCGTACCGCGTGGTCGGGGCGGAAGCGCGCGACGTGGTGGGAACGACCGATTATGCCGGCGTGTTCACCAGCTCCGTCGCGCGCGGCAACGTGTTCGCGGTGCAGTTTCATCCGGAGAAGAGCCAGAGTGCGGGCAAGCGGCTGCTCGACGCGTTCGCGGCGTGGCTGCGCGCGTCATGAGGCGCGCCTCGCGAGTCATTATGGGCACCGCCGCCGCGCTCGCACTGCTCACCGCGAGTGCGTGCACGCCCACGGTCGCGGGCCAAGCGCGGCCCGCGCTCGCGGAGCTCGACGCGCCACTGCGCCGCATCGCAGTGCTGCCGTTCGCGGCATCGCCGCTCGTGCGCGCGCCCGAAAACGGCACGCAGCCGCGCGTCGCTGCGCAGCTCGTCTCGCGCTACGTGGCCGAAGCGCTCGCGGCGCGCGGCCTCGAAGTGATTACGCCCGAGGACGTCGCCGCGACGCTCGCGGAGGCGGACCCGTCGCGTCGCGCCGCGGCGGTGCTCGCGGAGAAGTACGGTGCCGATGCCGTGGTGCTCGGCGATCTCACGCGCTGGGAAGAACGCGAGGGCGAGGCGTATGGGACGTTCGAGGCGGCCGCGGTCGGCTTCCGCATCACGCTGCAGAGCGCGCCGAACGGCAGGCTGCTTTGGAGCGGCGAGTTCGACGAACGGCAGCAGCCGCTCGGTGAGAACGTGTTGCGCGCCGGGCGTTACCCCGGCAAGGGTTCGCGCTGGCTGACGGCGGAAGAGCTCGCGCGCTGGGGCGCGCAGGAGCTCGTGAACGCGCTGCCCCTCGGGCCCGTCGGGCCGAAGGCGCCAGGGCGATGAGCGCCTTCGAGCTGATTCCCGCGATCGATCTGTTAGGTGGACAGTGC
>JANNRF010000056.1:0-20191 GCA_031401135.1 Deltaproteobacteria bacterium | reverse complement strand
TGGTGATGCCCGGCGACAACGTCGAGATCACGGTGGAGCTGATCACGCCGATCGCGATGGACCGCGAGCAGCGCTTCGCGATCCGCGAAGGCGGCCGCACGGTCGGCTCGGGCGTCGTCGCCGAGATCATCGAGTAATTAGGCCGACAGCGCGCAAGCGCGGAGCAACAAGAACATGGCCACTGAAATCGCGACGCAAAAGATCCGCATCCGGATGAAGGCTTACGACCACAAGCTCCTCGACCAGAGCGTCGGCGAGATCGTGGACACGGCGGCACGCACGGGAGCGCGGGTCGCTGGGCCGATTCCGCTGCCGACTTCGATCAATCGTTACACCGTGCTGCGCGGGCCCCACATCGACAAGAAGTCGCGCGAGCAGTTCGAGATCCGCACGCACAAGCGGCTGATCGACATCCTGGATCCGACTCCGCAGACGGTGGATGCGCTGATGAAGCTGGAGCTGGCCGCGGGCGTGGACGTCGAGATCAAGATCTGAGGGGTCGACACTCGAACCGCAGCGAGCGGCAAGCGAGGCGCGCAGCGAGGCGAAGCCGAGCGGAGTCGAGCGAAACGGGCGAGCGAAGGCTGAAAGGCTGAATCATGGCGACGGTAGAAGTAAAGGCAGCAGGCGGCGGCACGGCGGGCCAAATCGAACTCGCTCCGGCGATCTTCGAGGCGAAGATCCGCGCGCACCTGTTCCACGCAGAGGTCAGGCGACAGCTCGCGAAGCGGCGCGCTGGAACGCACTCGACCAAGAACCGCGCCAGTGTTTCGGGCGGCGGCATCAAGCCGTGGAAGCAGAAGGGCACCGGCCGCGCGCGCCAAGGCACGATTCGCGCTCCTCAGTGGGCAGGCGGTGGTGTCGTGTTCGGCCCGACGCCGCGCAACTACGAGCACAAGCTCACGAAGAAGACGCGGCGCGCGGCGCTGACCGGCGCGATCTCGCTGCGCCACAAAGAAGGCGCGCTCGTGATCGCCGACGGCCTCGCGCTCTCCGAGCCGAAGACGCAGCGCGCGCTCGATCTGCTCGGCACGCTCGGCGTGGCGGGCAAGACGGTGCTGTTTGTTACGGCCACGCAGCAAATGCAGCTCGAACTCTCGGTGCGCAATTTGCGCGGCATCGACGTAATTCGCGCAGAGGGCCTCAACGTGTACGACGTGCTGCGACACGAGCGGCTGGTGATTGCCAAGGACGCGGTCGTCGCGCTCGAGCAGCGCCTAATTGCCACCAGCGCAGGGAGCGAAGCGTGAATCTGCATGACGTGATTCTCCGCCCCGTGGTGACTGAGAAGTCCACAGTGGCGCGCGAACTCTCCAACGCCGTGACGCTCGCGGTCGACACGGGCGCGTCGAAACACGACATCAAGCGCGCGGTCGAGGAACTGTTCAAGGTGTCAGTGCTGCGCGTGCGAACGCTCACGCCGCCGGCGAAGAAGAAGCGCGTCGGCCGATTCGTCGGCGCTCGCCGCGCGTGGAAGAAGGCAATCGTGGTCCTGGCCGAGGGCCAGAAAATCGAGTTCTTCGAAGGGGTCTGACCGTGCCTGTGAAAGTTTACAATCCGACGTCCGCTGGACGCCGCCAGATGAGCGTCCTCGACTACGCCGAGGTCACGAAGAAGCGCCCTGAGCGCTCGCTCGTGACTGGGCGCAAGAATCAGAGCGGCGGCCGCAATCAGCACGGCCACACCACGAGCTGGCATCGCGGCGGTGGCCACAAGCGCCTTTTCCGCACGATCGACTTTCTGCGTAACAAGACCGGCATTCCGGCCAAGGTCGCAGCGATCGAGTACGACCCGAACCGCTCTGCCTACATCGCGCTGCTCAACTACAAGGATGGCGAGAAGCGTTACATCCTCGCGCCGCTAGGCCTCTCGGTCGGCGACGAAGTGAGTTCCGGCCCGACCGCCGAGATCCGCCCGGGCAATGCGCTGCCGCTCGCGAGCATCCCGCTCGGCAGCGTGATCCACGCCGTCGAGATGAAGCCCGGCAAGGGTGCGCAGCTCGTGCGCTCCGCAGGCGCCAGCGCCCAGCTGATGGCTCGCGAAGGCGATTATGCCCAGCTGCGCATGCCGAGCGGCGAGAGCCGCCTAATTCTTGGCCGTTGCCTCGCGACGATCGGGCAGGTTGGCAATCTCGACCACGAGAACGTCAAGATCGGCAAGGCCGGCCGCTCGCGCTGGAAGGGCAAGAAGCCCAACGTGCGCGGCGTGGCGATGAACCCCGTCGATCACCCGATGGGCGGCGGCGAAGGCAAGTCATCCGGTGGACGCCATCCGTGTACGCCCTGGGGCGTACCGACGAAGGGTCACAAGACCCGCACCAAGAAGGCATCCGACAAGCTCATCCTGAAGCGGAGGAAGTAGGAATGGCCCGCTCCATCAAGAAGGGTCCGTTCGTGGATCCCAGTCTTCAGCGGAAGGTCACGCGCGCGTCCGCGAGCAGCTCGAAACAGGTGATCAAGACCTGGTCGCGACGCTCGATGCTGACGCCCGACATGATTGGTCTCACCTTTCACGTGCACAACGGAAAATTGTTCATGCCCGTCTACGTGACGGAGAACATGGTCGGCCACCGGCTCGGTGAGTTCGCGCCTACGCGCAAGTTCACCGGTCACTCGGTCGTCGCGAAGGCGGTCAAGCCGGCATGAGCGCCTCCCACGCAGTTCTCAGAGATTGCCGCGTGAGTGCGCGCAAGGCGCGGCTCGTCGCGGACCAAGTGCGCGGCATGCAAGTGCAGAAGGTGCTCGACTTGCTCGCGCTGTCGACGAAGCGCGTCGCGCGCCCGATCCGCAAGCTCGTGAAGTCCGCAATCAGCAACGCGGAAGTGAAGAACGATCGCGAGAAGGCCGGCATCGACGTCGACAACCTGATCGTCTCGCGAATCTTCGTAGATGAAGGCGCGAGCCTTTGGCGCATCCGTGCGCGCGCTCAGGGCCGCGCGAACTGGATTCAGCGACGCACGTCGCACATCACCGTCGAGTTGGAGGAGCGATAAAAGTGGGACAAAAAGTCCATCCCTACGGTTTTCGCCTGGGGACGCTCTATGGCTGGAAGTCGAACTGGTTCGACGAGCGGCGTTACCAGGAACAGGTCTACGAAGACTTCCGGTTGCGCAAGCACATCAAGGCCAAGCTCTTTCACGCCGGCATCTCGAAGGTCGTGATCGAGCGAACCGGCGAGAAGTGCGTGATCAACATCCACACCGCGCGGCCTGGCATCCTGATCGGGAAGCGCGGTTCGGAAGTCGAGACGCTGCGCGCGGAACTCGCGAAGTTCACGCCGCACGAGATCTTCATCAACATCAAAGAGATCCGGAAGGCGGAGCTCGACGCGCAGCTCGTCGCCGAGAGCATCGCGATGCAGCTCGAGCGCCGCGTCGCCTTCCGCCGCGCGATGAAGAAATCGATGACGGCGACCATGAAGTTCGGCGCCAAGGGCATCCGCCTCGAATGCAGCGGCCGCCTCGGAGGCTCCGAGATGAGCCGGCGCGAGCGCTACGCGGAAGGTCGTGTGCCGCTCCACACGCTGCGCGCGGACATCGAGTTCGGCATAGCGACCGCAAAGACCACCTACGGCGCGATCGGCGTGAAGTGCTGGATTTTCAAGGGCGACATCACGGACAAAGAGATGCGCACGGGCGCACTCGCCGACCGCAACCGGGACGAGGCGCAAAGGTAGAGCCATGCTTCAGCCCAAACGAACCAAATATCGCAAGCAGATGAAGGGCCGCATGCGCGGCTTCGCATATCGCGGCAACACCGTCGCGTTTGGCGAGTACGGCCTGCAGGCCCTCGACCGCGGACGCCTGACGGCGCGCCAGATCGAGGCCGCTCGTATCGCGATGACGCGCCACATCAAGCGCGGCGGCAAGATCTGGATCCGCGTGTTCCCTGATAAGCCCATCACCAAGAAGCCGGCCGAGACCCGCATGGGCAAGGGCAAAGGCGCAGTGGAAGAGTGGGTCTGCGTCGTGAAGCCCGGCCGGATGCTCTACGAGATGGAAGGCGTGACGCCTGAGATCGCGAAGGAAGCGTTCCGGCTCGCGCAGCACAAGCTGTCGATTCCGACGCGCGTCGTGACGCGCGAGGAGCTCGCGTCATGAAAGCAAGTGAGCTGCGCGATCTCGCGCCGGTCGAGCTCGCGGCCAAGGGCCGCGAGTTGCGCGACCAGCTGTGGAATGCCCGCATCAAGAAGGCGACGGGCCAGCTCGAGAACACCGCGTTGTTAGGGAGCCTGCGCCGCGACATCGCGCGCGTAGAGACCGTGCTGCGCGAGAAGGTTGGAGCCAACCAGTGAACGAACGAGGACGGCGGCGAACACTCGAAGGGGTGGTCGTCAGCGACAAGATGGACAAGACCGTGGTCGTCTCTGTGGAGCGCCTGGTGCAGGACACTGCGTACTCGAAGTACGTGCGTCGCTTCGCCCGCTTCATGGCGCACGACGAAGCCAACGAGTGCGGCGTGGGTGACCGCGTACGCATCATCGAGCACCGCCCGCTCTCCAAGCGCAAGCGCTGGAAGGTGACGGCCACGCTCGAGAAGGCGCGCCGGGCGCAAGGGTAAAGAGCCATGATTCAACACATGACAGAACTCGAAGTCGCCGACAATTCCGGCGCCCGCAAAGTGGCATGCATTCGCGTGCTCGGCGGCACCGGCCGGCGCTACGCGTCGATCGGCGACGTGATCGTCGTGACGGTGAAGGACGCGATTCCGAACGGGCGCGTCAAGAAGGGCGAAGTGCGCAAGGCCGTCGTCGTACGCACCCGCAAGGGCGTGCCGCGATCGGATGGGTCGTGGATCAAGTTCGACGACAATGCGGCGGTCTTGATCGACAACGCGCGCGAGCCGGTCGGCACCCGCATCTTCGGGCCCGTCGCACGCGAACTGCGCGCGCAGAAGTTCATGAAGATCATTTCGCTCGCGCCGGAGGTCCTCTAATGGCGGTCCCGCGCCTCAAAGAGCGATACCGGAGTGAAGTGGCCGCGAAGCTCACCAAAGAGTTCGGCTACACGAATCCGCATCAGGTTCCGAACTTCACGAAGATCGTCGTGAACATCGGCCTCGGCGAAGCCGTGGCGAATCCGAAGCTGATGGAACGCGCAACGGAAGAACTCGCGGCCATCACCGGCCAGAAGGCGCTCGTGCGCAAGTCGAAGAAGGCGATCGCCAACTTCAAACTGCGCGCTGGGCTCCCGATCGGCTGCATGGTCACACTGCGCGGCGCGCGCATGTGGGAGTTCTTCGATCGGCTCGTGAACGTCGCGCTGCCCCGCGTGCGCGACTTCCGCGGCACCCCGACCAAGGGCTTCGACGGGCGCGGCAACTACACGCTCGGCTTGAAGGAACAAATCATCTTCCCGGAAGTCGATTTCGACAAAGTCGAAAAGATCGTGGGCATGAACGTGACCGTGTGCACCAGCGCTGCGACAGACGCCGAGGCGCTCGCATTGCTGAAGCACCTCGGCATGCCGTTCCGCCGGGCCTAGGAGAGGAAATGAGCAATACCGATCCCATCTCCGACATGCTGGCGCGCATCCGAAATGCGGGGCAGGCGCGGCATCCGTCGCTGAAATGTCCGTCGTCGAAGTTGAAGCTTGCGGTCGCGCGCGTGCTCGCCGACGCCGGCTACCTCGATTCGGTCGGCGTAGAGGCCGAGGGCGGGCGCCCGGTGCTGAGCATCCGGCTTCGCTACGGAGCGAACGGCGAATCCGTAATCGATGGCATGCGCCGCGTCTCGAAGCCGAGCCGCCGCGTGTATGTCGAAGTCGAGGCAATTCCCCGCGTCCGCAGCGGGATGGGCACGGCTGTGATTTCCACGAACAAGGGCGTGCTCTCGGACGCGGCTGCCCGTGAGCAGCGCGTCGGCGGCGAACTGCTCTGCGAGGTCTGGTAGGCCAGCTGCCTGACGCGCGAAGCGCGTCGGCAGCGCGCAGCGAGCCGGGTGGCTCGTGAGCGAACGAAGCGAGAAAGCAGAGGCGAGCGAAGCTCGCGAAAGGTCGGAGATGTCGCGCGTTGGACGAAAACCGGTCGTGATTCCGTCGGGCGTCAACGTGACGCACAAGGACGGCGTGATCGAAGTGAAGGGCCCGAAGGGCACTCTGCGCGAGGCACTGCACGCGCGCGTCAAGGTCGAGATCACGAGCGGCGAAGTGACCTTCCTGCGGCCCGATGACGAGCGCACGACGCGATCTTTGCACGGCCTCGTGCGCGCCAGCGTGCAGAACATGGTGGTCGGCGTGACCCAGGGCTTCACCCGCGAACTCGAGATTCAGGGCACCGGCTACCGCGCAGAGGTGAAGGGCAAGAACCTGAACCTCTTGCTCGGCTTCTCGCACCCGATCTCGCTGGTAATCCCCGAAGGCCTCAAGGTTTCGGTCGGCGAGAACAAGATCAAAGTCGAAGGCGCGAACCGGCACGATGTTGGCCAGTTCGCTTCGAACATCCGCGAGATCCGGCCGCCGGAGCCCTACAAGGGCAAGGGCGTGCGGTACGTGAACGAGCAAGTGCGCCGCAAGGTCGGCAAGGCCGCTGCGGGCTGATGATCCGTTGATTCAGGAATCGAGGGCAGCATGAAACGAAAGGTTCACAGCGCGACGCGCAAGGCATGGCTCGCGCGGCGCGGTCGCGTCAAGCGTTCGATCGAGGGCAGCGAGCGTCCGCGTGTTACGGTGTTCCGCAGCGCGCGGCACATGTACGCGCAACTCGTCGATGCCGCCGGCCGCACGCTCGCAACCGTTTCGACACGCCAGGAAGGCGTCGTCGACGGCTACACCGGCAACATCGAGGCGGCCAAGCGAGTCGGCGCGGCGATCGCCGCAGCGGCAAAGACGAATCAGATCGAACAGGTCGTCTTCAATCGCAACGGCTTCCTCTATCACGGTCGCGTCAAGGCGCTCGCGGAAGCGGCGCGCGAAGCGGGCCTCAAGTTCTAACAATGATGCAGAGGTCCAGATGAGCGAAAAGCTCAATGCAAACGATTACGAACTGAACGACCGCGTGGTGCACATCAACCGCGTCGCCAAGGTCGTGAAGGGCGGCCGCCGCTTCAGCTTCAGCGCACTGATCGTTGTCGGCGACGGCAACGGCATCGTGGGCGTGGGGCTCGGCAAGGCGGGCGAAGTACCCGAGGCGATCCGCAAGGGCGTCGAGCGCGCGCGCAAGAACCTGATGCGCGTGCCGCTGCTGAACGGCACGATTCCGCACGAAGTGCTCGGCCGCTTCGGCGCGGGCAAGGTGCTGCTGAAGCCCGCGTCCGCCGGCACGGGTGTGATCGCTGGCGGCGGCGTGCGCGCGGTCGTGGAATCGGCTGGTGTTCGCGACCTGCTCTCGAAGGCGCTCGGCACGAGCAATCCGCACAACGTGGTGAACGCGACGCTGGCTGCGTTGCAAATGCTGCGCGATCCCGAAGCGCGCCGCGCGGAGCTCGCGCGATGACCGCGAAGAAGATCCGCGTGAAGCAAGTGCGCAGCGGCGCTCATTATGGTGAGAGGCAGAAGGCGACGCTGCGCGGGCTCGGGCTGGGCAAGCCCCACGCCACTGCGCTGGTCGAAGACTCACCGTCGACGCGCGGCATGATTCGCGCGGTCTCGCATCTCGTGAAGGTGGAGGAGTAGGCGATGTTGGATCGACTCGCGCCGCGCCCGGGTGCGCGACAGAAGCGAAAGCGCGCCGCGCGCGGGCCCGGTTCGGGGCTCGGCAAGACCGCTGGCCGCGGCGGCAAGGGCCAAGGCAAGAACTCGCGCGGTAACGAAACGCCCTTCTACTTCGAAGGCGGCCAGATGCCGCTCGTGCGCCGCTTGCCCAAGCGCGGCTTCACGAACATCCATCGCATCCCTTGTGAGATCGTGAATGTCGGCGACCTCGTCGGCTTCGCGGCAGGCACCGAGATCGATCTCGCCGCGCTCGCGAAACGCGGTCTCGTGAAGCGCAACGCGACTCAGGTGAAGCTGCTCGGCACCGGCGACGCGCCGCAAGGCTTGAAGCTGCGCGTGCACAAAGCCAGCGAGAGCGCCGTCGCGAAGGTGCAGGGCGCCGGCGGCAGCGTGGAGATCGTGGCGTGATTGGAAGCGCCGCCAACATCGCGCGTATTCCCGAGCTGCAGAAGAGAATTCTCTTCACGCTCGGCATGCTCGCCGTGTATCGCGTGGGCGCCAAGATCGCGACGCCTGGCATCGATCCGGCCGTGATCCGCCAGTTCTTCGACGATCAGGGTGGCGGCGTCTTCGCGCTTTTCAACGTGTTCTCGGGCGGCGCGCTCGAGACACTGTCGATCTTCGCGCTGGGCATCATGCCCTACATCAGTGCCTCGATCATCATTCAGCTGCTGACGATCGTGGTGCCGCGCCTCGATGCGCTCAAAAAAGAGGGCGAGCAAGGCCAGAAGACGATCGCCAGCTACACGCGCTACGGCACGATTGGGCTCGCGCTCGTGCAGGGCCTGCTGATGGGCCGCGCGCTCGTGGGCGGCGCGTTCGGGCAGGGCGCTGTGGTCGACCCGGGCTTCATGTTTTACGCGACGACCACGATCACGCTCACGACTGGCACGGCCTTCATCATGTGGCTCGGCGAGCAGATCACCGAGCGCGGCATCGGCAACGGCATCTCGATGGTGATCTTCTCCGGCATCGTGGTCTCGATTCCCGGTGCGATCGGGCAGCTCGGGGAACTCATCTCCACCGAGCAGCTGTCGCTTCCAGTCGCGCTCTTCGTGCTCGTGTTGATCGTCGGAATCGTGGGCGCCGTGTTCTTCGTCGAGAGCGGCACGCGGCGCATTCCGATCCAGCACGCGCGCCGCGTAGTCGGGCGGCAGGTGACGCAGGGCGGCCTCAGCTACTTCCCGCTGCGCGTGAACACCGCCGGCGTGATCCCCCCGATCTTTGCTTCGAGCCTGCTGGTGTTTCCGAGCACGATCGCGCAGGTCGGAAATATCTCTCCGACCGACGTCGGCGTGATGGCGGAAATTACGCGCTTCATCCAGGACTACCTGGACGCCGGCGGCTGGATGTACAACTCGCTCTACGTCGCCCTGATCATTTTCTTCGCGTTCTTCTACACCGCGATCGTAATCAACCCCGACGACGTCGCCGACAACCTGAAGCGGCAGGGCGGCTCGATCCCCGGCGTTCGGCCCGGGCATAACACCGCGAAGTACATCGACGGCGTGCTCTCGCGCCTGACGCTCGTCGGCGCGGTCTACATCTCGGCGATCTGCATGCTGCCGGTGTTGCTGTCGAGTTCGATGGGCCTGCCGTTCTACTTCGGCGGCACCGCGCTCTTGATCGTCGTCGGTGTCAGCAAAGACCTGCTCGCCGCGATCGAAGCGCACCTGCTCTCGCACCAGTACCAGGGTTTCGTGCAGGGCGCCCGCATGCGCGGCCGGTTCAACCGATGAGCAAGCGCCGCCTCCTGCTGCTCGGACCCCCCGGTGCCGGCAAGGGCACCCAGGCCCAGCTTCTGGTGGAGCGTCTCGGCATCCCGCAGATCTCGACGGGCGACATGTTGCGAGCGGCGGTCGCCGCGGGTTCCGAGGTCGGAAAGCGCGCGAAAGCCTTCATGGACGCCGGCAAGTTGGTGCCCGACGAAGTCGTGATCGGCGTCGCGGAGCAGCGCCTCGGCCAAGCAGACGCTAATAAGGGTTTCATCCTCGATGGCTTCCCGCGCACGTCGGCCCAGGCAGACGCGCTCGATCGAATGCTCCCGCGGCTGGGATGCACCCTGGAGCGCTGCATCGTGCTTCTGGCCGACGAGGAAGAGCTTGTGAAGCGCTTGCTGAAGCGCGCGCAAATCGAGGGCCGCAGCGACGACAACGAGCAGGTGATCCGCACGCGGATGCAGGTTTACAAGGACATCACCGCGCCGCTGATCGCGTACTACCGAGGGCGCGGCGTACTCGAAGAATTAGACGGCGAGGGCAGCATCGAGCAGGTCTCGAAGCGCATCGAGAAAGCGCTCGCTTAGGCGCTGGAGTCAGGCATGAAGGTTCGAGCTTCCGTAAAAAAGATGTGCGAAAAGTGCCGGGTTTTCCGGCGCCGCGGCGTGGTCCGCGTGCAGTGCATCAACCCAAAGCACAAGCAGAGGCAGGGGTAACCGTATGGCACGCATCGCCGGAGTGGATCTGCCGCGTAACAAGCAGATCGGAACCGCTCTCACTTACATCTACGGGATCGGCAACACGACTGCGCGGCAGATCTGCGCGCGCGCCGACATCGACACGGCCACGCGCACGGATCACCTGCGCGAGGACGAGTTGGTGCGGATCCGCGAGTTGCTCGAACGCGATTATCAGGTCGAAGGCGATCTGCGCCGCGAAGTACAGCAGAACATCAAGCTGCTGATGGACATCGGCTGCTACCGCGGCCTGCGGCACCGCCGCGGCCTGCCCGTGCGCGGCCAGCGCACTCACACCAACGCGCGCACCCGTAAGGGCCCGCGGAAAACTGTCGCGGGCAAGAAGCAAGCCCCCACGAAGAAGTAGGGCAAGCCCGCGCAAAGCGGGCGCGCAGCGAGGCGAAGCCGAGCGAAGTTCGAACAGTGGCCTCCAAGACCTGGAAAGCCCCGCGACTTCAAATCTCACCACAGCCCCGAACAGGAACTGAATGCAGCAGAAATCTGGCAAGAAGAAGGTCAAGAAGAACGTCGCGGCGGGCGTCGCCCATATCCAGTCGACGTTCAACAACACCATCATCACGATCACCGATCCGGTCGGGAACACACTGGCTTGGGCGAGCGCTGGAGCTCACGGCTTCAAGGGCTCGCGTAAGTCGACACCCTACGCCGCGCAGATCGCTGCAGAAGAGTGCTGCAAAAAGGCCGCCGAGCACGGCGTGCGCGCACTCTCCGTGTTCGTGAAGGGTCCGGGCGCTGGCCGCGAATCCGCGCTGCGTGCGCTGCAGACCGCGGGCATGCGCATCAACATGATCAAGGACGTCACCCCGATTCCGCATAATGGCTGCCGCCCGCCCAAGCGGCGCCGCGTTTAAAGGAACTCATCCCCAATGGCACGCTACACAGGTCCCGTTTGCCGACTCTGCCGCCGCGAAGGCACGAAGCTCTTCCTGAAGGGCGACCGCTGCTTCAGTGAGAAGTGCTCGGTCGACAAGCGCCAGTACGCACCTGGCCAACATGGTCAGAACAAGCCGCGCCTCACCGAGTACGGCGTCCAGCTGCGCGAGAAGCAGAAGGTGAAGCGCATGTACGGGCTGCTCGAGGACCAGTTCGCCGGCACCATGGCGAAGGCCTCGCGCATGAAGGGCCGCGCGGGCGACAACCTCCTGCAGCTGCTCGAGCGCCGTCTCGATAACACCGTGTTCCGGCTCGGTTTCGCCACTTCCCGCGCCGAAGCGCGCCAGCTCGTAAACCACGGACACTTCTCTGTGAACGGGCGCACCGTCTCGATCCCGTCGTTCAGCGTGAAGCTGGGCATGAAGATCGTGCTTCGCGAAGGCTCGCGGCAGATCGCGCGCATCGTTGGCGCGCTCGAAACGGTCGAGAGCCGTGCGATTCCCGGTTGGCTCGAGATCGAGAAGGAGAACTTCACGGGCGTCGTGAAGGCTCTGCCGGCTCGCCAAGACATCACGATGCCGATCGAAGAGCAGCTGATCGTCGAGCTCTACTCGCGCTAGCCCGCTGCTCGGCCGCGCGCCGAGCCTTGCGTTGGAACCTGCCTCAGTCTTGAATCTCACCCATTAGGGGGAAGTCGCATGCAGCAAGAAATGATCACCCGGAACTGGCGGCAGCTGATCCGTCCGCGGCGTCTGGAGGCGGAGGCCGAAGAGACGAGCGAGCGCTACGGACGCTTCGCCTGTGAGCCGCTCGAGCGCGGCTTCGGCCAAACGCTCGGCAACTCGCTGCGCCGCGTGCTGCTCTCATCGCTACAGGGCGCCGCGATCACTTCGGTGCGCGTGTCCGGCGTGCAGCACGAGTTCTCGACGGTGCCCGGCGTGCTCGAAGACGTCAGCGACATCATCCTGAACCTCAAGGACGTGCGTCTGCGCCTGAACGCCGGCGGTCCGAAGGTGGTGCGCATTCGGCGCAGCGGCACCGGCGTCGTTCTGGCTGCGGAACTCGCGGCCGAGGATTCGACGATCGAGGTGATGAACCCCGAGCACAAGATCGCGACGCTCACCGGCGGCGCGGAGTTCGATCTCGAATGCACGATCGATCTCGGGAAGGGCTATCGCCCGGCGGAGAAGAACAAGGTCGAAGACCAGCCGATCGGCACGATTCCGATCGACTCGATCTTCACGCCCGTGCGCCGCGTGAACTACACGGTGACGCCAGCGCGCGTCGGTCGCGAGACGGACTTCGATCGCCTCAGCATCGAAGTCTGGACCGACGGCTCGCTCGCGCCCGCCGATGCGATCGCCTACGGCGCGAAGATCCTGAAGGACCAGCTCAGCATCTTCATCAACTTCGACGAGCCCGCTGAAGTTGCGGCGGCCGTGCTCGAAGCCGGCGATTCGCTGAACCCGCACCTGTTCCGCTCAGTCGACGAGCTCGAACTCTCGGTGCGCTCCGCGAACTGTTTGCAGAACGCGAACATCCGCTACATCGGCGAGCTCGTGCTGCGCAGCGAGAGCGAGATGCTCAAGACCAAGAACTTCGGCCGAAAATCGCTGAACGAGATCAAGGAAGTGCTGGCCTCGATGGGCCTCTCGCTGGGCATGGCCCTCGAGAACTTCCCCTCCCGCAAGGAGCTCGAACAGCGCGCACGCGAACGCGAGGGATGATCCGATGCGACATGGGAATCGACGTGGAAAGCTGGCGCGCCCGACTGGGCACCGTTTGGCCCTCCTGCGCAATTTGGTGACCGCGCTGCTCGACCACGAGCAGATCGAGACGACCGATTCGCGCGCGAAGGAGTTGCGGCGCATCGCCGACAAGATGATCACGCTCGGCAAGCGCGGCGATCTGCACGCGCGGCGTCAGGCGGCGGCGGTGATCCGCACGCGCGACGTCGCGAGCAAAGTGTTCGGTGAACTTGCCGAGCGCTACCGCGTTCGCCCCGGTGGCTACACGCGCGTGATGAAGTCGCGCGTGCGCGTCGGCGACGCGGCCTCGATGTCGATCATCGAGCTGGTGGATCGCCCGGCGAAGGCGGCGCCGGCTGCGGAGTAAGGCAAGCCCGCGTCTGACGCGGGCGCGCAGCGAGGGCGAAGCCTGAGCGGAGTCCAACAGTGGCGGCTGAGCGCGACCCAAGCTGCGCGATGGCTGTTGGGGGTCGCGCTGCTGGCAGGCGCAGCGTGGATCATCGCGGCCAGCGAACGCTCGGCGCCTCCAATCGAGGTTGGCTTAGCGGCGCCTGAGTTCGCGCTGCCGCGCCTCGGCGGCGGTGAAATCGCGCTGCGCGATCTGCGCGGAAAGATCGTACTCGTCAACTTCTGGGCGACCTGGTGTGCGCCGTGCGAGCAAGAGATGCCCGCGATGCAGCGGCTTCATGCACTGCTCGCGCCGCGAGGTTTCGAGCTGGTCGCAATCTCCGTGGACGATGACGAGGCAGCGGTCGCACGCTTCCGCGAGCGGCTCGCACTTTCGTTCCCGATCGCGCTCGACCGCGAAAAGCAAGCGGCCCGCGATTATCAGAGCCTGCGTTACCCCGAGACTTTCCTGATCGATCGCGACGGGATTCTGGTCGCTCGCTACATCGGCGAACGCGACTGGTCCGCGCCCGAGTACGTCGATCGCATCGAGCGGTTGCTGGCAGCGCCAGCCGAGGATTGAACGCGCGCGGTGGTTGCTTATGTTGCGCGCCGGGGTGGCGGCAATGCAGCAGCAAAGAGGACGCCGCGATGCGAGCGAGCGCAAGAAGAAGTTGCGCGCGAGTTCTTACGCGCGCAGTGCGCTGATCGCGCTCTCCGTCGCGGCCACGCTGCTCGCCGTGGGTTTCCTCGATCGCGACGCCGGAGTCCGTCATTGGCTTGATCTACGCCGCGATGTCGTCGCCGCGAAGTCGCGCATCGCCGAGATCGAAGCGCGCATCGCCGTTCGCGAAGCGGAAGCTGAAGCGCTGCGCGGCGATCCGCTCGCGACCGAGGGCGCGATCCGCGCGGATCTCCGATTGGCGCGCCCAGGCGAGTGGGTCGTGCGCGACGAAGGGCTCACAAACCTGCGAAATCCTTGACGAATCCGGACGAGGCCGCGAACTTCCGCGCGCTCCTTCGCCAGCCCGCCGAGGCCGCCGCTGCGCCTCGCCCTGAGAGATTCCCGTGCGTGAACGACTCCAGACCGCGCTTCACGACGCCGTGACCCAGCTGCTGAGAGAGGCGGGCGACAGCGCCGCGCCGCCGCTGCTCGCCCTCGACCCGTCACGCCAGCCCGAGCACGGTGATTTCGCAACCAACGCCGCGCTCGTGCTCACGAAGCGGCTGCGCAAGCCGCCGCGCGCCGTCGCGGAGCTGTTGATCGCGCGCATCGGCACAGCGGGCGGGCTCGTCGCGCGCGCTGAAATCGCGGGCCCGGGCTTCGTGAACTTCTGGCTCGAGCACACGGGTTGGCGCGGCGTGCTCCGCGACATCCTCATCGCCGGCAGTCATTACGGGAAGACCGACGCCGGGAAGCAGCGCCGCGTGATGGTCGAGTTCCTGTCGGCGAACCCGACCGGGCCGCTCTCGGTCGGCCACGGCCGCCAGGCCGTGCTCGGCGACTGCATCGCGCGCCTATTAGGCGCCGCCGGCTGGGACGTCACGCGCGAGTACTACTTCAACAACGGCGGCCGCCAGATGCGCGTGCTCGGCGAATCCGTGCGCGCGCGCTACCTCGAACGGCTCGGCCGCGCCGCGGCGCCGCCGGAGGCCGCGCTGAAGGACGAGAACTTGCCGTGGCCTGCGGAGATCGACGGCAAGCCGCTGGTGTTCCCGCGCGACGGTTATCAGGGCGACTACATCTACGACATCGCCGACGCGATCCGCGCGCGCGAAGGCGAGGGCTGGCTCGCGGAGCCCGGCGATCGCGGCTTTCGCGAAGAGGCGGAGCAGCGCATCTTCGCCGAGATCCGCGCCACGCAGGATTCGCTCGGCATCACCTTCGACGTCTACACCAACGAGACGACGATGTACGCGGAGAAGCGCGTCGAAGCGACGCTCGCGGATCTGCGGAAGACGGCGCACGTCTTCGAAGAGGGCGGCGCAGTCTGGCTGCGCGCGACGGACTTCGGCCTCGCGCGAGATCGCGTGCTCGTGAAGAGTTCTGGCGAGCCGACCTACTTGCTGCCCGACGTCGCCTACCACCGCCAGAAGTTCGAGCGCGGCTTCGAACGCATCATCGACGTGCAGGGCGCGGACCACAAAGATCAGGCTCCTTATGTGAAGGCGGCCCTCAGCGTGCTCGGCTTGCCGGCAGAACGCGTCGAGTTCGTGATCAACGAGTTCGTGACGCTCTCGGCGGGCGGCCAGACCGTGAAACAGTCCACCCGCCGCGCGACGTTCATTACGGTCGACGAACTCGTGAAGGAAGTCGGCGCAGACGTATTCCGCTTCTTCATGATCCAGCGCCGCTCCGAGAGCCACCTCGATTTCGATCTCGACCTCGCGAAAGAGCGCGACTGGAGCAAGAACCCCGCTTACTACTTGCAGTACGCCCACGCGCGCTGCTGCGGAATCGAGCGGCAGGCGGCCGAGCGCGGCGTTCCGCTGCCGACTGCTGCGGCGGTGAACGCGGAGCGGCTCGCGCTGCCCGAAGAGATCGAGTTGATCCGCAAGCTCGCGGAGTTTCCGGAGACCGTGGCGCGCGCTGCCGAGGCCTGCGAGCCGCACCACGTCGCTTATTACGTTCGCGACGTCGCCGCGCTCTGGAACCCGTACCTGCAGGACGGCAAGAACCACCGCGTGCTCTCGGACGACGCCGAACTCACGGCTGCGCGCCTCGGCCTCGTAGCCGCCGTACGCAGCGTCGTCGCGAACGGTCTCGCGCTGCTCGGCATGACCGCGCCGGAGCGCATGTAATGAGTGAGAAGGAAACCAGGAAAGCCGGGCCAGGCTGGATCGCGACGATCGCTGGCGCACTGCTGCTGATCGTCGTCGGCTTCGGCGTCGGACTGGTTGCAGGCGCCGCCTACGAGGAACCGCGCCTCGTCGCAGACCATTTGACCGGCAAGACCACCGACGTGCCGTTGCCCACGACCGCCACGCCGCCCGTGCGCGAGGAAGTGAGCGATGCGGGCGGGGTGGAAGCCGCGAACCCTGATGCTTCGACGCCCGCGGTTTCGAGCGCGCCGCCCGCGGGCGGCTTCGCGGTGCAGGTCGGCGCCTTCGCGACGCAGACCGCGGCCGACGGGCTCGCTGCCGAACTGCGCAATCTCGGCCACGCGAGTTATGTGGCGGACGAGGGCGGCAATGGCGCGCGTTACAAAGTGCGCGTCGGCCCGATCGCCTCGCGAGCGGACGCCGATGTGCTCGCTGACGCGCTGAAGCGCGAGCAGCGCCTGCCCACCTGGGTGCTCGCGCGAGAGCCGCGGTGACCGTGAGAACCGAAGCGGCCGTTCTCAGCGAAAACGGCCAACTCTCGTGTACCTAATCACAGGCGGTGCGGGGCAGCTGGGCAGTGCGATGCAGGGCGCGTTGCGCGCCCGCGGCGCGAAGTTCGCAGCACCTGCGCACGCGGCGCTCGACGTGTGCGACGCCGCTGCGCTCGAGCGCGCGTTCGCGGAGTTCGCGCCGAGCGTCGTCGTGAACTGCGCGGCGCTCACCAAGGTCGATCTGTGCGAGAGCGAGCCCGCGCATGCCGCGCGCGCGAATGCGGAGGCGCCGGCGCAGCTCGCGCGTCTCTGCGCCGAGCGCGGCGCAAAGTTCGTGCAGCTCTCGACTGATTACGTTTTCGCAGGCGAAGCAGAGCGCCCGTACACCGAGGCGGACGCGCCGGCGCCAGGCTCGGTGTACGGCCGCAGCAAGCTCGCGGGCGAGCGCGCCGCGCTGACAGCGCCCGGCGCGTTGGTGGTGCGCACGAGCTGGCTCTACGGCCGCGGCCGCAACTTCCCGGCGGCGATCCTCGCGCAGGCGCGAGCGGGCAAGCCGCTGCGCGTGGTCGCGGATCAGCGCGGGCGGCCCACGTACGCGGCCGATCTCGCGGAAGCCATCGTCTTCCTCGTGGCGGTCGAAGCAAGCGGCGTCGTGAACTTCGCGAACGACGGCGAGGCGACCTGGCTCGAGTTCGCGCGCGCTGTGCTCGACTCCTCTGGCTTCAGCGATCGGCCGATCGAGCCCCTAACGACCGAGGCGCTCGGGTTGGCTGCGCCGCGCCCGCGCTACTCGGTGCTCGATCTCGGCAAAGCGAGAGCGCTCGGCATCGCGTTGCGCCCCTGGCGCGAGGCGCTCGCGGCGTATCTCGCCTCGCCAGACGCAGTGAAGAATTAGGCGCGGGGAGGCGCGGAGGAAGTATGTCGAAGCGAGAGCTGAATCGAGTGCTCGTCACCGGTGGGGCGGGCTTCATTGGCTCGCACCTGTGCCGCCGCCTGCTCGCCGAGGGCTGCGAAGTGATCGTGTTCGACAACCTACTGACCGGGGATATCGCCAACATCCAGCCGCTGCTGGGCAACCCGAAGTTCTCGTTCGAGCACTACGACGTCACGAACTACCTGCACGTGAACGGCGAGCTCGATGCAATCCTTCACTTCGCGTCGCCCGCGAGCCCCGCGGATTTCGAGCGGCTGCCGATTCAGATCCTGAAGGTGGGTTCGCTCGGCACGCACAAGGCGCTCGGCCTGGCGAAGGCGAAGGGCGCGCGGCTGCTGCTGGCGAGCACCTCCGAGTGTTATGGCGACCCGCTCGTTTCGCCGCAGCCCGAGTCGTACTTCGGCAACGTGAACCCGGTCGGCATACGCGGGGTCTACGACGAAGCCAAGCGCTTCGCCGAGGCGATGACGATGGCTTACCACCGCCACCACGGCGTCGACGTTCGCATCGTGCGCATCTTCAACACCTTCGGCCCGCGCATGCAGGTGAACGACGGCCGCGCGATTCCGAACTTTTTCACGCAGGCGATCCGCGGCGCAGACATGACCGTCTACGGCGACGGCTCGCAGACACGCTCGATCATCTACGTCGACGATCTGGTCGAGGGCATCTGGCGCTTGCTCAACTCGAGTTACGTGGGCCCGATGAACATCGGCAGCCAGGCGGAAGTCTCGATGCTCGAACTCGCGAAGCGCATCAACGCGCTGTGCGGCGGCAAGAGCAAGATCGTGCACCGGCCGCTGCCGCCCGACGACCCGAAATCGCGCCGCCCCGACAGCACGCTCGCGCTTCGCGAACTCGCCTGGGAGCCGAGGGTGAAGGTGGAGGACGGCCTCGTCCGCACGCGCGATTACTTCTATCAGGCGCTCGGCGTTCCGCGCCCCTAGCGCCTACCCTCAACAACTCAACAGCCCGTTCGCCGAGCCGAGCCCGGCTCAGGATCCGATGGACCCCAAGCTCCTCCGCAACTTTTGCATCATCGCGCATATCGATCACGGCAAGAGCACGCTCGCCGATCGTCTGCTCGAAGAAACCGGCACACTGAAAGATCGTGAGAAGAAGGCGCAGTTCCTCGACAAGATGGAGCTGGAGCAAGAGCGCGGCATCACGATCAAGGCGCAGACCGCGCGCATGAAGTTCACCGCGCGCGACGGCATCGAGTACACGCTCAACCTGATCGACACGCCCGGCCACGTCGATTTCTCGTACGAGGTTTCGCGCGCGCTGCACGCCTGCGAGGGCGCGGTCCTGGTGGTCGACGCTTCGCAGGGCATCGAAGCGCAGACGCTCGCGAACGCGTATCTCGCGCTCGACGCGAACCTCGCGATCGTGCCCGTTGTGAACAAGATCGATCTGCCTGCGGCGGACGCCGACCGCGCCGCGCAGGAGATCGAAGACGTGATCGGCCTCGAGGCCGAGAGCGTGCTGCCTATCTCCGCGAAGACCGGCCAAGGCATTAGGGAAGTGCTGGAGCGCATCATCGAGGTGGTGCCGCCGCCCCGAGGCGATCCCGACGCGCTGCGCACCCAGGCGCTGATCTTCGACGCCTGGTTCGACCCGTACATGGGCGTCGCGATCCTGGTGCGCGTGCAGGAAGGCCGGCTGCGCAAGGGCGACATGGCGCTCCTAATGGCCGACAAGATCGAACACGAGATCGCGGAGCTCGACGTGATCGATCCGCATCCGCGCAAGGTCGACGAACTCGGGGCCGGCGAAGTGGGGATCGTGTTCTGCGGCATCAAGTCGCTGGAAGAAGTGCACATCGGCGACACCGTGACGCTCGCGAAATCGCCCGCGCTGAAGGCATTGCCAGGCTTTCGCGAAGTGAAGCCGATGGTGTTCATGGGCCTCTACCCGATCGAGAACGACGGCTACGCCCCGCTCAAGGCCGCGCTCGAGAAACTGCGCCTCAACGACGCCTCGTTCCGCTACGAGCCCGAATCGAGCGCCGCGCTCGGCTTTGGCTTCCGCTGCGGCTTCCTCGGCTTCTTGCATGGCGAGATCATTCAGGAGCGCCTCGAGCGCGAGTACAACCTCTCCCTAATCACCACCTCGCCCACGGTGCGCTATCGCGTCGTCAAAGCGAACGGCGAGAGCTTCGAGATCGAATCGCCGGCGGCGCTGCCCGATCCGGGCACGCTCGATCACGTCGAAGAGCCGATGATTCTCGCGACGATCCATACGCCGAACGAGTACGTCGGCTCGATCATGTCGCTCTGCCAGGATCGCCGCGGCGTGCAGCGCGACATCTCGGTGCACGGCGCCCGCGTGCAGATCCGTTACGAGCTGCCGCTGGCCGAAGTGGTCAACGATTTCCATGACAAGATCAAAAGCCTGACGCGCGGCTACGGCTCCTACGACTACGACCTCGTGGGTTACAAGCAGGCCGACCTGATCAAGCTCGACATTCTCGTGAACGGCGACGGCGTCGACGCGCTCTCGCTGATCGTGCATCGCGACAAATCGCAGACGCGCGGCGCCGAGCTGGCCGCAAAGCTCAAGGAGTTCATCCCGCGCCAGCAGTACGAGGTGGCGATTCAGGCTGCGATCGGCGCGAAGATCATCGCGCGCACCACGGTGAAGGCGCTGCGCAAGAACGTCACCGCGAAGTGTTATGGCGGCGACATCTCGCGCAAGCGCAAGCTGCTCGAGAAGCAGAAGGAAGGCAAGAAGCGCATGAAGCGCGTCGGCTCGGTCGAGATTCCGCAGGAAGCCTTCCTCGCGGCGCTGCGTCTCGGAGACGATTAGTGG
>JANNRF010000055.1:0-2043 GCA_031401135.1 Deltaproteobacteria bacterium | reverse complement strand
CTCGTTCCAGCGCACGTGGATCTGCCGCCGCACGCTCGAGCCCTGATGACCGCCGCTCACCAGGGCGTGCGTCGCGCGCGCCTCCGGATGAGCGCTGCACATCACCGCCGTGATCCAGTCCGGCGTAATCGCCTCCGCGCTCCAAGGCACGTCGTCGCGAGAACGCGCGAGCGGCCGCGTGAGTGCGTCCCAGACGACGTGCGCGCCGATCCGCGCGCGCGTGCGCAGCGCGCCGATCTCGTGCGAGCCGCCGAGCGCCTTCATCGCGCCGCTACTTCTTCTCATCCAGCAGCGAGGTGAATTGCGTGCCGTGCTCGGGGAACGCTTCGCCCTCGGGCATCACCTGAGACATGCCGCCGTCGATCGCGTGCGCTTGCCCGGTGATGAAGCGCGCGCGGTCGCTCATCAGGAACGCGACGAAGTCTGCGACCTCCGCGGGCTGGCCGACGCGCCGCAGCGGGTGCATGCGCGCGAGAATGCCTTCGGTGAACGCAGGCTCGGCGTGCGCGGCACCAAGGATCGGCGTATCGGTCACGCCCGGGCAGATCGCGTTGACGCGAACTTTCGCCCGAGCGAACTCCGCGGCCGCCGCCTTCATCAGGCCGACCACGCCGTGCTTGCTGGCGTAATAAGAGGGCATGCCGATCCCGCCGCGCAGGCCCGCGACTGAGGCGGTGAGCACGATCGCGCCGCCGCCCGTGGCGATGATCGCGGGCGCAACGGCGCGGAGGCCGAAGAAGACGCCGCTGAGATTCACCGCAAGCACTCGCTGCCAGGCGTCGAGGTCGCCGTTCACGATCGTGGAAGCGGCGGCGATGCCGGCGTTCAGAAACGCAGCATCGACGCGGCCGTAGCGCCGCTGCGTCTCGGCGACCATGCGCTCGTTCTGCGCGACGTCGGTGACGTCGACGCGCAGCGCGAACGCGTCCCCGCCCGCGGCGGCGATCTGCTTGGCCACGATCTCCGCGCCCTCGCCGTTCAGGTCCGCGACGCAGACGCGGGCGCCCTCGCGCGCGAACGTGCGCGCCGTCGCGGCGCCGATGCCCGAGGCCGCGCCCGTAACAATCGCGACCTTGTCTGAGAGCAGCATGCGTTTCTCCCGCGTAGTTGGCCCGACGCTCGCACGCTCCGTGTGCGCGGCGACTCCGTGCGCAGCCTCGGGAAGACCTTCGAGCGAGCCCGCGCCCACTGGGGGAGGGCGGCGCGGGCTGCTCTCAGGCGGCGCGATGCATCGCGCCAGCTCCGATCTTGCCGTTTCGCAACAACTGCCCGGGCGTCGCGCCGGTGCACTTGCCTTCTTCGAAGGTGACGACTCCATTAACAAGGATGAAGCGGTAGCCCTCCGCGCGCTGGATGCGGCGCCACTCGTTCGCCGGGAAGTCGTGGGCGATCTCGAAGTCCCACTCGGGCGTGCGCTTCAGCCGCGCGAGGTCGTAGACCACCACGTCCGCGGGCGCGCCTTCGCGCAGGAAGCCGCGATCGGTGAAGCCCGCCGCCTGCGCGGGCAGGTAGCTCAGGTGGTAATGCGCCTCTTCGAGCGTGAGCTTGCCGGTGTCGCGCACGAGCCACGTCAGCAAGTCGGTGGTGTAGGTGCCGCCGGTGAAGAACTTCACGTGCGCGCCGCCGTCCGAGACGCCGGCCATTACGTACGGGTCGTTCATCAACTCGCCGACCTTCACGGGATCGCTGCTCGTCGCGTCGCCGCCGCGGAACTCGACGTCGAGACCACCCGCCAGCGCGATGTCGAGCATCGCGTCGTTCGGGTGCTTGCCCTCGGCCTTCGCGATCTCGCCGACTTTCTTGCCGAGGTACTTCTCGAGCTCGGGATGCCGGGGCACGCGATTCACGATCACGTTCTCAGGGATCGTGTTGGCGCCGATCGGCAGAAGCAGCGCGTACTCCTCGCGCATGCGCCGCCGCACGTCCGGGTCCGCCATGCGCCGCGCCTTCTCGGCCTTGCTGCCTTGCGTCGCGTAATTCCAAGCCGGGCTGCCGTCGTAGAGGTTCCACAGGTCGAGCGTGAACGCGAACCAGGTGCGCGCG
>JANNRF010000054.1:0-13830 GCA_031401135.1 Deltaproteobacteria bacterium | reverse complement strand
TCGCGGCGATACCACGCGCCCAGGTTCACCCACACCTGCGCGAGCGTGCGATCCAGCGCGAGCGCTCGCTGGAAGTGCGCGAGTGCGGCGGCGGGCTCGCCCGCCTGCATGCGCTCGACGCCGAGGTTGCTGTAGTAGTGCGCCGCCGCGCGCGCATCCGAAATCGCGCGCCGCGGATAGGCGGCCCGGAACTCGGCCATGTTGAAATCGACGACGTGGTCGGCGTTCTGGCGAATTGTCACCACCGCATTCATGTGGCGGCTCACGACGAAGCTGTCGCCGTGCGACGTCCAGCTCGGCGGCACGTCGACTTCCTGATAACTCACATCCAGCCCGGCCTCGCGCGCGAGGGCAACGAACAAGTTGGTGAAGGAAAGGCAGTTCCCGCGCAGCGTTCCGAAGGTGGCAGCGGCGCTGCGCGTGTCCTCGTCGTACTCGATCCGGAAGCGCGGGTTCTCGATCACGGCGCGGGCCAGTTGGCGGAGCTTGGTGAGATCGCCCGCGCCGGTGACCTCTGCTTCGAGAAATGCGCGCATGTCGGCATCGACGCTGGTAACGCCGGCTTCCGCGAGCGAGAGGCCATCGGGGGCGGGAATCGCGACGAAATCTGCGGGAACGCTGCGCGCGGCGGGCGTTACGGGGAGAGCGGCGCAGCCGGCGAGTGCGAGCGGGAGGAAGAAGCTGGCAGCGCGGAGGGCGCCGCGGATGCATGCGTGCTGGGTCATGGGAACCTCGGACGCGAGTGGTGCGGGATCGATACTAGGCCGCTCGCTCGAATCGGCGAATCGCTCGCCGATTAGGCTTGCGGAACGGGCTCACGCCTTGCCGAAGATCGCGCCCGCCATGCCTGAGGAGAGGAGCGCGTGGTTCACGCGCTGCAGCTGATTCGCGGCCGTGCCGCGCAGCTGTCGCACGCCCTCGGTCACCAGGTTCATGCCGTGGATGTAAGCCTCGCCGCTGTGGCCACCGTGGGTGTTGGTGGGAATGCGGCCGTCGAGTTCGCAGCTTCCCGCGGCGACGAAGTCCTTGGCCTCGCCGTGTTTGCAGAAGCCGAAGGCTTCGAGCTGCTTCATGACGTTGGGCGTGAAGGCGTCGTAGAGCAGGGCGACTTGCATGTCCGCGGGTGTCAGGCCCGACTGCGCCCAGATCCGCCGCGCCGTGCCGACAGCCTCGGGCATTACGGTGAGATCGTCGTGGTAGTAGTTCGAGATCACCTCGACGTTGAACGGGATCGACTGCGCGGCGGCGAGCACGCGCACCGGCGCTTGGCGCAGATCGCGCGCGCGCTCGAGCGTCGTAATCACCGCGGCCGCCGCGCCGGCGTTCTCCTGACAACAGTCGAGCAGCCGCAGCACGGGCTCGACGATCCAGCGCGAAGCCTGGTGTTCCTCGAGCGTGATGGGCTTGCCGTGAAAGATCGCCGCGGGGTTGGTGGCGGCGTGCTTGCGGTGGAGCACGGCGATGCGCCCGAAATCGCGGTTCGTGACGCCGAACTCGTGCATGTAACGCTGGATCGCGAGCGCGGCCCAAGTGGCGGGTGCTTGCGCGCCGAAGGGCATGCACCAGAGCAGCGAACTCGTGCCGCTGCCGGGCGCAAAGGCTCCGCCTGTTTGCGGCTGCCCGTAGCGAACCGCGGCGCCCTGATTAATGGCGCGCCAGATCAGCACCGTCTCGCAGGCGCCCGACGCGACGGCCGCGGCGGCCTGATAAACGGTGGCGAGCGCGCCAGCGCCGCCGCCGGGCACGCGGCTCGTGAAGGCGAGATCGCGCACGCCGAGCGCGCGGATCATGCCGATCTCGTCTACCGGATCGAGCGTGTAGGTGATCATGCCGTCCACGTCGGCTGGGGCGATACCCGCGTCCGCGCACGCCGCCAGCGCGGCCTCCGCCGCGAGCTGCGTCTCGCTGCGCTCGTCGCGGCGCGCATAACTCGTCTGGCCGATGCCCGCGATCGCGACTGCGCGCCCGCTCTTGCCGAACATCACGCGCTCCGCCGGAACACCGGCACGGCGTGCCCGCCCGCGGTGGGCTCGAAGGCGACCTCGACGCGCATGCCGTTGCGCACGTCAGCCGGCGCGACGCCGATCACGTTCGACACGAGCCGCAGCCCCTCATCGAGCGCGATCAGCGCCACCACGGGCGCCTCCGCGAACCCGATCGGCGCGGGATGCCGCGGCACGATCCAGCTGTAGATCTCGCCGCGCCCTGATAAGCGCGCGACTTCGCGCTTCAGGCTGTGGCACTTCGGGCACATCGGCCGCGGCGGGTGCTGGAGATCTCCGCAATCACCGCAGCGCTGCGCGACAAGCTCTCCGCGCGCAGCAGCCTCCCAGAAGAACGCATTCTCCGGCGTGAGAATCGGCGCCGGCCGCGTCGGCTCCCTCATTGCATAACTCCAAATCGGGGACGTTCTTGCATAAGTCCCGAGCCGACTCCGCGGGCCGACTTATGCAAGAACGTCTCCGAAATCGAGTTATGCAACGACGGCATCACTCGCTCGGCGCCGCGGTGGGCTCGGGCAGCCACTTGCTCGGGATCACCACGCGATGCGGTTTGCCGGGTTCCCAATCGAGCACGCACTCGGCGCACAGCTTCGAGATCTCGTCCGCGCTGTAGCCGAGCTCCGCAAGGATCTCGCGGCTGTGCTGGCCCACGATGAGGGGCGGGCCTTGCACGCGGCCCGGCGTTTCCGAGAGATCGAATAACAAGCCGATCTGGTCGAGCTTGCCCACGAACGGGTGCTGGTAGGAGGCGACCCAGCCGCGGCGCGCGAACTCGGGATCGTCGTGCAGGCGGCGCGAGAACTCGGGGTCGCAGATTTCGCAGGGCACGCCCGCGGCATCCAGCGCGGCGAACGCGGCCTGCGCGCCGCGCTTCGCGAACTCGGCGCCTAACAGCGAGGCGAGCGCGTCGTCGTGCTTCACGCGCGCAGCGGCGGAGGCGAAGCGCGCGTCGTGCGGGAGCGCGGGCACGGAGAGCGCGGAGCACAGGCGCGCGAACGTGTCGTCGCTCGGCGCCAGCACGCACAGCCAACCGCCCGCGCATTCGTAGAAGCGATGCAGCGCGGAGAACCCCGTCTGCAGCGCGTCGGTGTGCGGGCGCTCGAAGCCTGTGCCGTCCGGGCGCGCCACCGCATAACTGGTGTTCAGCAGCTGCGCATTCACGATCGAGGTTTCGCAGAACTGCCCCTCGCCGGTGCGGTCGCGGTGCGCGAGCGCCTGCACGATCGCGATCGCGGAGAGAAAGCCATTGCCGGTGTCGCCCAGCGAGCAGAAGCTCCACATGGGCTTGCCGCCGCGCGCCATGCCGCCGTCTTCGTACTGCGTGCCGGCGAGGCAGCCGCCCGTCTGGTCGTTGCCAGGCAGCGCCTCGCGCGGGCCGCGCTCGAAGCCGCGCGTGTGGCAGTAGACCAGCCGCGGGTTCACTTTGCGCAGGCTCTCGTAATCCACCCCTAATCGCTCGGCCGCGTCGTAGCGCATGTTGTGCTGCACTACGTCGGCGCGAGCGACCAGCTCGTGCAGGATCTTCATGGCGCGCGCGTCCTTCAGATCGAGCGCGAGCGAGCGTTTGCCGCGGTTCGCCATGTACGCGATGTGGTTCGAGTGCCAGTAGATGTCGTAAAGCGCGTTGATCTTGATCACGTTCGCGCCGAGGTCCGAGAGCAGCTGCGTGCCGAACGGGCCCGCGATGGCGAGGCCGAGGTCGAGCACCGTAATGCCTTCGAGCGGCGCACGGAGCGCGCGCGCGGGCTTCGCAGCGACCGCGCCAGGCTGCGGCCCCAGCGCTGGCTTCGCCGCGAGCGCCGCTGCTTCCGCTCTCACCGCCTGCGTGTGCTCGCCGGGCCGCGCGGGCGGCGCGCCGATCGCGGCTGGATTCTTCGCGAGCCGATAACTCACGCCCACTTGGCGGATCACGCCGAGCTCCGGGTCGCTCACCTCCGCCACGCAGCCGTCGGCCAGGAACACCGGATCGCTGAGCGCCTGCTCGGGCGAGCGCACGTCCTGAATCGTCATGTTCGCGGCAGCAGCAGCTTCGACCCACTCGCGCGCCGGGAACTTCCTAACAGCCTCCGCCAGGATTGGCTGGTAGTGCTGCATGACGACCAGCTCGCCAGGGCCAGTGCCGAAGCGATCCGGGTCGCCCTTGGCCGCGAGGCCGGGCGTCGCGTTCAGCTTCTCACCCGCGGACGCCGAGAGCAGGAAGCGCGGGTTCGGCACCCAATTATGGATCCAGCGCCCATCCGCACATTCGAAATGCCCCTTCGGCGAACGCGCGCCGAGGATCCAGCTGTCGAAGTCCTTCGCGTCAGGCTTCTCCGCGCGCTGCCAAACGCCGCTCCCGCACGCGAGCGCGCCTTGTAGCAACGAAGTCTCCACCCACTGCCCACGCCCGCTGATCCCGCGCGCGCGCAGCGCCGCGTTGATCCCGAGCGACGCGGCGAAGAACGCGCCGAGGCTCGGGTAGTGCGAAGCCGGGAAGACCGGGCCCGAACGCGCGGGGCCTTGCACCTGCGCGTAGTCGAACTCGAGGTGCGCGAACGGATCCGGCCGCTGCGCCATGTGGTTGATCGCGCCCTCGGGCCAGCCGCGCTGCTCGAAGTGGAGGCCCGTGCGCGCGGCAACCAGCGAATCGTAGGCAGGCCGATCCGAGTGCGCGTTGTTACGGCCGTAGCCGGTGATCGAGCAGTAGACGAGCCGCGAGTTCGCGCGCGCGAGCGTCTCGTAGTCGACCCCGAGCCGCGCCGTCACGCCCGGCGCGAAGCTCTCTACCAGCACGTCTGCGTGCTTCGCGAGCGCGAGAAATGTGGCGTGGTCGCCCGCGTCCTTCAGATCCAGGAACGCGCTGCGCTTGCCGCGTTGCCAGACGCGATAGCCGAGCTGCGCGCGAAACGGGTCGCCGCTCGGCGGCTCGATCTTCACGACCTCGGCGCCGTGATCGCCGAGCAGCATCGCCGTCATCGGGCCCGCGATGCCCCACGAGAGATCGAGCACGCGCAGGCCCGCGAGCACGCCCGCCATCGTGTTAGGCAACTCCGTACATGCGCGCGCCGTTCGCCCAGGTGATCGCGTGCACCTCGGCCTCCGGCACGCCCGCGAACTGCTTCTCGATCTTCGCGCCGGCGTTCGGCCAGTTACAGACCGGGTGCGGGAAGTCCGTCGACCACAGCACGTTGTCGAGCCCGATCTGATGGCGCAGCTCCACGCCCTCCGGTTCGTGCACGAAGGTGACCGCCATCTGGCGTTTGAAGTACGTGCTGGGCAGTTCCTTCACGCCGGGGAAGTCGTAGTGGTGGTGCATGCGCGAATCGAGGTAGCGGATGAAGCCGGGCAGCCAGAACAAGCCCGGCTCGACGAACACCACGCGCAGCCTCGGGTGCCGCTCCATAATGCCCGTGAGGATGTACCACTGCAGCGTCTCGGCGATCGCGAACGCAGGCAGCGCGGTGAAGATGCCCTTCTGCGGCGTCGGATCACGGCGGAACACGTCCCAGAGCGCGTCCTTCAACGTGAGGTGGTTTGCGACCACGACGCCGGTTTCCTCGAACGCGCGCCAGAGCGGTTCGTAGCGCGAGTCGTGATAGTCCGGCATGCCGAGTTCGCTCGGGAAGTTCGGGATCTGGATCGAGCGCGCGCCGAGCGAGGCCAGGCGCTGGATCTCGCTCACGGCATAATCGATCTCGATCAGCGGCAGCTGATATGAGATCAGGATGCGCTTCGGGTCGACGGACGCGAACTGATAGAGCGTATCGTTGTAGGCGGTGGCGCACTCCCGCCAGTGCGCGCCTACCTGATAAACCTTGCTGGTGAAGTCGAACTCCGAGTACATCACCTCGCACTCGACGCCGTCCGCGTCCATCGCAGCGAGGCGGGCCTTCGCGTCGAAGTAGCCGGGGTGCCGCGCCGCCTCGAGGTCGACGAAGTCCTCGAGTTCGAGCTTCTGCCCGTTCATCTCTTTCGCGCGCTGCGCGTCGAACTTCGCCATGCCCGCGTCCCAGTCCGCGTGGAAGCGTGCGGCGAGGTTCTTCTTTACCTGCTCGCTCTGGATCACGCAGTGCGAATCGGCGGAGAACAAGCGTCGCGGCATGGCGGACTCCTTGTGGGGCGGGAGACGATGCTAAAGTGACTTTGCTATCGAGGTCAAGCGGCATGCGGCGGAGCGAGGCGAGCGGGGCGACCAAGGGCGGCGCGCGGCGTGCGGGCGCCGCCATACGCGCAGCTACGCGGGCCCGCGTTCGCGAGCGGAGGCCCGGCGACGCCGACCAGCTCGCGCGCCACCTGCTCGCGCTCTCGACCGCCATTCGCGACCGGATTCGCGCGGGCCTCGAAGCGGACGGCTACGAGATGAGCGCGGCAACCACGCAGGTCCTGCCGAACTTGCCGCTCGCAGGCCTCGGCATGTCCGAGCTGGCGAGCCGCCTGCGCTTGACGCTTCAGCGCACCGGCCAGCTCGTCCAACAACTCGAGGACGACGGCACGCTCGCACGCGAAGCCGACGCGCTCGACGGCCGCGCGAAGCGCGTCGTCTATACGCGCCGCGGCAAAGCGCTCGTGGGCGATGTCGATGTCGTGCTCGCGCGCGTGAGCAGCGAGCTCTCCGCGCTGCTCGGCGCCGCGCGCTTTCGCCGCCTGCGTGCGGACCTCGCACAACTCGATACCGCGTTGAACGGCGAAAATTCGGCGTTGCTGCTGCCGCCGAGGGCGTGATCAGAGGCGAGCGCTCTGGTTAGTTCCTGCCGAACGCACGCTTCAGCCCGGAGGCGAGGGCTTTCTCGGTGGGCGCGCGCTGCCTGCGAATGAACTCCTCGACGCCGTTCGAATGGTAGTCGCTCTGCTTCAAATGGTTCGACGGGAACAACGCGAGGTAGCGCTGTCGTACGGGCGTCGGACTCTCGGGGCATGCCTCAGGTTCGAATTGGACGACGCGAATTCGGAGACTGCGCGGCTTCGTCCGTGTATGAAAGGCCCGCAGCAAGAGTGATCGTATTGCGATGTCTTCGGAAGGAAGTGAGTAGCCAATCAGGATCCACTCGTTTGCACGGCGCAGATCTTCTACTGCCGCGTTCCAGATCGAGAGCAGATTCGCGTCGCGTACGTCCCGTACGTATGACGGCGTGACGACGAGACTGCGCAGGCGTCCCGCGCAATAGCACTGGTTGTACTCGACGAGTTTCGTCCAGAACTCCATCGCGGCGATGCGGTCGCGCACATTGATCGTGACATGCCCGCAGACCTCGCAGCGAACCCAGTTGAGAGATCCGTGCAGCTTGAGGATGGCCAGGCGAGCGGCCTTCGGGCGGACGTGAAGCTCGTCTCGAAAGGCGTCACGCCACGGAATCCCGAAATCGATGTGACGCCCGATCGGAGCCCGCAGCGTCACGAACTGATCGAAGATTCGCTTCTCGACGACCGTGTCGTAGTTGGTGGAGATCAACGTGACTCGGCTGTTGGGCCGGCGCACGGCACGTTCCAGAAGCCAGCGGACGAGTTCATCGCGCAGCGCCTCTCGCTTCCTTCCTTGAAGCGCCGCGTTGATTCCGAGCTGCAGCATGCCGCGCGCGCGGCGCATCTGTTCCTCGGAAAGGGTGGGGATGGGAGAGCGCCCCTCGGCAATCAGCTGATCGACAAGTGAGACGAGGTCCACGATCGACGCGCCGCCCGGGAACACTCGCTTCCCCTCGATCCCGGGGAGCAGCACCGCGAGGAGCCGGCGCAGTTCCTGCGCTCGGCGTTCCCGTTCCCTGGATGGGCCTCTCCTGAGGCCCGCCCACCTCCGAAAGCTTCCATCCGAGAGCCCGTTCCAGATTCGCGGCAGAATTCCGTCAGTGGTCGGGTACCCATGCGGCACCGACGCTCCGGCCCCGAGGAACACGACGGTGCGCGTGCTCACGGGGCGGTCTTGAGCACGAAGTCCTGCGTTCCATAATGGACGTAGTCCGCCCAGTCGATCGAGCCGGAATCTCGCACCTTGCGCCGCGCCGCTTGGATCGCGTCGCCGATGCTCCCGCCGGCGACGAGCTTGCCGTAGAACGTCGTCGCGAAGGATTCAGCCGCCCCGTCCCCGACGGGCCAGTAGGTGCCGATGTAGTTTGCGATGCCGCCGCGCAGGAAGGCTTCCGCGAGACCGACATTGCGCTCGACGCGCCGATGCATATCGACAGTGTGATCTCTTCGATTCACCGCGGAGCGCACCCGCGCGGATTCGCACGCGTTGAAGAACGCGAGGCTCGGCAAACTCCGCAACTCCGCGAGCTGGGCGCCCGACAGCACTTCGTTGCCAGCACACAGGATGCCGCTTCGGGAGCGCTGCTCGGCGTCGAAGTAGGCGTGTCCCGCGTAGTGGACCACGTCGTACTTGCCGGACGCGAGTTCTCCGAGAACGGCGTCGCGCGTCGCCGCGGCGCCGCGCAGGCGATCGTTCACGCGGACGCCGGAGTTCGGGGTGAAGAATTTCCTCACGCGCTCGGCCTCGGCGTCAGCGCCCGCGAGGTCGCCCGTCGGATTCGCGATCAGCAGAATGCTGATCCCCTCGCTGCTGCGGCGCTGTTCGAGCCACTTCGCAGCCGAGAGGTTCTCGGCCACATAGCGTCGCGACAGGCCCATCTCCGCGGCCGGTTGCCAGCCGCCAATCGAGAGTGTCTCCCAGGGAATTCGCGACGAGACAGCGTCGTGCACGACGACGATGTGGTTGCCGCGCATCTCCTTCAGGATGTTGGCCACGGTTGGCTCGAGCACCATTTCCGCGAGGTCCGCGCCGAACTTCGCGAGCGACGTAGCCGAGACCGATTCGAGCTGCGCGAGGTGTTTGTGAAGCGCGCCGGCGCTGACCGTCCGCGATCCGCTGACGACGGTCGCTTTGTGGCCTTTCGTCAGGACCGACGCACGATAGACCGCGAGATCGCCGGCCCCCCTCGGATTCGGATTCTCCTCCCGGTTGACGATCAAGTATGCGAGATCAGGGCGCTCGCTCAGCACGGCAACGGCGCGAGTCGCGGTCGAGATGGGCGCGTCGGGCAGTACGACCTCGTCGAACGTCACCACGACCCCGTCGAACAGCGAAGTGCTCGCGAGCCGGTACAGCTCCTCCTTGATCTCGCCGTAGCGCGTCTCGTCGCTCTCGCAGATCGTGATGCGCCGCATGCGGTGGTCGTGGTCGGAGTCGAGGATTCCGTGGATGTAGCCGGAGAGCTGGTTCGCGAGCGCCGTCGGGACGCTCCAGCCCGAACCCGCGCCGAACAGCACGGTGGCGAAATCCTCGATGTTCGAGCGCAGGAGCGTCCGGATGGTGTTCTCGGCGACGAACTGCTGCGATGCGGGATTGAATGCGTCGAAGGCCCCCATACCCGCGAACACGACACTGTCGGCGTAGAGCAGATGACGACCGACCGGCACCACGAACACGGTGCCGACCTCAGCAGAGAACATGCGTCGCGTCGCCGCCTCCTTCATTGCCCCTCCGAGGCGCTCGTCGATCGCACCAGCGGCTCCCGCCGGGTCGACGCCGCGGAACATCCCGAGCGCGAGCGCGCGGCTGCGTGCCTCGGTGATGCTTCCACGTGCGAGACAGATCTCGATCGAGTGGGCGCGGCGTCGCGTGACCTCGACGTTTCGAATCGAGTGCGCGTAACCCGTCGACGCCGGAGCCTCGCCTTCAGCGCGCCCCTGCTCGGGGGCGAGCAAGTTGCTGCGTGAACTCGCGGACACGAAATCTTCGATCACGCGACGGCGGTCCGTGCTCGTTAGCGTCCGCCCGCGCCTTCCCTCGAAAGCCTCCAGCGCGGGCGCGGGAGCACGCTTGCGCAGCGAGCGCACACCGGCACGCAGCCACGTCGTCTCGAGGCGGTCCGTCTTCCCCTCGCGCAGCAGGTCGACTACGGCTCCCTCGACAGCGCCGTTGTTAGGAAGCGAACCGTGGGATTCCTCGACGTAGTACGTCTTTGCGTTCGGCAACTCGCAGAACGCGAGCGGTACGGTGCCGTCACCCTCGCGGCTGGTTTCGTAGAGGCCCTTGCCGTCCTTCACGACGAAGTCGACCACCGTTTCCTGGTTGACGCCAGCGATCAAGAAGAACCGCTCGTCCGCGATCGCGAGCGCTTCCGACTGCACGTTCTTGGCGCTGGTCAGGCTCGCCTGGGACGGCGCCGGCTTGTCCGTGGGCCACGCCGCCCGGTCGTAGAGATTCATTCCAGTCCAACGCGCCGGCGAGGGCAACATCTCGATCAGACCGGGGAAGGTGGCGAAGACATCGCTGGCGAGTTCGGCCGGGGAATTTTCGAGGTCGATCGCTGCGAGCTTGCTCGCCGTCGAGTGCTCGGCACGCAGCGCCTGCAGCGGGGAGAACGACCCGAAGTTTGGGGTGCCGAGCATGATGAGACTCGACACGTTTTTCGACGCGCTCGGGTCCTTCAGGGCCGCACGCGCCACGAGGCCGCCCATGGAGTGCGCGACGAGCTGGGTTCGCGGTGGGGATTTGGCGAGCCGCGCGGCAAGCGACCGACCGAGCGTGCGAAGGCTCTGGCGCCAATCGAACGGAACGAACTCCGCGTCGAAGCCGGCGAGCTTGAGCCTCAGCTTGAGCTTCAGGTAAGCGAAGAGCATGACGCCGAGCGCTTCGATCTTGCCGTCGTCGGGCAATGCCAGCTGATCGAGGCGGCCGGTGGCTGCGTCGATCGGGTCGATCCAGATCACGTCGTTCGGGCCGAGCTTTCGCCGGCGACCCAGCTTCGACCCCATGATGCCGGGCAGCAACAGCACTTTGGCGCCACCCCGGGCCCGGCCGCGGGCGCTCTCGCTCGCGAGCGCCTCGAGTTCTCGCAGCTGCTCGGGCCCGAAATAGTCTTCGAGCTGGCTGCGATTCTTACCGGTCGTGAGCCATGACTCGATCTCGTCATCCGAGGCGGCGAAAGGCGATACGGCCTCGGCGACACCGGACGAAGCCTTCGGCAGCACTCGCTTCGCAGCGTCTTTTGCGCGTTCGGCGGGACGGGTGGTCTTGGGACGGCGTTGCTTCGACGACATGCTTCCTCCATCGTGGCCGCCGCCATCGTAAGTGCGCCCTTCTCGGGCGCGCTGTGAAATGGCCCACACGCGCAGAGCGAAAGCGATCCCCCCAGGTCCCGCGGACTGTTTTGCGAGAGCGAGCGAGGAGCCGAGCATGAGCGAACCGACCCGAGCCTTCGACCCCGACGCGTTGCGCGAGAAGTACCGCGCCGAGCGCGACAAGCGCCTGCGCGGCGACGCCAACGAGCAGTACACCGAGGTGACGGGCGCCTTCGCGCACTACCTCGACGACCCGTACGTGGATCCGCTGCTGCGCGCGCCGATCACGGACGAGCGCGACGTCATCGTGATTGGCGGCGGCTTCGGCGGGCTGCTCGCCGCGGCGCGGCTGCGCGAGGCGGGCGTAACAAGCGTGCGCATCATCGAGAAGGGCGGCGACTTCGGCGGCACCTGGTACTGGAACCGCTACCCCGGCGCGCAGTGCGACATCGAGTCGTACATCTACCTGCCGTTGTTAGAGGAAACCGGGTACATCCCGAAAGAGAAGTATTCGTTCGCGCCCGAGATCCTTGAGCACGCGCGCCGCATCGGCGAGAAGTTCGATCTCTACCGCCGCGCCTGCTTCCAGACGCAGATCTCGGACATCCGCTGGGACGACGCGGAGCGCAGGTGGACCGTCACCACCAACCGCGGCGATCGCATGAAGGCGCGCTTCGTCGTGATGTCGAACGGGCCGCTGAACCGCCCGAAGCTGCCCGGCGTTCCTGGCATCGACCGCTTCGCGGGGCACACCTTCCACACCAGCCGCTGGGATTATGGCTTCACGGGCGGCGACACCACCGGCAATTTGCACAAGCTCGCCGACAAGCGCGTCGCGGTGATTGGAACCGGCGCCACCGCGATTCAGTGTGTGCCGCACCTGGGGAAGTACGCGAAGCAGCTGTTCGTGTTTCAGCGCACCCCCTCCTCGGTGGACGTGCGCGGCAATCGCCCGACTGATCCCGCGTGGGCGAAGACGCTCACGCCCGGCTGGCAGCGGCGGCGCATGGACAACTTCAACGTGCTCGTCACCGGCGGTCATCAGGAAGTTGACGAGGTCTCGGACGGCTGGACGGACCTGATCCGCAACCTTGCGGCGTTCATGCCCGTCGAGCACGCCGCTGGCGTTTCGCCCGAGGAACTCGCGCGCAACATGGAGCTCGCGGACTTCAAGAAGATGAATCAGGTGCGCGAGCGCGTGGACGCGACGGTGAAGGACAAGGCGACCGCCGAGGCGCTGAAGCCGTGGTACCGGCAGTTCTGCAAGCGGCCCACTTTCAACGATGACTACCTGCCGACGTTCAACCGCCCGAACGTCACGCTCGTCAACACGCGCGGCCAGGGTGTCGATCGCATCACCGAAACGGGCATCGAGTTCGGCGGCACCCATTATGAAGTCGACTGCATCATCTTCGCGACGGGCTTCGAGGTGGGCACGGCGTACACGCGCCGCGCGGGCTTCGAGACTTACGGGCGCGGCGGCAAGCCGCTCACCGAGCACTGGAAGAACGGCCTGCAAACGCTGCACGGCTTCACCAGTCACGGCTTCCCAAACTGCTTCCACATGGGCCTCACCCAGAACGGCTTCACCGCGAACTTCCCGCACATGCTCTACGAGCAGTCGGACCACATCCGCGACGTGCTGATGGAGGCGAAGCGGCGCGGGGCGGTGTGCCTCGAACCGACGGCGGAAGCCGAGGCCACCTGGGTCTCGACGATTCGCACCAAGTCGCAGCTCGGCCTCGCGTTCCTCACCGAGTGCACGCCTGGCTATTACAACAACGAAGGCAGACCGGGCGTTGGCAAGGGCATCGCGGACGAGCAGTACGGCGGCGGCCCGATCGAATACCACGAACTGATCCGCAAGTGGCGCGCGGACGGCGAGATGAAGGGGCTGCAGATCTCGTGACGCGGCGCGCGTGAGCGCGCGGTGCCGCTAGAGCGCTTTGTACACCGCCTTGCACAATGCGTACGTGCGCCGATCGCCGACGATCGCGTCGGCGCGCATCTGGTTCATCGCGAACGCGATCGAGACGCGCGCGTCGAGATCCGCCAGCACGAGCGAGCCGCCCCAGCCGCCCCAGAAACAGGCGCGCGGGTTCGGCGAGAACGGGAACGTCTCGTTCATGAGCGCGTAGCCAAGCCCGAAGCGCACCGGCACGCCGATCACGAGATCGACGCCGTTGGTCTGCTCCTCGAGTACCGACTCGCAGGTTTCAGGCGATAACAAGCGTCGCCCGCCCACGCTCCCGCCGCAGGCGAGCGCCGCGTGGATCTGCGCCATCGCGCGCGCGTTGCCGTGCCCGTTCGCAGCCGGAATCTCGGCGCGCCGCCAGCCCTCGCCTCGCGTCCACTGCACATCGGGCATGCCACGCGCGAACGTGCGCGCCGCGATCGAATCCGGCGGCGGTTGCGGCGCATTCGGATCGAGCGCGTAGGGGATCAGGTCTGCGACGCGCGAGAAATGGGAGGGGTCGAGGCCGATGTGGAAGTCTGCGCCGAGCGGTTCGGCGATCTCTTTGCGGAAGAACGCGCCGAGCGATTGCCCTGTCACGCGGCGCACCACCTCGCCGATTAGGTGGCCTTGGATCAGCGCGTGATAACCGCTCGCTGTGCCCGGCTCCCACCACGGCGCCTGCGCAGCGAGAATGCCGCAGATGCGCGCGTGGTCGTAGAGCAACTCCTCCGTGAGCGGCGCGTCCTGCGCGGGCACGCCGGCGGAGTGACTCATCAGGTGGCGCAGCTGCACCTGGGATCTATGCATCGGGCGACTGCGCCCGCTGGGTCAACAACT
>JANNRF010000053.1:0-23201 GCA_031401135.1 Deltaproteobacteria bacterium | reverse complement strand
GCTTCGGCCTTGGAGTTGGGCAGAGGGGATTTTGCGCGAAGGGCATAACTATTGGGTCGCGACGGCGGCGCCCGGCGGGCGGCCGCATGCGATGCCGGTTTGGGGTGTTTGGCACGAACTCGAGTTTTGGTTCAGCACGGGCGGCGGGAGCAGGAAGGCGCGGAATCTCGCGGAGCGGGCGGAGTGCAGCGTGGGGACGGAGCGCGGCGCGAACGCGGTGATCGTGGAGGGCGTGGCGACGCGGCTCGCAGCGGGGGATGCGCCGCCGGAGATTGCGCGGCTGTACCTCGCGAAGTATGCGGGCGGCTATCCGGCGGATTCGCCGCTCTTCTGCGTGGCGCCGCGGCTGGTGTTCGGGTTCAGCGAGGCGGCGGACGAATTCGCTGAGACGGCGACGCGCTGGGTTTTCGAGGAAGCATGACTCCCGCTGGTTATCAGGTCGTGCTCGCGCGGCGTGAACACTTCGCAGCGATGCGCGAAGTCGAGCGAGCAGCGGAGAGGATCTTCCCACTGGACGTCTTCGCGCTGGCGCTGCGCGGCCAGTCGCTGACTTCGGACGAGGAGTTCGCGGAGGCGCTGCGCGACGGGCTCCTGTGGTGCGCGCTGGCGGCTGGCGGCGAGGTCGCTGGCTACGCAATCGCGTTCTGGGTTGGAAGCGATCTGCACCTCGACGAGATCGACGTGGATCCGAAGCATCAGCAGCGCGGCGTTGGCCGGGCGCTGATCGACGTGGTGGACGCGCACGCGCGTGCGAGCGGAGCGCTGCGGCTCACGCTCACGACGTTTCGGACCGTGCCGTGGAACATGCCTTGGTACGAACGGCTCGGCTTCGTCGCGTTCGCGGAGGGCGCGTTGCCGCCGCAGCTCTCGGAGATCTTCGAGGAGGAAATCTCGCGCGGTCTCGCGCGCGAACAGCGCGTCGGGATGGCGCTCGTGCTCGCGCGGTGAACACGCCCGCGCACATCGTGCTCAACGCCTACGTGTTGGGGCGCGGCCGCTTCGTGCGCCTCGCCCGGCCGATCGCGTTCGGCGCGCTCTTGCCCGATCTGCCGATGTTCCTGTTCTACGTCTACCAGCGCGGCTGGCTCAGCATGCCCGAGCGCGTGATCTGGTCGCAGACGTATTTCCTGCCGCACTGGCAGTCGCTCTTCGACGCCTTCAACTCGCTGCCGCTGATCGCGCTCGGCGCAGTGCTCGCGTGGCGCACGAAGCGCACCGCGTGGCTCGCCTGCTTCGCGAGCATGGCGGTGCACAGCAGCGCGGATTTGTTACTGCACCACGAAGACGCGCACGGCCACTTCTGGCCGCTCAGCGCCTGGCGCTTTCGCAGCCCGGTCTCGTACTGGGACCCGCGCCACTACGGCCGCGTGTTTGCGGCATTAGAACTCGCCGCATCGGTTGCTGCCTGCGCTCTGCTCTGGCGGCGCGGCGGAAGTTGGCGCGTGATCGGAAGCGTAGGCGGCGCGCTCTACGCCGCGGGGATCGGCTTCGCGCTCTGGATGTGGAGCGGGCTCGCGGAGCGCTGAACGAAGCGCGTCCCCAGCTTCGGGACTTCCCCAGCCGGCAGCGCGAGCCCGTGCCGCGCGGCCACTTCGATGAAACGCGGGCCGGGTTCGGCGTTCGCATCGAGGTCGACGGTGATCGTGAGCGGCGAATCGGGCCAGGAGAACACGAGCGCGTCCTCGCTGCGCGATTCCGCTCCACCCAACAACTCGCACCACTGGCGCCGGGCGGCCTCCGCACTTCGCGCGACGAGCCGCGGCCCGATCACGCGCGCGGCGCCGGGGGCCTCGGTGGCGTCCGCAAACTCCGAGTCATCAGGGCGCGGATGGTGCTCGACGAGCTGCACCACGATGCCCTGCGCTTGCTTCGGATGCAGGAACGCCTCCTGCCAGTACGGATCGCTGCGGTCGAGCGAAGCGATTTCGTAACCCAACGCCGCCGCTCGTTCGATCATCTCGTCGAGGCTCGGCACCTTGAACGTGACGTGATGCACGCGCGGCCCGCCGCGCGCGAGAAAGCGGTGCAGGAAGCCTCCCTCGCCGAGCGGATAGATCACCTCGACGCGCTCGCCGCTCGAGAAGACCCACTGCATGAAGCCGTAAGGCGGGCCGGCCTCGCGACCGCCGGCCTTCACGCCGCCGAGCACGCGCTCGAGGAACGGCTCGGCATCGGCGATTGAGTGCAAGCCCAGCGCGACGTGATCCAGCTTGATCTTCAACAAGTGCGAAATCTCCGTGAGCGCTGCCTAGCGTGCTGTGAGCTGTGGCGTCACGCTAGGGCGCTTCGCGGGCGGCCGGCACGCTCGCGGCGGAGGAAGCATGCAGCACGTAATTCGGCCGCGTTGGGGAATGGGCGCCTTACGTCTTGGCATGACGCGCCCAGAAGTTTTGCGAGTCGTCGGCGAGCCCGATCACATCGAGGAAGACGACGAAGCTGGCGCGATGCGGGTCGGCTGGCACTACGACCGCTTCGAGTTTTCACTCTACTTCGACGAAGACTGCGACGACCGGGTCACGCTGATCATTACGGAGTCGGCGAGTGCGCAGCTCGGGTCCGCGTTCCCGATCGGAATGCGCGCCGACGAGGCCGTGCGCGCGCTGAACGAGTTCGGCGATCTCGCGCGCGACGACGAAGTGTCGAACGAGAGCCTCGATTTCTACTCGCTGCCGGACGCGTCGGTCGGGCTGTTGTTCGCGGACGGCGTCTGCGAATCCGTCGACATCGCCGCTTACAAAGACGAGGACGGTGAGTACGTGTGGCCCGAGGCCGACCGGCCCGCATGAACGCGGGCGCGCTGCACAAACCCAGCGGCCGTGCCTCGCTCGGCGCGAGCTTCGCCGCAGCGACGATGCTGTTATGGGCCGTGCTGCCGTTCTTCCTGGCCGGTGCGCTCGAACGTGTCGACCCCGTCACGTTGACCTGGGCGCGCTTCGTGATCGCGAGCGGCGCGCTCGGCGCGTGGCTCGCGCTGCGCGCCGAGCTGCCTGCGCTGCGCAAGCTCGCGGCCGGCGGCTGGCGCTTGCTCGCGCTCGCGGTGCTCGGCCTCGCGGTGAACTACATCGCCTACCTCGTGGGCCTCCAGCGCACCACGCCCGCCGGCGCGCAGGTGTTGATCCAGCTCGCGCAAGTTTTGCTCTCGCTCGGCGCGCTGTTCGTGTTCGGCGAGCGCTTCAGCCGCGTGCAGTGGGCGGGCTTCGCGACGCTGCTCGTCGGCCTCGTCACGTTCAGCTGGGCGCAACTCGCGCAGCTCGCGAGCGAGTTCGACCGCTACTTATCAGGTGTCGCGCTGATCGTGTTCGCTTCGTTCACCTGGGCGGCCTACGGCCTCGCGCAGAAACAGCTGCTCATGCGGCTCGGCGCGCAGCCGCTGATGCTGCTCATCTATTTCGGTTGCGCGCTCTGCTTCACGCCGTTCGCGGCGCCGCGCACGCTGCTCGCTCTCGACGCGCACAGCTGGGCGCTCATCGCGTTCTGCGGCGCGAACACGCTGCTCGGCTACGGCGCGCTCGCCGCCGCGCTAGCGCACTGGGAGGCCACGCGCGTGTCCGCGCTGCTCGCCGCGGGGCCGCTGCTAACACTCGCGATTGCGGCGCTCGCGCTTGGCAACGTGCCCGCCGAACGCCTCGACGCCGCGAGCTGGCTCGGCGCGCTGTGCGTGGTGGCAGGCTCCCTCGCAACAAGTGCGGGCCGCCGCGCCTGATTGCATAACTCCGGATCGGGGACGTTCTTGCATAACTCGACTTACGCAAGAACGTCCCCGATTGCGAGATACGCAATGCGATTGGGTCTCCGAACTCGCATAGAATGCGCGCGCTAGCAGGAGAGCTGAATGCAGTACTTCGTGTGGATCCTCGTCTCGCTGCTAGGCGCGGGCGCGCTCGGTGTTATTGCCACCTCGAGCGGCGAGTCGCTCTCGAGCGCGTGGTTCCTGGTGGCCGCGCTCTGCGTCTACGCGATCGGCTACCGCTTCTACTCCGCGTTCCTCGCCGCGAAGGTCTTCGCGCTCGACGACGCGCGCCTAACGCCCGCCCATCGCCTCGCCGACGGCCGCGACTACGTGCCCACCAACAAGTGGGTCGCCTTTGGCCACCACTTCGCGGCGATCGCCGGGCCGGGCCCCCTCGTCGGCCCGATCCTCGCCGCGCAATTCGGCTACCTGCCTGGCACGCTCTACATCCTGATCGGCGTGGTGATCGGCGGCGCGGTGCAGGACTTCACGATCCTGGTCGGCTCGCTGCGGCGCGACGGCAAGTCGTTAGGGCAGATGGTGCGCGAGGAAATCGGCCCGATCGGCGGCGCCGCTGCGCTGGTGGGCGTGCTCGCGATCATGGTGATCCTGATCGGCGTGCTCGCGCTCGTCGTCGTGAACGCGATGTTCGGCAGCCCGTGGGCCACCTCGACGGTGGCCGCCACGATCCCGATCGCGATGGCGATGGGCATCTACATGGTGCGCATCCGCCCCGGCCGCGTGTTAGAGGCGACCGCGTGGGGCCTCGCGTTGGTGCTGTTCTCGGTGGTCGCGGGCCAGTGGGTGGGCGAGAGCGAAACGCTGCGGCCGTGGTTCGACCTGCCGAAGAAAACCATCGCGCTCGCGATCATCGTCTACGGCTTCACCGCCAGCGTGTTGCCGGTTTGGTTGTTACTCGCGCCGCGCGATTACCTGTCGGCGTTCATCAAGATCGGCACCGTCGCGCTGCTGGCGCTCGGGCTCCTGATCGTGCAGCCCGAAGTGAAGCTGCCCGCGCTCACGCAGTTCATCGACGGCACCGGTCCCGTGTTCTCAGGCAAACTCTTCCCGTTCTGCTTCATCACGATCGCGTGCGGCGCGATGTCGGGCTTCCACAGCCTGATCTCCAGCGGCACCACGCCAAAACTTCTCGACAAGGAGACCGACGCGCGCTTCATCGGCTACGGCGCGATGCTGATGGAATCGTTCGTGGGCATCATGGCGCTGATGTCGGCGGCGGTGATGGAGCCCGGCGTCTACTTCGCGATCAACTCGCCCGCCGCGATCATCGGCACCAGCGTCGAGAGCGCCGCGCAAGTGATCTCGAGCTGGGGCTTCGCGCTCGATCCGCTCCAGCTGACCCAGCTCACGCAGCAGATCGGCGAGACGAGCTTGTTATCCCGCACCGGCGGCGCACCGAGCCTGGCTGTCGGCATGGCGGAGATCTTCTCCCAGGCGCTCGGCGGCGAGTCGGTGAAAGCGCTCTGGTACCACTTCGCGATCATGTTCGAGGCGCTCTTCATCCTCACCACGCTGGATGCCGGCACGCGCGTAGGCCGCTTCATGATGCAGGACTTGTTGGGGACATTCTCGAAGACGCTGGGCCGGACGACGTCGCTCACCGGCAACGTCGTCGCCTCCGCGCTGATCGTCAGCGGCTGGGGCTACTTCCTTTATCAGGGCGTGATCGACCCGCTCGGCGGCATCAACTCGCTCTGGCCGCTGTTCGGTATCGCGAACCAGCTGCTCGCCTCGATCGCGCTCACGCTCGGCACCACGATCCTGATCAAGGGCAAGCGTCCGCTCTACGCGATCTGCACCGCGATCCCGCTCACGTGGCTCGTCATCGTCACCATGACCGCGGGCTGGCACAAGATCTGGAACCCGGATCGGCGCATCGGCTTCCTCGCGCAGGCGGAGTTCTTGAAGGAACAGCTCGCGGCCGGCGCGGTCGCCGCCGAGAAAATTGCCGAGACCCAGATCGTCGTATTCAACAACCAGCTCGACGCCGTAATCACCGGCGCGTTCATGCTCGTCGTGTGGATCGTGCTGCTCGATGCGCTGCGAGTCTGGCTGCGCACGCTGCGCAAGCCGGGTGGCGCGAGTGCGCAGCCGGCTGCGGACGCCGCGTGATGGCGGCGCAACTGCTCGCCGCGCTGCACGCGCTGCGCGATTTCCTGCGCGGCTTCGTCGGCGCCACGCACTTCGCGCACGACCCGAAAGCAGTACGCGCCGCCCTCGCCGCGCGTGCCGAGCAGCGCCGGAGCTGCTGTTAGTGCGCGCGCTACGCCTCGCGCGAAAGCTCGCCTTCGCCGCACTGCTCGCTCTCGCCGCGCTGCTCGCGGCTTGCGCAACGCCGCCGCCGCCCGCGATCGGCGAGCAACCGCCGCCCGGCGCGATCACTTGGCCGCAAGCGCTCACACTGATTCGCAGCGGCCGCGTGCGCATGGTGATGCAGGCGCACAGCCTCGACGTCACGTTGCAAACCACGAGCGGCGAGCACTACACCACGCGCGAGCCGCGCATCGACGCGGTGATTGCGGCGATACGCGACGAAGCGCCGAACGCGGGCGAGATCGTGATCGCGACGGAGTAGGGCGCGGCGGCAACGCAGCCTGATTCACGCCGCCTCGAACAGCTCGATCGCGTTGCCCGACGGGTCCTCGCACAGAATCTGCTGCCCGCCCGGCCCGCGCACGATCTCGTTCCGAAACGCGACGCCCGCTGCGCGCAACTCCACAACCAGCGTCGCGAGGCCCTCGACCTCGAGCACGATCCGGTTCCAGCCGCCCGGCTCGGGCTTGCGCCCGTCGGGCATCGCCTTTGCCGCGGACGAGAGTGGCCCTGCCAGCCAGAGCATTAGGTCGCCGCGCGCGACGATCGCCATCGCGGGGCCGAACTGCTGTTCGAGCGTAAATCCGAGCCGCTGCGTGTAGAACGCAACCGCGGCGTCTACATCGCGGACGAGGTAGCGGAACGATGCCATCGGGAACCCTCCTACGCGCTCTCGAAGCGGCTCACAACAGCGTCCCACTCAGCAGCAGCGTCGCGACGCTGAAGTAGATCACGAGGCCCGTAACATCTACGAGCGTCGCGACGAACGGGGCGGAGGCGCTGGCGGGGTCGAAGCCCATGCGGCGCAGCACGAACGGAAGCATCGCGCCGGCGGTCGCGCCCCACATCACGATCCACACCAGCGAGAGCGAGACGGTCGCGCCGAGCAGCACGAAGTGCTGGCCGAAGGTTTCCTCGGCGCCGGGCATGAGCGTGACGCGCGCGAGCCCGATGCCGCCGAGCACGATTCCCAGTAACAAGCCGATCACGACCTCGCGACGCAGCACGCGCCACCAGTCGCGCAGGCGGATCTCTTCCATCGCCATGGCGCGGATCACGAGCGTGCTGGCTTGCGAGCCCGAGTTGCCGCCGCTCGAGATCACGAGCGGGATGAAGAGCGCGAGCACCACTGCGCGGGCGAGCTCCGCCTGGAAATAGCTCATCGCGGCGGTCGTCATGAACTGGCCGACGAACAGAACCGTGAGCCACACCGCACGCTTGCGCACGAGTTCGAGGATGCCCGTCTCGAGGTAGGGCGCGTCGAGGGCGGCGGAACCGCCGATTTTCTGGATGTCCTCGGTGGCTTCCTCGCGCACCACGTCGACCACGTCGTCGATCGTGACGATGCCTTGCAGCTGGCCCTGTGCATTCACCACCGGCACGGCCATTAGGCTGTTCTGGGCGATCACGTTCGCGACGGCTTCCTGGTCGAGGTCGTCGCGCACGGTCACGACCTTGGTGATCATCACGTCGCGCACGAGCTTCTCGGGCGACGCGGCGAACAGATCGCGGAACGACGCCACGCCGAGCAGGCGCATCTCCGCGTCGAGCACGTAGATGTAGTAGATCGTCTCGACCCGTTCGCGCGCCGCGCGGCGTAGGTAGGCGATCGCCTCGTCCACCGTCATCTCGGGGCGCAGCCGCACGTAGCGCGGGCTCATTAGGCCGCCCGCTTCGTCCTCCGCGTAGGCGAGCAGGGCGGTCACTTCACGGCGCGCCGGCGCGTCGAGTGCGCCGAGCAACGCTTCGCGCTCGCTCGCGGCCGCGGCCTGCACGACGTCGGCCGCGTCGTCCGGCGCGAGCTGCCGCATCCAGAGTTGCCGCTCGGCGGGCGTGAGCGTCGTCAGCAACTCGTACTCTTCGCGCGCGTCGAGTGCGCTGAAGAAGTGCTCAGCCTCCTCGGGCCCGAGCAGGCGGAAGCCTTCGAGGCGTTCCTCGGAATCGAGGAACGGCCAGGCATCCTCTAGGTCCTGGGCTTGGACGTCGTCGCCTGCGGGTTGCATCGGGGCATCGTACCGTGCGCTTTGCGCACGATCCGATCTTCCTTATTGGCTCCGCTCGGCTCCGAGGACTCCGCCTCGCTGCGCGCTTCGTCCCCGCGCGAAGCGCGCGAGGACGAATCCTCCTTGTTGGCTTCGCTCGCCTTCGGCTCGCTGCGCGCTTCGCTTGCGGGCACGCGCCCTAACGTGCTGGCGTCCCGGCGCTGCCTTCGTTCGCTCATCTCCTGCCGCGCGTCAGGAAGGTGCGCGTTCGATCGCGCACTATGCTGCGCGCATGATGCGGAAGCTCCTAATCGCGATCCTGGCTCTCTGCTTTGCGTTCATCGCGGCGCTCACGGCGTGCAGCACGCTCTCGCACCACACGGCTTCGCCGTATGACAAGGACGCTGCTGCGGCGGCGCAGATCGAGCGCGAGGCGGCGGATTGGTGCGCAGAGCATGGCCGGCCCGCGGGCCTGCCCACGCTGCCGTTCCGGTTCGATGGCTGCTCGTGGTCCCCGGATGGAAATTGGCGCGATTGCTGTCAGACCCACGACTACGCGTATTGGTGCGGCGGGTCGCCAGACGATCGTGCGATTGCGGATGAGGCGTTGCGCCAGTGCGTGGTGGCCAACCAAGGCCAAGCATTAGGGGCACTGGTGTGGCTCGGCGTGCGCGCCGGCGGGCACCCGGTGGTGCCGCTGTATTTCCGCTGGGGGTACGGACACGCGTACGCGGGTTGCTATCCGGAATCGGTGGAAACCCAGCAGGACACAGACTGAACTTCGCAGAGGACGCTGCGAATGATCACACTTGAACAGTTCGTAGAGCGCGTGGTGAGGCTCGGCGCGGATCGCGGGCCGCGCCGCTTTCCGCGGGGCACGCAGGATCGCGAGATCCTGATGAAGAGCATCACGCTCGATCTCGACGAGAAGGCCACTTACACCGAGCGCGAAGTGAATGAGCACCTGAAGCGCTGGCAGCGCGAGGTGGCGCCGGCGATCGAGACAGACCACGTGACACTGCGGCGCGAGCTCGTCGATTATGGATATCTCGAGCGCAAGCGCGACGGCAGCGAGTACCGCGTCGGGTTCCCCGCGAAGTCGGTGGCGTTCGCGATCGAGATCTACGACGTGGATCTGCGCGCGACGGTGGCGAGCTATCTCGCGGAGCAAGCGCGCAAGGCGGCGGAGAAGAAGGCGAAGCGCGCGGGCGGCGCGGGCCGCTAGCTAGGTGCGCTCAGGCGCGATCGCCCCGCCTCTCCGAGCAGTCGCTCTGCGCCGCCGCATAACTCCTCGATGATCTCGGCCGCGCTCTTCACCGAGTCGATGTTCGCCACCGACTCGCCCGCATAGAGCGCCATCGCGTCGACCTGGCCCGTCGTCTCTTTGGTCGGAGGGAATGTGGAGAAGCGCGGGATCGGCAGGACCTTGCCGCGGAACTGCGTGGCGCCCACAACTTCACCCGAGAACTGCGCAGCGGCGTTGATCGCGGAGCGCAGCACGCGGTGAGGCGCGTTCGGCCAGCCCGCGGAGAACGTCTCCGTCAGGCAGGTGTCTTCCGCTTTCGCCGCCAGCAGCGCGGCGATGTAGTTAGGGTGCGCGTCCGATTCGAGCGAGGCGACGAAGCGCGTGCCGATCCGCGCTGCGCTCGCGCCGCAGGCGAGCACCGCCGCCAGATCGCGAGCCGTCGCGATCCCGCCCGCGGCGACGACGGGCACGCGCAGCGCGCTGACGACCTGCGCGAGCAGCGGCAGCAAGCTGCTCGCGCCGCGCACGTGACCGCCTGCCTCGTTTCCCTGCGCGACGACGAAGTCGCAGCCAGCGTTCTCGGCCGCCACCGCTTCCGCGAGCGACCCCGCTTGCCAGCCGACCAGTGCGCCCGACGCGCTCGCGGTCTTTACGAGGGCAGCATCCGGATCCCCGTAGAAGAACTCGACGACGCGCGCCCGGCGCGCCGCGATTTCGAGCGATGCCCGGTCGAGAAATGGCATGAGAAAGTTCACGCCGAAGACACCGCGCGTGCGCGCAGCGAGCGCATCGAGCCCCGCTTCGAGTTCGGCGGCCGAGGGGACATGTGTCGCAAGCATCCCGAGGCCGCCGGCGTCGGCAACCGCCGCAACGAGGTGGAGGCCACCGATCGGCGCGAGCTGGATCGGTTGCCGGCAGCCAATTAGGCGAGTGAACGACGTTTCCAGAATCGGTTCTCCCTGTTGCCCTGTCGCGCCATGCGGCGCTCAGCGTGCAGTCGCGGTGTATTTCGCCTGGAGTTCCCGCTTCAACACCTTGCCGGACGGGTTCCTCGGCAACTCGCTCACGTGCTCCACCTGCTCGGGCAGCTTGTACGTCGCGAGCCCGCGTGCGCGCAGGAACGTCGCAACGTCTGCGAGCGCGAGCGGCGCCGCGCCGTCGTGCTGCACAAGCACCGCGCACACGCGCTCGCCGCGCTCCGCGTCTGCGAGCCCAACAACCGCGGCCTCCTTCACGCTCACGTGGGAGTGCAGGTGATCCTCGATCTCCCTGGCCGAGATGTTCTCGCCCTTGCGGATGATGATGTCCTTGAGGCGGCCCGTGATCGAGAGATAACCATCGCGGTCGAGCGCGCCGAGATCGCCCGTTCTCAGGTAGCCGAGCTCGTCGAGCGCTTCGGCGTCGAGTCTCGCGTCGACGTAGCCGCGAAACAGATGCGGCCCGCGCAGGCGCACTTCGCCTTCTTCACCGGGCGCGGCGAGCGCGCCGTCGAGCTTCACGATGCGGATCTCGGTGCCACGCGTCGCGCGGCCTTCGGTCGTCGCGAGCTTCTCGTTCGGATCGTCGATCGCGCCCATCACGGCGATCGGGTGTTCTGTTAGGCCGTAGCCCGAGCGGATCGGCGCGCCCGTGTCGCGCAGCAGATCCCAGAACAACTGCGGCGGCTTCGGCGCGCCGCCGCCGGGGAAGCCGCGCACGCGCGGGAACAACATTGCGCTGCCGTGCTCACGCTGCGCGGCGAGGTAGGCCTGATGAAAGACGGTGCCCGCGCCGAGCTGCGTCGCGCCCTGCGCCGCGAGCCAGAGGGGAGTGCGCTTCGCGTCGAAGATCTCAACGAGCAGCTGCGCGAAACCGAAGATCAGCGAGCCGAACAGCCAGTTGATGCCGCCGACGTGCGTGACCGGGAAGACGATCGCGATGCGGTCGTCCGCACCGATCGCCTGCATCTCGCACATCGCGCGGCCCGGGTACGCGACGGAGTGGTCCGTGTGGCGCGCGCCCTTCGGATCGGCGGTGGTGCCGGAGCTGTAGAGGATCCAGCGTACCGGCGCGCTGGCCGGCTCCGTAACAACCGGCGCGGGCGGTAGCGCGGCCGGGTCGCCGTCCGGCAGCCCGTCTTCCACGCAGTGCACAGCCAGGCCGGGCTGCGCGCTCGCGAGCGTGCGCGCCATCGCCTCGTAATCGAAGCCCCGAAACACGCGCGGAACTAACAAGTGCCGCGTGCCAATCTGGCGCGTGATGAAGCCGACCTCGCGCTCGCGCAGAATCGGGAGCACTGGGTTCTGCACGGCGCCGAGCCGAGCCAGCGCCGCCGCGAGCACAAGCGCCTCGATGCGCGTCGGCAGCTGCCACGAGACCGGCACGTCGCGCGCAACGCCAAGCGCCGCGAGCCCCGCGGCGCAGCGCAGCGCAGCGTCGCGATACTGCGCGAACGAGAGCGCGCGCCCGCGCTCGTCGAGCGCGAACAACGCATTAGGACTTGCCGCGGCGCGCGCCTCCACGAGCGGCCACAGATCGGTGATGTGCGCGAGCGAGGGCATGAGGAGCGCGAGCGTCGCAATCTCTCGAGTCGATCCGCAAGCGCGCAGATTGCGCGATCCGCAATTCCGAAAAGCGCGGCGCGGCCAAGCGTCGCGAACTCCCCTAGTTAGGAGTCTGCACCCACGTCGCGCCGGAGAGGGCCGGCCACCGCGGAGCCGGAATCAAGCGCAGCGCGGACCCGAGAGTAGGCGGTGCTCGCAGACCACCGCGCCACAAGGTGTCACCCACCGCCTTCGAGGGTTCGCGCGAGCCATCCGGCGCAGCGGTGGCCGGCCCTCTCCGGCGCGGCACCCAAGCCCGCAAAACCCGCATCAAGCAGAAGTCGCCGCCAGCTTCCGCAGCTCCGTCTTCAGCACCTTCCCCGAAGCATTCAGCGGCAGCGCGCTCACGATGCGCACGCTGCCCGGCACCTTGTAGTTCGCCATGTTCGCGCGGCACCACTTCACCAACTCATCAGGCTCGATCGTCGCGCCCGGCGTCGGCACCACGAACGCCATGCCGATCTCACCCTGTCGCTCGTTGGGCACCCCAATCACTGCGACCTGCGCAATTCCTGGGTGCTTGTAGATCAGGTTCTCGATCTCGGCGGGATAACAATTGAAGCCGCCGTAGATGTACATGTCCTTGATCCGGTCGGTGATCCGCAGATATCCGCGTGCGTCCATCACCGCGATGTCGCCGGTGTGGAGCCAGCCACCGGCGTCGATGGCCTTCGCGGTCTCGGCGGCGTCCTCGAAGTAGCCGCGCATCACGTTGTACCCGCGCACCCACACTTCGCCGGGCTCGCCGCGCGGCGCCTCGCTGCCGTCCGCGCGCATGCACTTCACTTCGGTGCCAGCGAGCGCTTTGCCGCAGGTGTTGGCGATCGTCTCGGGGTCGTCGCCGGGAGTGCAGAGTGAGACGGTGCCGCAGCTCTCGGTCAGGCCATACGCGGTGATTACGGTCTCGAAGCCGAGCTCGCTCTTCATGCGCCGCACCATCTCGACCGGCACGGCGGCGGCGCCGGTGGCCGCGAGCCGCAAGCATGACAGGTCGTAGTTGTTGCGGTCGGGGTGGGCGAGGATTGATTGATACAAAGTTGGCGGGCCGGGCAGCACGCTGACGCGGTCGCGGCCGATGCGCGCCAGCACCGCGGGCACGTCGAAGACGGCGTGGGGCAGCGCGGTGGCGCCGCGAATCAGGCACGAGAGCCAGCCGGCCTTGTAACCGAACGCGTGGAAGTAGGGGTTCACGATCAGGTAGCGGTCGCCGGCACGCAGCCCGAGGCCGAGGCCGCTCCAGGCGTCGAACACTCGAAGGTTCTGCCCGTGAGCGGTCATCACGCCCTTCGGGAAGCCGGTGGTGCCGCTGGTGAACAGAATGTCCGAGAGGTCGTCGGGTGTTACGGACGCGGCGCGCGCGCGCGCGGTCGCCGCACTCACGCGCTCGCCCGTCGCGATGAACTCGCTCCAGAGCTGCGCGTTCTTCCCGGCGCCTGCGAGCGCAATCACGCGATCGAGCTGCGGAAGTTTCTCACCCGCGATCGTGTCGGCGTAGTTCATGCCGACGAAATCGCCGACCGTGAACAGCAGGCGCGCGCGGCTCTTGCCGAGCACGTACGCCGCCTCGTGCGCCTTGAAGCGCGTGTTGAGCGTGACGAGCACCGCGCCTGCGGACTGGAGCGCCAGGGCCGCTACCTCCCACGCCCAGCTGTTAGGCGCCCAGATCGCGACGCGGTCGCCTCGCTCGATGCCCGCGGCGAGGCAGGCGCGCGCCGCGCGCTCCACCTCGGAGGCGAGCTGCGCAAACGTGAAGCGCACGTCGGCATCTTCGACCGCGATAGCGTCGGGCCAGAGTGCCGCCGCCCGCGAGAGCGTGCGCGGAATCGTCATCGCGTCCCAAGCGGTCTCTTCGTTTGTCATCGCGCCGCGAATTCCTTGAGAGGGCGCGCAGCGTAACCTACGGTGCAACGCCTTCGACGCGCAGCAAGCCGCGCTTCGCGGCGCGCAGCGAGCCGCAGGCGAGCGAAGTCAACGCGGTAGCGGTGAGACGAAGTCGAACCCATGAACATCAACTTCTCCGACGCCGACGAGGCCTTCCGCCGCGAGATCGCGGCGTGGCTCGGCGATGCGCTCTCGGGCGAGTTCGCGCCTCTGCGCCATCGCGGCGGCCCGGGCGACGAGAGCGCACTGATCGACGAACGCCGCGCTTGGGAGAAAAAGCTCGCCGCGGGCGGCTGGACCTGCGTCGGCTGGCCGCGCGAGCAGGGCGGCCGCGGCCTCTCGCTTTCCCAACAAGTGATCTTCTACGAAGAGTACGCGCGCGCGGGCGGCCCCGGCCGCATCAACCACATGGGCGAGACGTTGTTCGGGCCAACCTGCATCGCGTTCGGCACGCCCGAGCAGCGCGCGCGCTTCCTGCCCGGCATCGTCGCGGGCGAAACCATTTGGTGTCAGGCCTACTCGGAGCCGAACGCCGGCAGCGATCTCGCGAACGTGCAGACGCGCGCGCGCCTCGAAGGCGACGCCTGGCTGATCGACGGGCAAAAAGTCTGGACGTCGTGGGCCGAATGGGCGGATTGGTGTTTCGTGATCTGCCGGACCGACGCGGACTCGAAGCGCCACGCGGGGCTCAGCTACCTGCTCGTGCCAATGAAACAGCCCGGCGTGACGATCCGCCCGATTCGCCAGATCACTGGCGACGCCGAGTTCTTCGAGGTGTTCTACGACGGCGCGCGCACGGAGCGCGGCAACTTGTTGGGCGCGCCGGGCGACGGCTGGAAGGTGGCGATGGCGACGCTCGCTTTCGAGCGCGGCGTCTCGACGCTCGGGCAGCAGATGTTGTTCCGCAACGAGCTCGACGCGATCATTCGCATCGCGAAGCAAAACGGAAAGGCGCGCGACCCCCTAATTCGTCAGCGCATCGCCGACGCTTGGATCGGCCTCGAGATCCAGCGCTGGAACGCGCTGCGCACGTTGAGCGACGACACCGCGCTCTCCGGCGCGGGCATGATCCTCAAGATCTTCTGGGCGACCTGGCACCGCAGCCTCGGCGAACTCGCGATGGACGTGCTCGGCCCCGAGGCCGACATCGCCGCGGGTTTCCCGTACGAGTTGACCCCCCTCCAGCGCCTCTATCTGTTCACTCGCAGCGATACGATCTACGGCGGCTCGAACCAGATCCAGCGCAATCAGATCGCGGAGCGCGCGCTCGGCCTGCCGCGCGAGCCGCGGCCGTCCTAACGCAACGCAGTGGAGATCTAATGAGTCGCGCCGTTCCGCCGTATCCGCAGGGCAAGCAGATCCTCGCGGGCAAGAGCGTGGTGATTACGGCGGCAGCCGGTACGGGCATCGGCTTCTGGGTCGCGCGCCGCTGCGCGGAGGAAGGCGCGACCGTGTTCATCAGCGATCTGCATGAACGCAGGCTGGCAGAAACCGCGGACAAGCTCGCGGAGATCACTCGCAAGCGGCCCGGGACGGCGCTCTGTGATGTCACGAAGCAGGAACAAGTCGACGCGCTGCGGGATTCGGCGATCGCAGCGCTCGGCCACGTCGACGTGCTCATCAACAATGCAGGCCTCGGCGGCACTGCGAACCTGGTCGAGATGAGCGACGCGCAGTGGAGCCGCGTGCTCGACGTGACCCTCACTGGCACGATGCGCGTAACGCGCGCGTTCCTGCCGCACATGCTCGCGCGCGGCGCAGGCGCGATCGTGAACAACGCCTCGGTGCTCGGCTGGCGTGCGCAAGCGGGCCAGAGTCATTACGCCGCGGCGAAGGCCGGCGTAATGGCGTTTACGCGCTGCGTCGCGCTCGAGGCCGCGGCCTCCGGCGTGCGCGTCAACGCTGTCGCGCCGAGCATCGCGATGCACGAGTTCCTCTCGAAGGTGACGCCCGATGGCCTGCTCGAAGAACTCGAGAAGCGCGAAGCCTTCGGCCGCGCCGCCGCGCCGTTCGAAGTCGCGAACGTGATGGTCTTCCTCGCCAGCGATTACGCCTCGTACATGACCGGCGAGATCGTGTCGGTATCCAGCCAGCGCGCGTAGCAGCTCAGCGCTCGTCTGCGCCGTCCTCCGGATCGTCCCCGGCGGGTTGATCCGATGCGCGGACGGAGGCCCGCGGGTCTCGCGCTGCCTCGGATCCAGCGCTGCACGCGTTCGCGCAACAGCGGCAGCGTCGTGCTGCCGCTGCCGAGCACGATCTCGTGGAACGCGCGCAAATCGAAGCGCTCGCCCAGCGCCTGTTCCGCTTCGCCGCGCAACGCCACGATTTCCTGATAACCGAGCAAGTACGCCGGCGCCTGGCCCGGCCGCGCGATGTAGCGGTCGATCTCCTGCGCGGCTTGCTCCGGCGAGAGCGCGGTGTGCTCGAGCATGAAAGCCAGCGCGCGCTCGCGCTTCCAGCCGAGCGCGTGCATGCCGGTATCGACGACCATGCGCACCGCGCGCCAGGCGCGCCCGTTCAGCATGCCGAGCCGCGCAGCTTCGCTCGAATACAGCCCGAGTTCGTCCGCGACTCGTTCCGCGTAGAGCGCCCAGCCTTCGCTGAAGCCGCTGCGGCCTAACAGGCGTGCAATGCGCGGCAGCCCCGCTTGCTCGTTCGCCAGCGCGATCTGCAAGTGATGCCCCGGCACAATTTCGTGGAACGCGGTGGCCTCGCCGGTCGCCCAGCTCGTGCGCTCGGGCGCGACCGTACGCACTCGGTAGGCAGCCGGCGCGCTGCCATCGAGCGCGGCCGCCAGATAATGCGCGGCGGAGGTCTTCGCCTGAAACGCGGGAATCGGCTCGAGGATCGCGCGCGCTCGCGGCAGCTCGGCGAACGCGCGCGGCAACGCGGCCCAGGCGCGCTCCATCGCGGCTTGCCCGACGCTCATCACGTGCGCCGCGTCGCGGTAGAGGTACCGCGGGTCACTGCGCAGCTGCCCGAGCAGCTCGCGCACCGGCTTCCCGCCGAACTCGCGCGCCGAGATCTCGCTCATCTCGCGCTCGATCTCCGCGAGCGCGGCGTGGCCGCGTGCATGCACCTCCTCGGGCGAGATCGCGAGTGTGGTTGAGAACAGCAGCGTGGCGTCATAACAAGCACGCCCGCCCGGCGTGTCGCTCGCCGCGATCGTCGCGCGTGCATGCGGCGCGTATTCGCCGCGCAAGAAATCGCGGTAGCGCGCGAGCGCGGGCCGCACGTGGCTCGCGACCAGCGCGAGGAACTGTGCGCGAAACGCGGCGTCCTCGCTGCGGAACGCCGGGCTCGCGAACGGCAACTCCGCATCGGGCGCCGCGACCAGCGTCTCGAGCTGCGCGAGCACGTGATCCACGGCGAGCCGCGGCGCGCTGTAACCGCTCGCGATGCCCGTGCGCAGCGCGGCGAGCTCGTCCTCGACGTAGCGCGGCAGCTGCGCGTAGCGCGCGAGCGCCTGCGCGCGCAGCTCGGCCGTCTCGAGAGGTTGCGCCAGCGCGGCATCCGCGAGATCGATCAGCCACGACGGGCTCACTTGGCTGACACCCCACAGCTCGAAGCGGCATACGCGCAGTGCGCGCTGCGCCTCGAGCCGCGAGCGCGCAAGGTCGTAGGCGAGCCGCGCGTTCGCGTCGCCTAACTGCTCGCGATCGATCGCTTCGAGTTCGGCGAGCCACGCGATTCGCCGTACGTCTCGGCGCATGATCGCCGCCAGCGAATCGTCGGGCAGGAAATCGTGACGCGCTCCAGGGAAGCGGAGGCGAGCGGTTGCTGCGGGCCGTTCAGCGAAGGACTGGTCGACGATTAGGTCCGCGAGCGCGAGCACGCGCGCATCGGGCGTGGGCGCCTCGCGCGCTCCTCTCGGCGCCGCAGCGGGGCTCTGGCAACCGCTCGCAGCGAGCGCCGCCAGTACAGCGCTCCGAAGAATCGATGCGGCTGGTCGCATGGGCATGCTTCCCTCCGGCAGTGCGGCCGCAGCTTACGCTGGTTGGCTGCGCAATTCTCTGCCGCGGAGGCTCCACATGCCCACGATTTTTGCGACGCCGAGAGAGTTGCTCGGCGCCATCGGCGCGAAGCTTGGCACGAGCGATTGGCTCGCGATCGAGCAGGCGCGCATCGACGAGTTCGCGCGCGCCACTGGCGATCAGCAGTGGATTCACGTCGACCCCGAGCGCGCGAAGAGTGGGCCCTTCGGCGCGACCATCGCGCACGGATACCTAACACTCTCGCTCGTGAACTCGTTCCTGCCGCAGCTGCTCGAGGTGCGCGGCATCGCCATGGGCGTGAACTACGGCTGCGATCGCGTGCGCTTCCCGTCGCCCGTGAAAGTGGGCTCGCGTGTACGCGGCGCGGGCGAAATGATCGCGGCCGAATGGGTGAAGGGCGGGGCGGTGCAGGTGATCGTGCGCGTCACCGTCGAAATCGAGGGCAGCGACCGGCCTGCGTGCGTGGTAGACACGATCAGCCGCTTCGTGCCGGCGTGAAACGCCTCGGCGTTCCTCTCTCTTGCCGCCTCTCTCTTGCTGATTAGGGTGTCCTCGTGAAATTCTGGCAAGCCATCTCGTTCGCCGAGCCCGATCAACTGATCGGGATCGCGCAGGCCGCCGAGGAAGCTGGCTTTCACGGCGTGCTGCTCGCGGATCATCTTTTCTTCCCCGGCACGCTGCGTTCGAAATACCCGTACTCCGCGGACGGCGCGCCGATGTTCGACGGCCGCACGCCGTTCCCTGATCCGTGGACGACGATCGCGGCGATGGCGGCCGCCACGAAGCGGCTCGAGTTCGCCACGTTCGTGTTCATCCTGCCGCTGCGCGAGCCGATTCAGCTCGCGAAAACGCTCGGCACGCTCGCGCTCCTAACAGCTGGCCGCGTCGCGCTGGGCGCGGGCGCCGGCTGGATCCGCGAAGAGTTCGATGCGCTCGGCATCGATTTCCACACGCGCGGCAAGCGCATGGACGAGATGGTCGCCGTGATGCGCAAGCTGTGGACGGGCGAGGTGGTCGAGCATCACGGCCGCTTCTTCGATCTCGCGCCCGCGCAGATGAGCCCAGCGCCGGGCCATAACATTCCTGTGTGGTTCGGGGGACTTTCCGAGATCGCGATGAAGCGCGCGACCACGCTCGGCGACGGCTGGCTCGGCATTGGCAACACGCCCGACGAGGCGACCCAGATCCTTGGCAGGCTGCGCGCGCTGCGCCGCGAGGCGGGCAAAGAGCGCGAACCGTTCGAGACGATCGTGCCGCTGGTGACGCCGCTCGAGCCGGACGTGTTGTTGCGGCTCGCAGAGCACGGCATGACGGGCGCGAACGCGTTTCCGTTCTCGTTCACGCTCGGCGCCAACTCGACGCTCGCGCAGAAGCGCGAGCAGATGCTGCGCTTCGGTGAGGCGGTGATCGCGAAGACGAATCGCGTTGACTTCGCTCACCTTCGGCTCGCTGCGCGCGGCGAAACGCCGCTTGCTTAGCCCCGCATCACGTCGAGCGCGTAGCTCAGTAGCGGGACCAGCAGCCACCAAGCGGAGCGGCGGAACTCGCGCCGCAGCGCAGGGAAACGCACGTCAAGCTTCGGCGAGCCGCGATACAGCCACGGCCGCGGCAGCAGGCGCGGCACGCGGCGGCAGTACTCGAGGTACGGCTCACCGAGCGTGCTCGTCAGGAACCGCTCTTCGTCCGGAATCGTCAGCCACGCGTAGCTCATCCCCAACAAGCTGGCGGCGGCCAACAAGTACGGGCTCCTGAGGAACAAGGCGGCGGAAACCACGTTCAACAGCGTCGCCAGATAGAGCGGGTTTCGGCAGATCGAGTACGGGCCGTCCATCACCACACGCTCTCGCTTGTGGCCGCCGATGTGGAGGGTCGACCAAAGGCGCAGCGAGATTCCCGCGGCGAGCACGGGCCACGCGAGCAGGCCTGCGAGGGCCGCGCTGCGGGATTCGGGGGCGATCAGCGGCGGCAGCCAAAGTGTCGCGAGCGCGGGCGGAACCAGCAGCACGACGCCGATCCACCTGCGCCGGAGGAATCCGCGAACCGCGCGGCCACCTGGGGCTTCTGCTGTGGGTGTGGAGTCCGGCATGCGTTGCCTGCACGGTACCAGCGCGTCGCACTGCTATCTCTCCGCCTCCGCCGCTCGGCCCCATGAGAAGTCACCCGCAAAGCGAAGACGAGCGCGGCGCCGGGAGCTAGCGGGCACGCACTGCTCGCGTTCACTCGTGATCGACTTGTTGATTGGAGAGACTGACGGTTCGGCGGCATCGAGCCGCCGAACCGTCACTTGTGGATTGGGTGACTTGGGGGCGGCGGTTTCTCGTTATGCGGCGTTGCGCGCGATTGCTTCGAGCCCGTCGCTCTCGATCTCGAGCGGCACGTTCAGCAGGTTGTAGAAGTTCTCAATCGCGTTGCTGAGCGTCAGCTCGGCGATCTCGCGATCGTTGAAGTGCTTGCGGAGTTCGACGAAGGATGCGTCGCTCACTTTCCGCGAGAGCGTGGCTTCTTCGACGAAGCCTAATGCCGCGCGTTCGCGCGCCGAGAACACGGGGCTCGTGCGCCACTGCGCGAGCGCGTCGAACTTCGCGATGCCGAGCTTTTGCCGCACTGCCATCGCGCGCTTGATGTCTTGGCAGAACGCGCAGCCGTTCAGCATTGCGACGTGCGTCGTCGCCAGCAGGCGCAGCTCGTGCGAGAGCTTCGCGCCGAACAGCTCGAAGCGCAGGAACGCGAGCGAGATTCGCCACGCCGCGGGCACGCGGTTGTAGATCACCTGCGAGGGTGTGATCGGGCGTCCGAGCTGGCTCTTCATGGCGAATGTCAGCAGTTTGCCGAGCAGGCTCGGCGGCCTTTCGATCGGGGCGAGGCGCATGTGTGTCTCCTATTAGGCGCGCACGGCGGTCGGGCTGCGGAATGCGTGTACGGCGATGCCGATCAGGATCAGCGTGGGCAGGTACACGCCGGGGAAGTCTTCGAGTAGGTGGCGCGCCGGCTGTGTGCCGGCGAGCACGTCGAAGACGTGGATCGCACCGTGCAGGCCCTGAAAGAGCGCGGCGGCAATCGCGAGCGGCGCCCGAAAGTGCGGCGCGCGTGCGGCCCAGATCGCCGCGATGCCGGAAGTGGCGTAGGCGGCGCCGACGTCGCGCACGAGGTGGAAGTTCAGCGGCCCGGTGTCGGCGGCGATGCGCAGAAACCAAGGCTCGGGCGCAATCAGCATGACGAGCCCATTCGCGAGCGCGAGCCCGCCGAGCACGAGCAGAGCCCAGTACGGAAAGCAGGCAAATCCGGCAGCGCCGCGGTCGTTCATGCTTCACTCCTCGCAATGTCTGGAGACGGGTCGCGGCTTTCTAGGGGAACGCAAGCGGCGAAAGGTTCCTCGGAACCTTCCGTCGCCGCAGCCACCCATAGCGGCGTGGAGGAGCGGGAACTGGTGCTGGCGGCACAACGCGGCGACGTGCTGGCGATGTCGCGCCTAATGGATCGGCTCGCGCCATGGATGGCGCGCATCTGCGGCGCGATTGCGCTCGAGCAGGCCGACGACGCGGCGCAGGAGGCGCTCGTGCAGGTGTTTCGCGATCTGCGCACGCTGCGCGAACCCGATGCGCTGCGCGGCTGGGCGCGCCGCATCGCGGTGCGCGAGAGCGTGCGCCACGCGCAGCGCGCGCGAGCCGCGGCGCGCACGCACGCGGGCGGCGACGTGGAGGCTGCGCTCACCGCGGACGCGCGCGATCCCGCGCTCGCGCCCGATGTGCGCGCAGTGCTCGCGCGACTCGCACTCGAGCAGCGCGCGATTCTCGTGCTGCGCGATCTCGAGGGTCTCAGCGAAGAGGAAGCGGCGGCGCAGTTGGGGGTTGCGAGAGGCACGGTGAAATCGCGCTTGTTCCGCGCGCGCGAAGCGTTCGCGAAAAGGTGGTTGGGATGAGCACGCAGCCCCAACAAGTGTGGCCGAGCGCCAGGCTCGACGACGTCGCCCGCCTGCGCGCGATCGCTGCGGGACTCCCGCACGCGGCCTTTGCCGAGCGCGTGATCGCGGCGCCCTTCGAAACGGTGTGGGCGATCTTCGGCGATCTCGAACGCGGCGTGCCACGCTTCGAGTGGAGCGTGCGCTCGCTCGAGATCACGCGCCGCGAGGGCGACGCGCTCGAGATCCTGTCGACTGGCCCGTTCGGCGCGCTCGGCCCGCGCGGCAAGTTCCGGGCGATCTGGCGGCCGGGCTGGTGCGTGATGACGGACTTCGCCGGGATCGGGCAGATCGGCATGGCCGCGTCGCCCGAGGGTGCGGCGCACACTCGCGTCGCGCACTTCGAGGGCAGCCGCTGGCTCGGCCGCCTGCTGCGCCCGTGGCTCGCGCGCGCGGTCGGGCGCGATCTCGCGCGGCTCGCGGCGATCTGCGAAAGCGAAGCGCGTTAGGGGAAGCTGCGCGGCTCTCGTGCGCGAGGCGTGCCAGACTGCCTCGCGTTCAGGAGCACCCATGTTCGAGCGCAGCGATCCCTCACGCATCGATCTCACGCACGCGATCCGCACCGTCTCGTTCGAGAATCCGAGCGGCGCGAAAGGCGCGGCGGCCACCACGCAGGGCGGCCGCAAGGGTGCCCCGCTGCGCTTGCTCGCAGCCGGCGCGCGCGTGGTGCTCGCGGACCTAACAGGCCCGGGCTGCGTACGCCATTTCTGGATGACGTTCCCGCCGATGCCACCCGACGAGATGCGCGCGCTCGTGCTCGAGATCTACTACGACGGCGCGAGCGAGCCCTCGGCTTCCGTTCCGTGTCTCGACTTTTTCGGTTGCCCGCTCGGGCGGCCGGTCGCGTTTGCGTCGCAGTGGAACGCCGCGCAGGAAGGCCGCGGCTTCAACAGCTGGCTGCCGCTCCCGTTTCGCCGCGGGCTGCGCATCGAGGTGCTGAACGCCAGCGCGCGGCGCTTCCCGCTCTACTACCAGCTCGCCTTCACCGAAGGCCCGGTCGCCGCGGACGCGGGTCTTCTGCACGTCGCGTTTCGCCGCGAGAACCCGACGCAGCTGAAGCGCGATTTCACGATCGTCGAGAACCTGCGCGGCCCAGGCCGCTTCTTCGGTTGCAACGTCGGCATTCGCGTGCTGCCCGAGGAGGGCTTCAGTTGGTACGGCGAGGGAGAGGTGAAGATGTTTCTCGATGGCGACCGTAACAATCCGACCTGGTGCGGAACGGGGCTCGAAGATTACGTCGGCAGCGCCTGGGGCATGGGCGCGCACACCACGCCGCTGCAAGGCGCGCCGCTCGTGCTGCAAGCGCCGGGAGCGGCGATGCCCGAGTTCGTCTCGCTCTACCGTTGGCACGATCCCGATCCGGTGGTGTTCGAGCGCGAGCTGCGCGTAGCACTTCAGCAGATCGGCGCGGTCGCCGTGGCCAAGGGCAACGGCGCGCTGCGCGAGCGCTTCGAGAGTTCGGGCCGCGTTGCGGGCGGCGGCTGGATGGCGCG
>JANNRF010000052.1:0-26117 GCA_031401135.1 Deltaproteobacteria bacterium | reverse complement strand
AAGCGAGCCCGAGCGCCGCCCGATGAGGGCGCATTGGTTTTCGTGTTTGACTTCGCCTGGAGCCACGAGTAAACGGATGCCCATGCCCCTCCGCCGCCTTCGCCGCCTGCTTGCGCTGTTCGCGCTCGCGCTGGCGGTGTGCGCCGCGGTGCCGTGCTCACTGCTTGCGGCTGAGGATTCGTGCTGCGGCAGCGCCGCGGGCTGCGGCGATGCGAGCGAAGCGCCGTGTGCGCAGCTGACGGCGTCGCCGTGCTGCGAGGCACCCCAGATTCCGCTCGACCTGACGTTCACGCCTTCGGTGCCGGCAGCTGTGGCGGAAGTACTTGATGACGTCGTGGACGGCAGGGGCGTGATCTTCGATTTCGCGTCGCGCTCGCGCGATCAGCTCGCGCCGCTACGCGACTCCATCTCGATCCGCACGATCGTCCTCCGCCTCTGAGCCTCGTTCGCCGGCCCGCGAGCCCAGCGCCGCGCTGAGCGCTCGCTTCCTTCGCCGCCCGAACGAGGTCCTCGATGCACCTTCTCTCGCGCCGCGCGTTCTGCGCGTGCGCACTCGCACTCTGCCTAATCACGCCCGCGCTGCGCGCGCGAGCCGAAGCGCTGCCGCCGCTCACCGCGAACGGCGCCGCCGCGCTCGATCGCAACGCGCTGATTCGCGCCGTGCTCGCGCGCAACCCGAGCCTCGCTGCGGGCGAAGCCGCGGTGCGCGCAGCCGAGGCGCGCGCTTCGGCCGCCGGCTCGTTCGCGGATCCGACCCTCACGTACGCGCTCGCGCCGCGTTCGCTCGCACGCGGGCCGCGCAGCGGGCATCGCGTCGAACTCGCGCAGCCGATCGCGAGCTGGGGCAAGCGCGGCCTCGCGCGCGACACGGCGCGCGGCGAGGCCGCGGCCACGCAGTTCGATCTCAGCGCGCTGCGCCTCGACCTCGCCCTCGCCGCCTCGCAGCTCTACGACGATTATTATTTCGCCGCGCGCGGGTTGGCTGTGAACGCCGCGCACCGCGGGCTCGTCGACGATCTCTTGGCGGCGGCGCTCGCCCGCTACGAAGCCGGCCGCGCACCCAAGCAGGCCCCTCTCGCAGCCGAACTCGAAGCCGCCCGGCTCGAGCACCGCGAGGTGGAGTTGCAATCGCTCCAGCGCATCACGGCCGCGCAGCTAAACGCCCTCCTCCACCGCGCGCCAGACGCGGAGCTACCGCCGGCGCCGGCTGCGCTCGCGGCGCCCGCGCACTCTCCGCCCAACGCACTTGCGAGCGAGCGCCCCGAACTTCGCGCCGCCGCCGCGCGCAGCAGCGCCCGCGAAGCCGAAGCCGCGCTCGCACGCCGCGAGCGCATTCCCGACGTCACCCTAATGGCGGGCTACGACGGCATGTGGGACGCGCCCGAGATGCGGCCGATGATCGGCTTCGAAGTCGCGCTGCCGCTCCAGCGCGCACGTCGCCGCGCCGCAATTGCCGAAGCCGACGCGCTGCAGGAGCAGGCTGCGAGCGAGCAAGCGCGCGCCGAGAGCGAAGCGCAGCTGGCGCTCGCGATTGCGCGCGAGCGGCTCGCCGAAGCCGAGCACGCGCTCGGGATTCTGCGCGATCAGGTGTTGCCCGCCGCGCGCGATCAGGCCGAGGCGCTGCAGAGCGCGCTCGCGTCGGGCCGCGCCGAGTTTGCGGATGCGCTCGAGGCGGAGCGCAGTTGGTACGAGGCCGAACTCGAAGCCGAACAAGCGCTCGTCGAAGCGAGCCGCCGCGCTGCCGAGCTGAACCGCGCGCTCGGCAAGAGCGGCCTGGAAGACGTGCGATGAAGCGAAACCCCTCACACGCGGCGGCCTACGTGCGCGCTGCGTTCGCCCTAACACTCGCGCTGGCGCTCAGCGCCTGCGCGCGAGACGCCTCGGCGCCGAGCACGGTGCGCGGCGATCGCCTCGCACTCGAAGCGCGCGTTCTCCCGGCCGCGCTGCGCGTGGGCGAGAACCAGCTGCTGCTCACGCTGCACGACGCGAGCGGGAAGCCTGTGCCCAACGCACACGTCGAGGCCGCGGTGCGCATGCACGCGATGGGCGCGATGCCCGCGATGGGCGGCGCCGCAACCGTGTCCGAGCTTGGCGATGGCCGTTATCAGGCGGACTTCGCGCTCGAGATGGGCGGCAGCTGGCAAGTCGAGATCACGGCTCACGCGCCGGGCGGCGAGATGCTGCGCGCCGAGGGCTCGCTCGCGGTGGGCACCGAGGGCGTGCGGCTTGCGCTTGCGGGAGCAGGCGCACCCGCGAACCCCGACGCGCCCGCAACCCCGAACGCGCCGGCAGCGGCAGCGAACGCCTCGCCTGCAGCCTTCTCCTTCCCCGCCGAGCGCCTCCAGAAAATCGGCGTGCGCACGACCCGTGCCGAACTGCGCCCGCTCGCGCGAACGGTGCGCGCAACCGCGCGCGTCGTCTTCGACGAGAGCGCGCTCGTCGACGTCTCGCCAAAAGTCTCGGGCTGGATCGAATCGCTCGCGGTCGCCGCGACCGGCGACCCGGTTTCGCGCGGGCAGACGCTGTTCACGCTCTACAGCGCCGAGCTCTACGCCGCGCAGCTCGAATACCAGCAGGCGCTCGCGAGCCGCGAGCGCGCGGCGACGAGCGCGCGCCCCGAGCGTGCGGATGCGCTGCTGCGCGCCGCCGCGCGCCGGCTCGCGCTGCTCGGAATCGCGCAGAGCGAGATCGCCGCGCTCGCGCAGCGCAGCGAGCCGTTCGAGGCGCTGCCGATTCGCGCGCCCGCGAGGGGCGTCGTGACCGAGAAGAACGTCGTGCTCGGCGCCGCCGTGAACGCGGGCGAGCGCTTGTTACGGATCGCGCCGGCGGAGCGCGTCTGGCTCGAAGCCAGTATCGCCGAGGGCGATCTCGCGCTCGTGCGCGAAGGCCAGAGCGCGCGCGTCACGCTGGCGGGCGGCGACGGCGCGCCGCTCGCGGGCCACGTCGTGCGCATCGCGCCGCAGTTCTCCGCTGAATCGCGCACCGCGACCGCGCGCATCGCGCTCGAAGGAACGCGAGTCGCGCTGCGCCCCAATGCCTGGGCCAGCATTGAACTCGACGCCGCTGCCGGCGAAGGCTTGGTCGTACCGAGCAGCGCAGTCTTGCGCGCGGGCGAACGCAGCTTCGTGTTCGTGGCGCTCGGCGGCGGGCGCTTCGAGCCGCGCGAGGTCGCGCTCGGCTTCGAGATGCCGGACGCAGTCGAGATTCGAAGTGGGCTCTGCGCTGGCGAGGAAGTGGTCAGCGCGGGCACCTACCTAATTGCCTCGGAGAGCCGCCTGCGCGCGGCGATTTCGCAGTGGTAGCCGCACACGGCCCCGAGCCCGCGGACCCGGTGCGCTCCGCGGGCCTGATCGCGCGCATCATTGCGGCTTGCGCGGCGCGCCCAGGCGTGACGCTCGTGCTCGCCGCCGCCGCCGCGCTGCTCGGCGCGCTCAGCGTTGCGCGCACGCCGCTCGACGCGATCCCCGATCTCTCGGACGTGCAGGTAATCGTCACCACCGAGTGGCCAGGCCGCAGCCCGGATTTGGTGGAGGACCAACTCACCACGCCGATCTCGAGTGCGCTGCTCTCGGTGCCGCGGGCGCGCGCGGTCCGCGGCCAAAGTTTTTTTGGCGCGTCGTTCGTGTACGTGATCTTCGAGGACGGCACGGACCTCTACTGGGCGCGTACGCGCGTGCTGGAGCGCTTATCAGGGATCGGCGCGGCGCTGCCGCCGGGCGTGCGCCCCGTGCTCGGCCCGGACGCCACAGGCGTCGGCTGGGTGTACTCCTACGCGCTCGTCGATCGCAGCGGCGCACTCGATCTCGCCGAACTGCGCAGCCTCCAGGATTTCCGCTTGCGGCTCGCGCTCGCGAGCGTGCCGGGTGTGGCCGAGGTCGCATCGATCGGCGGCGTGGTGCGCCAGCTCGAGATCCAGCTCGACCCGGCGCGGCTGCGCGCATTCGGCGTTTCGGCGGAAGAAGTGGCTGCCGCCGTGCGCGCTGGAAACGCGGATGCAGGGGGCGGCAGCCTCGAGGTCTCGGGGCATGAAGTCGTTGTGAGAACAAGGGGTTACGCGCGAACCCCTGAGGATTTTGGGGCGCTCGCGATCCGTGCCAGCGCGGACGGCACGGCCGTGCGCGTGGGCGACGTCGCGCAGATCGCCTGGACGCCTGCGCCGCGCCGGGGCATCGCCGAACTCGACGGCGAGGGCGAGATCGCGGGCGGCATCGTGGTGATGCGCAGCGGCGAGAACGCGCTGGCCGTGATCCGGCGCGTGAAGGCGCGCCTCGCCGAACTCCGGGCGAGCCTGCCCGCGGGCGTCGAGGTGATCCCGACTTACGACCGCTCCGAGCTGATCGAAGGCGCAGTCGACACGCTGCGCCGCACGCTGCTCGAAGAGATGGCGATCGTCTCGCTCGTCATCTTCTTGTTCTTGTGGCACGCGCGCAGCGCGCTCGTCCCGATTCTCACGATCCCGATCGGTGTTGGCCTGGCCTTCGTGCCGATGCTGGCCCAGGGCTTCACCGCCAACATCATGTCGCTCGGCGGCATCGCGGTCGCGATCGGCGCGATGGTGGATGCCGCGATCATCGGCGTCGAGAACGTGCACCGCCGGCTCGCGGCGTGGCAGGACGCAGGCGAGCCCGGGCCGCGTGAAGCGGTCATCGTCCGCGCGCTCCAAGAGGTCGGCCCGAGCCTCTTCTTCGCGCTGCTGGTGATTACGGTCTCGTTCCTGCCGATCTTCGCGCTCGATGGCGAAGCCGGTCGCCTGTTCAAACCGCTCGCGTTCACCAAGACCTACGCCATGGGCTTCGCCGCGCTGCTCTCGGTGACGCTCGCGCCGGCGCTCGCGGTGCTCGCGATCCGCGGGCGCATTCCGCGCGAGGAAGATAAGCGCGCGCAGGCGGCGCTCGCGCGCGTCTACGCGCGCGTGGTGCGCTTCGTCGTGCGCCGCCGCGGCGCCGTAATCGTTGGCGCGCTGCTGCTCGTGGCCGCGAGCGTGCCGCCGCTGCTCGCGCTCGGCCGCGAGTTCATGCCACCGCTCGACGAGGGCACCCTGCTCTACATGCCCACCGGCACGCCCGGCATGTCGGCCAGCGAAGCTGCGCGCGTGCTCCAACAGATGGATCGCGAGCTGCGCGAAGTGCCCGAGGTTTCGCGTGTGTTCGGGAAATCCGGCCGCGCCGAGACCGCGACCGATCCCGCGCCGCTCGAAATGTTCGAGACCGTGGTCTCGCTGAAGCCGCGCAGCGAGTGGCGCCGGGGTCTGACGCTCGACGCGTTGACGCGCGAACTCGAAGACAAGCTCCGTTACCCCGGCATGCCGAACTTGTTTTGGATGCCGATCCAGACGCGCACCGAGATGCTCTCGACGGGCCTGCGCAGCGAGGTCGGCCTGAAAGTCTTCGGCCCGGACGCGGTGACGATCGAGGCCGCCAGCGTCGCGATCGAACGCGCGCTCGCGAACGTGCCGGGCACGCGCAGCGCCGTGGCGGAGCGCCTAACAGGCGGGCTGTACCTCGACGTCGTGCTGCGCCGCGAGGCGCTCGCGCGCCACGGCCTCTCCGTGGCCGCGGTCAACGAGGCGGTCGAGATCGCGCTCGGCGGCGCGGTCGTCTCACAGGTGCTCGAAGGCCGCGCGCGCTACGCGGTGCAAGTGCGCTACGCGCGAGATTTCCGCGAAGAGCCCGCCGCGCTCGCGCGCGTGCTGGTTGCAACGCCGCGCGGTGCACAGATCCCGCTCGGCGAACTCGCGGAGATCCGCTTCGCCACCGGCCCGGCCTTCGTGCGCAGCGAAGGCGGCGAGTTGCTCGGCACGGTCGCGGTCGGCGTCGCGGGCCGGCCCATCGTCGATTACGTCGAGGACGCCCAGCGCGCGCTTGCGGCGAACGTGCAGCTGCCGGCCGGCGTGCGCGTCGCGTGGGCCGGCAAGTATCAGGCCTACGAGACCACCAGCGCGCGGCTGCTGCTCGTGGTGCCGCTCACGATCTTCCTGGTCGCGCTCCTGCTGTACTGGAACACGGGCTCGGCAGTCGAAACCGCGATCGTGCTGCTCGCCGTGCCGTTCTCGCTGATCGGCGCGATCTGGCTGCTCTGGGCGCTCGACTACAACTACTCGACTGCGGTGGCGGTGGGCGTGATCGCGCTGCTCGGCCTCGACGCACAGACCGGCGTCGTGATGCTGCTCTACCTGACGCTCGCCCACGGCGAGCACGCTGCGCGCGGAGCGATGCGCAACGACGAGGATCTCGAGGAAGCGATCGTCGAAGGCGCCGCGCGCCGGCTGCGCCCGAAGCTGATGACCGTGGCGGCCATGATCGCGGGCCTGCTTCCGCTGTTATGGAGCGACGGCATCGGCGCTGACGTGATGAAGCGTGTGGCGGCGCCGATGGTCGGCGGGCTGGTCAGCTCGTTCGCGCTGGAGCTGCTCGTGTATCCCGCGCTGTTCGCGATCTGGAAGCGCCGCAGCCTGCAAGCGAGCGCAGGGGTCGCGTAGCTTCATGCAAGTCTCAGAGGAGCCCCCCCGATGAAACGCAACCTCCCGAAGCTCGCCGCCGCCGCAGCCCTAATCACCTGCCTGTTCGCGAGCGCCTGCGGCGGCAAAGCGAACGAAGGCGACGGCACCGGCGTCGTGCGCGCGATCGCCGCGGACCAAGCCACGATCACGCTCGAGCACGGCGACATCCCCGGCCTGATGCAGGCGATGACGATGGAGTTCGCGGTAGCAGAGCCCGCGCAGCTCGCGGGCCTCGAATTGGGCGAGACAGTGGAGTTCCACCTCGTCTATGCGGACGGGGCCTACACGGTCACAGAGCTTCACGAAGCGAACCCGTGAGCGGGCCTGATGGCGCTTTCTTCGAGGGGTCTCAAAAATATTCCGCCACTTTTGCAAGGCGCGCACCACTTCAGGGGTGAAGCACACTCTCCGGAGGCCCCCCCGATGCGCCTGCTTTCCACACTGTTCGTCGCCGCCTTTGCCTTGGCCTCGCCGGCCTACGCCACCACGATCACCTACAACGTGACGCTGGCGCCGGAAGTCGCGGGTGCGACGGGAACGGGCGTCGGCACGGTGATTTACGACGACGTGGCCCACACCTTGAGCATCTCCACGTCTTGGTCGGGGCTGTCGGGCACCACGTCTGTCGCGCACATCCACTGCTGCGTGGCTCCGCCTGGGTTCGTTGGCGTAGCCGTGACGCCGGGCACGCTGCCGGGCTTCCCGACCGGCGTGACGAGCGGCACTTACAGCACGGTGCCCGTCCTCGACCTCACGAGCACCGCGACCTACACGGCTGGATTCCTCGCAGGCGGCACTGCGGCCAGTGCCGAGGCGGCGCTGTTCGCCGGCATGAACGCTGGCACGGCCTACCTGAACATTCATTCGAGCCTTTTCCCGGGCGGCGAGATCCGCGGCTTCCTCACCGCGGTACCGGAGCCCGCGCTGAGCGGCCTCACTTTAGGGGGCCTCGCGCTCGCCCTCACCGCGTTCCGACGGCGCGCTCCGCGCTGACCGCGCCGAATCGTCCAGCGGATCAGGAAGCGACGCGATTGCGCCCGGCTGCCTTGGCCGCGTAGAGCGCGACATCGGCGGCGTTCACGAACATCGCTGGCGAACCGATCTCGGGGCTCCAGATCGCGACGCCGATTGAAAGCGTCACCGGGACCGTCTTGCCGTCGAGTTCGAAGCGCTCGTGCTCGACCTGCCCGCGCAGCCGCTCGGCGAAAATCTCGGCGCCGTGGCGGTCGCTGTCGGTGAGCACCACGGCGAACTCGTCGCCGCCGTAGCGCGCGATGCAATCGGCGCGGCGCACCGAGCGCGCGAGCAGCGCGGCCACTTCGCGCAGCACGAAGTCGCCGTGCACGTGGCCCGCATCGTCGTTGATGCGCTTGAACTCGTCCACGTCCACTAACAACAGCGCGAGGCCTGCGCTGCCGCGGCGCTCGCGCGCCACCTCGCGCTCGAGCACGTCCATCAGGAAGCGGCGGTTCTTCACCTGCGTGAGCGCGTCCTCGGTGAGCATTTTGTAGACGGCTTCGTGGTACGCAGCCTCGGTGTCGCCGTGGGCGAGGAACTTGAAGCTGGCGTCGCCGGCGTGGATCACGTCGCCGTTGGTGAGGACAGCGCTCGCGCCGTCCGGGAGGCGGTCGCCTTGCACCCAGGTGCCGTTCTTCGAGCCCGCATCGCGGATCCGCACGCGCCGCTCCGCCACGAACAGCACGCTGTGCTGGCGCGAGACGCCGTCTTGGGGCACCACGATGTCGCACTCGGAGCTACGCCCGAGCGTCAGCTCCGGCTTGTCGAGCGGGATCCGGCGGCCGAGCTGGGCGCCGCGGATTTGCACCAGACAGGGCGCCGAGGAGCCCTCGGTCTCCCGTTCGATCGCGAAGGTGTGGGTGGTGTCGCCCGAGCGTTCGGCCATCGCTCCGTATCGGTCGAAGGCGAGCGCTCTGGAGCCCCGCGGCTCAGCTTCCTGCGGCCCGGCCTCATTGGTAGCTTGCGCGCCTTTTGCGAGGACCCTGAGTGAATCCCAGCCCGACCGGGGCGTCCGCCGAAGAGCTCGTGCTCCGGCTTCTGCTTCAACTGATCGTGATCTTGGCGGCGACGCGCGTGGTCGCGGCGGCCGCGCGACGGCTGGGCCAGACCGACGTCTCGGGCGAGATCCTCGCCGGCCTGCTGCTCGGGCCGAGCTTGTTGGGTGCGCTCGCCCCCGGCGCGCTCGACTGGCTGTTCCCGCCCCTCACTGCGCCCGTCTTCACCGGCCTCTCGCAGCTCGGCCTGGTGCTGTTGATGTTCCAGATCGGGCTCGAGTTCGAGTTCGGGCAGGTGCTGAAGACGCAGCGGAACAAGGTCATCGTGATCAGCCTGGTCGGAATCGCGGTGCCCTTCGCGCTCGGCTACGCGAGCGCGGATTTCTTCCACGCGCGCCTGCCCGAACTCGTGAAGCCCGACGCGTTCGGCTTCAAGCTGTTTTTCGCGGTGGCGATGTCGATCACCGCGATCCCGATCCTCGGCCGCATCTTCATGGAGCTCGGGCTCTCGCACACGCGCCTCGCGGCGCTCACGATCAGCGCTGCGGCAGTGGACGACGTGTGCGGCTGGTTGCTGCTCGGCGTGATCTCGGTGCTCGTCGCGGGCGAGTTCGATGCGGCGTGGATCGGCTGGCGGCTGGCCGGCCTCGCGGCTTATCTCGCCGCCGTCTTCTTTGTCGTGCGCCCGCTGCTGAAGCGCGCCGTCGCGCGCAGCCTCACCAAGCACGGCGCGCTCGGCCCGAATCTGCTCACGCTCGTTCTGGTTGCGATCTTCATCTCCGCTTCGATCACCAGCAGCCTGCACGTGTTCGCGATCATCGGCGGCTTCGTGATCGGCGTCGCGCTGCACGACGACCGCCGCTTCGTCGCGGAATGGAAGCGCCGCATCTCGCCGCTCGTGAACACGCTCTTGCTGCCGATGTTCTTCACGTACACGGGGCTGCGCACGAACGTCGGCTCGCTCGATTCGGCGCAGGAGTGGCTGCTGTGCGCGGGCGTGATCGCGGTCGCGTTCGCGAGCAAGCTCGGCGGCGTCTACATCGGCGCGCGTGCGATGGGCGAGCCGCCGCGCGAGGCCTTCACGATCGCGACCTGTATGAACACGCGCGCGCTCATGGAACTCGTCGCGCTCAACATCGGGCTCGATCTCGGCGTGTTGCCGCCGTCCATGTTCACGAAGCTCGTGATCATGGCGATCGTGAGCACCTTCATTGCGACGCCGTTGATTCGCCACTTCACGCGCGGGCAGCAGCGCCACGTTTCGCTCGCGGGCGATAGCGCCGCGGCATGAACGCGGCAGCGCCGATCGACCCGCGGCGCGTGTTCTCAGGCACGTGGCGCGGAACGGGCGAGCTGATCCCGCACGGCCTCGCGCGGCTTGTGTTGCGCCGCGAAGCCGTGCGCCTAACAGGCAGCGGCGAATGGCTCACGCCAACGCTCTGGCGCGTGCGCGAACGCTTCGAGCTGGCGTCGGGCTGGAGCTTCGAGCGGCGCATGTTCATGGAGCTGATGGCGCCGGATCGCGTGCGCGCGACGGCCGACGACATCCCGCTCGGCGCGGACGTGCTGCTCACGAGCGACGGCTTCCGCTTCCTGCGCTTTCGCAGCTGGCTCGTCTACCGGGGCATGCGCTTCCGGCTCGGCTGCACGAGCGAGGCCCGGCTCGAAGCGAGCGGCGCGCTGGTTGGGGAGGTGCGGCTCGATTGGCTGCGCATTCCGGCGGCGACGCTCACGCTCTCGATTCGCGTCGAGGCGTAGCGCGCGGCCGCTGCGCGGGCTGGCCGCTTGTTACGCCGGCGTCTGCGCCGCGAGCTGCGCGACGCGCTCCGGCCGCATGCGCTTGTTGCGCTTGCCGGTGAGCCGCGCGAGCCCAATCAGCGTGCGCGCGTAACCGCGCACGAACGCGTCGATGCCCTTGTGGAAGCCCCGCAGCATGCGCAGCCCGAACAGCGTCGTCGGGCAATAACGCGTGTGCAGGTGGTTCAGGTTGAAGTTGAAGAACAGGATCGAGATGACGTTCACGAACAGCGGGTAGTGCTCGCGCAGCTTGTGGCCGTACCAGATCACCTCGATCAGCGAGTCGATCGTGGTGATGTGCGCCGAGACCTTGCCGTGATAGATCTGGCGCCACTTGGCGTCGAGTTCGCGCGCGCCAGTCATCAGGGCCTTACCCACGATGTCCGAGGCGAGGAAGCCCGTGCGCAGCGCGGTGGTGAAGCCGCTCGACAGAATGCCGTCCACGACGACGAAGGCTTCGCCCACCGCGATCCAGTTCGGGCCGGTGCTGCCCTGCCCGACGCCGCACTGGAACACGCACGTCCACATCGGCGTCTCGGCCGTAATCATCGGCACGAGCCAGGCGAGATCATCGTGCTTGCGCACCTGGTGCAGCAGGATCTCGTGCAGCGATTTGTAGTGGCGGCGCAGCTTCACGAAATCGCTCTCGGCCACCACGATGCCGATGTCCGTGACGTCGTCCGAGACGTTGATGTCCCACATCCAGGCCGCCGTGCCGAGCGTGTCATCGGTGCGGATGCGCGTTCCCATGCCGTCGTAGGCGTGCGGGAAGCGCGCACGCACGACGACCTTGCGCGGGCCGATCGGATCGAAGCCGATGCGGAACTTCTTGCGGAACATGGCGGCCGCGCCAGTCGCGTCGATGTAGAACTTGCCGCGCAGCGTGCGCCCGTCTTCGAGCTTGATGCCCGTCGCGCGCTCGCCGTCCGCCTCGACCGCGCTCACCTTGCCAATAATCACTTCCGCGCCCGCCTTGCGCGCGTTCTCCAGCAGGTCGATGTCGATCAGCTCGCGGTTCGCGTGCAGCGTGGGCTTGCCGCGCCCGACCAGCGTCATCAGGAACTTGAAGAACGGGTGGAAGCCGAGCTCGGCCTCGACGCCGGGCTGTGCCGACGAAGTGCAGACCGCGCCCGCCTTCGAGGTGGCCTTGCCCTGCGCCACCCACTGCTCCACCGGCAGCCCGAGGCGCTTCAAATAAACGGGCGCCTCCCAATCGAGCGACTCCCCGAGGCGGAACTCCGGCGGCGGTTTCTTCTCGACGAGCACGATGCGATGGCCGCGCTCCGCGAGCCGCGCCGCGAGCGCCATGCCGCCCACGCCTCCGCCGGCGATCACCACGTCGTACGAGTCGTTCGCGCGCTCCACGTTGCCCCCGAAAAAGTGCGCGCACGATAGCGGGCGTGCCCGGGGGATCCGGTGCGAAGTCAGCGTGATCGTGAGGACTGGGCGCGGCTCAGCGCCGAAAACGGACGCGTTCCAGGCAGGCCTGACGCGCGCAGGCTTCGCATGTTGCCGTTGCGTCGCAATGTTTGCAGGTCGAGAATGCCCCAATGCCTGTGCCCGATTTCCAATCGTTCTTTAGGCCGATGCTCGAGTACTTGGCCGATGGCACGCCCAGGTCCCTCGGACAAGTCCGCGAGCACCTGCGCGGTGCGTTCGCCCTCTCCGAGGCCGACCTGCAAGACATGCTTCCAAGCGGCATTCGGTCGCGCTTCAGCGATCGTGTCTATTGGGCGAACACGCACCTGTACCAGGGAGGCATCGTCATCCGGCCGTCGAACGGTGTTCTCGCCATTACCGATCGCGGGCGATCGTTCCTCGAGACTCACAAGGGAAAGATCTTGATAAGCGACTTGATGCAGTTCCCGGAATACGCTGCGTTCCGCGGAAAGTCGCATGGGGGACAGCCAGAACCAAAGCTGACCCAGGCCATCGAAAAGACCGCCCAGGAGCGAATGGACGAGGCTCATCTCGAGCTGCACGCGTCGCTCGCAAGTGAGCTGCTCGACAAGATCGTGTCGGCATCCCCGGAGGCATTCGAACGACTCGTGATCCAGTTGTTGCTGAAGATGGGTTATGGCGGCGGCGAGAGGGGCGCCTCCGAACACCTCGGAGGCTCCGGAGATGGCGGCGTTGACGGCGTCATCAACCAAGACGTGCTTGGCCTCGATCGCGTCTACATACAAGCCAAACGCTGGAAGGACTCGGTCGGCGTCGATCGCATCTATGCCTTCGCTGGAAGTCTGGAGGCCAAGAAGGCGACGAAGGGAGTGCTTCTCACGACTTCGACCTTCACCGCTGGTGCGCGCAAAGCGCTCGACACGATGGCGAAGAGAGTGGTGCTGATCGACGGTCAGGAACTTGTCCGGCACATGACGACGTACGGACTCGGAGTGCGAACCACGCGGCAGTACGAAGTTCTGGCGCTGGACTCCGATGCTCTCGATGAGTTCGACGCGTAGCCTGAGACTTCGCCCGCGGAACCGAAGACCGGGACCGTCGTCCGGCTGCGCTGCCCGAATCGATCCTCAACTGCGGCCCCGCCAGTAACCCGGACGCCGCTTCAGGTGAGCAATCGCTGCGATCACGATTTCGGTTGGCCTGAGTCTGTAGACGACTTGGTACGGAAATCTGGCCACCAACACGCGGCGGGTTTGGCCGTCGGTCGAGATCGTCGCTCCGACTGCCGGATTGCCTTCAATCAGTGCGACGGCAGCAGCGACTGCATCGAAGAACTCACCGCCGAGACCGGACCGCCGGGCTTCGTACCAGCGGACGGCCTCACGGAATTCCTCGGAGGCCAGTTCACTCGCGCGGATGCGTCGCGTCACCGATCGAGAATCTCTTTCTCGATCCGGCGCTTCACGTTCTCCCAGGGCTCCAGCTTGACGGTTCCAGCCTCGATCGCGGCGACGCGCAGCTCGATTTCAACGGCCCACGCAGCCTCAGCATCGCGATCAGCGGGGCCGTCGAGGCTTGCCAGAAGTTCAGCAGCGACCTCGGCACGAGCGTCGAGGTCGAGACGCAGGGCGTCGGCGAGAATGGCTCGAGCGGCTTTGGTCATTCGACCGAACTTACGCTCGGGCTCGCTGACCAACAAGCGGCCGCGTGGTCAACGCACGGCGGCGGCGCCACATCGTGCCATTACTCGGCGGCCTCACACCGGATCGAGCTCGATCAGCGCGGCGCCTTCGGGCACGCGCTCGCCGGCCTGATACTTGACCGCGCGCACGACGCCGTCGTGAGGAGCGCGGATGGCGTGCTCCATCTTCATGGCCTCGACCACGACGAGCGTGTCGCCGGCTTTCACGCGATCGCCGGGCTTCACGGCGACGCGGATCACGACGCCGGGCAGCGGCGTGGTGAGCGAGCCCGCGATGTGAGCCGTGGCCGCGCTCGACTCGCGCTCGTCCACGAGCGTGAAGGTCGTCGTCTCGGCGCCGCGCCAAACCGTGACGCGGCCGTCGGTCACGAGCGCATCGACGACATCGCGCGCGTCGAACGGCGACAGCCGTAACAACTCGCCTGCGCCGCGGGATGCGGTCGCCTGCACGCGCGCGCCGCCGCACTGCGCCGTCACTTCGCTGCGCGAACTGCTCGAGGCCGAGACGTCGAAGCGCTGCTTGCCGCGCTTCAGCTGGAATGCGATGCGCGGCGCGAGGTTCATGCGGAAGCCGTCGGCGGCGGCCCAGGGTGAGACGCGTTCCGAGCGCGGCGCGAGGGAGGCCAGCAGCGCAGCGCCGGCAAAGCAGGCGTGCTCGGAATCGTCGGCAGCGCCCGCGAGCGCGGCGCCGTGCTCGGCGACGAACGCGGTGGAGATCTCGCCCGCGCGGAACGCGGAGTGCGCCACCGCGCGCGCGAGCCACGCGACGTTCGTGGTGATGCCTGCGATGCGCACGCCCGCGAGCCCGCGGCCGAGCTGCGCCAGCGCCTCGGCGCGCGTCGCGCCGGAGCCGATCACTTTGCCGAGCAGCGAGTCGTAATGAGTGGGTACGACGTCGCCGCTCTCGAAGCCGGCGTCGACGCGCACGCCTGGCTCGGCGGCGGGCCAGTGCGCGAGGCGCAGCGTGCCTGCGCTCGGTACGAAGCCCTTGCTCGGATCTTCAGCGCATACGCGCGCCTCGACGGCGTGGCCGCTGCAGCGGATCTCGCTCTGGGCGAGCGGCAACTTCTCGCCGGCGGCGACGCGCAGCTGCCACTCGACGAGGTCGAGGCCCGTAACAAGCTCCGTGACCGGGTGCTCCACCTGGAGGCGCGTGTTCATCTCCATGAAGAAGAACTCGCTGCCCGCGAGCAGGAACTCGACAGTGCCTGCGCCCTGATAACCGATCTCGCGCGCCACGGTGCAAGCGGCGGCGTGCAGGCCTGCGCGCACGTCGTCGGGAATGCCAGGCGCGGGAGCTTCCTCGAGCAGCTTCTGGTGGCGGCGCTGCACCGAGCAGTCGCGATCGAACAGGTGCACCACTGAGCCCTGCGCATCCGCGAACACCTGCACTTCGACGTGACGCGGCGCGGGCAGGTAGCGCTCCAGTAATAAGCTCGCATCGCCGAACGAGCGCGCTGCCAGGCGCTGTGCGCCTTCGAGCGCGGCGCGCAGCTCGCCGGACTCGCGCACGATCTGCATGCCCTTGCCGCCGCCGCCGCCGCTCGGCTTCACGATCAGCGGATAGCCGAGCTTCTGCGCTTCGCTGGCGAGGCGTTCGAGGGACTGGTCGTCGCCGTGATAACCGGGCAGCACGGGCACGCCCGCGCGCGCCATGCGCTCCTTGGCCGCAGCCTTCGAGCCCATCGCCGCGATCGCGGCGGCGGGCGGGCCCACGAACGCGAGCCCGGCGCGCTCCACCGCGGCAGCGAACTCCGCGTTCTCGGAGAGAAACCCGTAGCCCGGATGCACTGCGTCGCAGCCCGCGCGCTGCGCGATCGCGACGAGCTTCGCGATGTCGAGGTAGCTCTCGGCAGGCGGCGACGGCCCCAACAAGTAGGCCTCGTCCGCGGCGCGCACGTGCGCAGCGTAGGCGTCGGCCTCGGAGTACACGGCCACGACCCGAACACCGAGCCGCTTCGCAGTGCGCGCAATGCGGCACGCGATCTCGGCGCGGTTTGCGATCAGGAGCTTTCGAATCATCTCGAAAGCCCCTTCACATCCGAAACACGCCGAAGCGTGTCTCCGCGTCCGGTGCGTTGCGCGCAGTCGCGAGCGCGAGCCCGAACACGCGGCGCGTATCCAGCGGATCGATCACGCCGTCATCCCAGAGCCGCGCGCTGGCGTAATAGGGATGGCCCTGGGTTTCGTATTGCGCGCGCAGCGGCGCCTTGAACTTCTCCTCGTCAGCAGTGCTCCACTCCTCGCCCTTGGCGGCGAGTTGGTCGCGGCGAATTGTCGCGAGCACGCTCGAAGCCTGCTCGCCGCCCATCACGGAAGTGCGCGCGTTCGGCCACTGGAACAGGAAGCGCGGCGAATACGCGCGCCCGCACATCGCGTAGTTGCCCGCGCCATAACTACCGCCGAGCGTGAGCGTGAACTTGGGCACGTTCGCGCAGGCGACCGCCATCACCATCTTCGCGCCGTCGCTCGCGATACCGCCGGCTTCTGCGCGCCGCCCCACCATGAAGCCCGTGATGTTCTGCAGGAACACGAGCGGCGTGCCCTCGCGCGCGCACAGCTCGATGAAGTGCGTCCCCTTCTTCGCGCTCTCGCTGAACAGGATGCCGTTGTTGGCGAGGATCCCCACGCGGTAGCCGCACCAGTGCGCCCAGCCGCAGATGAGAGTCGAGCCGTAGAGCGCTTTCCACTCGTCGAAGTCGGAGCCATCCACGAGCCGCGCGATCACGTCGCGAATCTCGAAGGGCTTCCGCAAGCTGGCGGGCACGATCCCGTACAACTCCGCCGGGTCGTACGCAGGCTCGCGCGGCGTGTTAGGCGGCGCGACGTCTCGTGCAGCGCGCAGCCGCCCGACGATCGCGCGCGCGATACCGAGCGCGTGGGCATCGTTCTCTGCGTAGTGGTCGCACACGCCCGATTCGCGGCAGTGCAATTCGGCGCCGCCCAGCGATTCCGCATCGATCTCTTCGCCCGTCGCGGCCTTCACCAGCGGCGGGCCGCCCAAGAACACACGGCCCTGATTGCGCACGATCACGTTCTCGTCCGCCATCGCCGGCACATACGCGCCGCCGGCGGTCGATGCGCCGTGCACCACGGCGATCTGCGCGACGCCCGCCGCGGAGAGCGTCGCCTGGTTGTAGAAGATCCTGCCGAAGTGCTCGCGATCGGGGAACACCTCGTCCTGCGCGGGCAGAAACGCGCCGCCGCTCTCCACCAGGTAGATGCACGGCAAGCGGTTCTCGCGGGCGATCTCCTGGGCGCGCAGGTGCTTCTTCACCGTGATCGGGAAGTACGTCCCCCCCTTCACGGTGGGATCGTTCGCCACCACCACGCAGGCGCGGCCCCCGATCTGGCCGACGCCCGTAACAAGGCTCGCGCCCGGTGCGTCGCCGCCGTACATGCCGTGGGCCGCGAGCTGCGAGAGTTCGAGGAACGGGCTGCCCGCGTCCAGTAACAGATCGACGCGCTCGCGCGCCGTGAGCTTGCCCGCCTTGCGATGCTTGGCGACCGCGTCCGCCGAGCCGCCCGCTGTCGCGCGCGAGACGGTCGCGCGCAGATTCGCCACCAGCGCGCGCATGGCGGCCTCGTTCGCGCGGAACTCCTCGCTGCGCGGATCGACGCGGTTCGGAATCATCGGCATCGCGCGCTCCTCTTCGAGGCGCGCAGACGGTTCACGTTTCGCGCGCGCTGCGCAAGGCGGAACTCGGGCGCGCGGCGCGGCTACGGGGCGAGCAGATAGATCGAAGGCGCGCCGCCGTAGTCGAGCAGATAGATCTCGCCGTCGCGGCCTTGCCCGAAGCTCGAGACGCCGAGGTTCGCGGGCGGCGCGAGTTCGTCGACGCGCGGCGGGTTCGCCTGGAAGCGGTACGCGAACACGCGGCCCGTGATGAAATCGCCGTACACGTAGGTGTTCGCGAGCGAGGGAATCGCGCTGCCGCGGTAGACGTACCCGCCCGTAATCGACTGCGCCTCGCTGCGGCCGTGCACGGTCTCCGGATCGATGAACGGCGGCGTGCAGTTCTGGTCGGGGTCGAACGACACGTCGCCTTCGCGGCAGTCCCAGCCGTAATTACCGCCCTTCACGATGCGGTCGATCTCCTCGCGCGACGATTGCCCGACGTCGCCGGCCCACAGCTCACCCGTTTGCATGTCGAAGCTCATGCGCCAAGGGTTGCGCAGGCCGTACGCCCAGATCTCGTCGCGGCCTCCCGAACCCACGAACGGGTTATCAGGTGGGTTCGCGTAAGGCAGGGCCGAGACGTCGAGGCGCAGGATCTTGCCGAGCAGCGTCGCGAGATTCTGCCCGTCCTCCGGATCGGGGTCGCCACCGCCGCCGCCATCTCCCATGGCGTAGTACAGGAACCCGTCGGGCCCGAACGCAAGATCGCCGCCGTTGTGATTGCTCTGCTCGGAGTCGAAGCGAATTACGTCGGGGTTTCCAGCGACCGGCGCGAACGTGAGACCGCCGTCCGCGCTCACGAAGCGCGCGACCACCGAGTCCACATTGGTCGCGCTGAGTTCGGTGTACGAGAAGAACAGCTCGCCATTCGCCGCGAAGTTCGGGGAGAACGCCATGCTCAGCAGGCCCTCCTCGCCGCCGGTCGCAAGGTTGAAGAGCGCCTCGACGTCCAGCGCGAGCGCGCGCGAGCCCGCCGGGTTCGACGCGAGCAGCGTGAACACTCTGCCGCGCTGCTCCACCACGTACCAGCGATCCGCGTTCGTCGGGTGCTGCACGAGCTTCACGGGCTGCGCGAAGACTTCGCCGCCGAAGGCGGAGACGAAGCGAACCAGCGCGGGAGGCGGCGGGGGCGGATTTCCGCCGCCGTCCCCGCTGCCGCCGCACGCGACGGCGAGCGCACTAACAAGCGCGGCGGCGATTCTGAGCAGCGAACGATCGGGCGGCTCGAGCATGCGCGTCACCTCGCTTCTCTACTGCGAGGATCGCGGGCGAGGCGAGCGCCTGGCCGTGACCGAAGTCACGGGCTCACGCCTCTCCGTCCCAATAATCGACCGCGTCACCAGCGCGGGTCATGTGGTGGATGCCTGGTGCGCGTGCGAGCACTTTCCCGGAGTCCGGGTACTCGACGACCTCGGTGTCTTCCTTTGTGCTGAACGAGAGGTATTCGAGCGCAGCGTCCGAATCGTTGACGATCTGGTGTGCAAACTCGCGGCCCGGCGGGATGAAGATCACGTCGCCAGCTTCGATCGGGAGCAACTCGCCATCCACACGCAGCGTGCCGCGCCCGCGCAACACCACGAACAGCTCTTCTTGGTTGTGGTGGAAGTGGTAGGGACAGCTGCGCTTGCCGGGCGGCACGATGTCGAAGCTGCCGCCGAGCTTCCGCGCGGCGGTGCCCTCGGAGAGCCGGGCGAAGCGCGTCTCGTAGAGCGGATCGCGCTGCTCGTGAACCAGCACAGCCTGTGCGGGGTTGCGGATCAGCTTCGCGCGCAGTGCAGCCGCCTTCTCGTTCATCGCGAATCCCCTTTCACGGGCACTCTATCCCGCGGCCGGCCTAACGAGTGCGCCTTGCGTGTGAGCGCGGTGGTAGGCTCGCACTCCGACTAGGAGCCGAGCGATGAATGTGCTGAGTGCGCGCCGCGAGCGTGCGATCGAGGCGATGCGGCTCGAGGACGCGGTGCTGCTGATCGGCGCGGGCGAACCCGTCCCGCTGCCCGAAGCCTCCGACCAGACCTACCCATTTCGCAGCCACGCCGAGTACATCTATTTCGCCGGCAGCGAGTGCGTGAGCGGCGTGCTGGCGGCCGATGTGCGCGGCGGTGTCGCGCACGAGTGGGCTTCTTTCGCGCCCGATCCGACCGAGCGCGAACGCGTGTATGACGGGCGCACCACGCCTACGAGCACGCCGCTCACCGCACTCGGGCCGTGGCTCTCCGCGCGGCGCGGGCGCACGCTCGTCGCGCTCGGCGCGCCGCTCACTGGGGTGCGCGCGGACGAGGAGCGCAGCCTGAACGCGCGCGCGGCGCTGCTCCACGCGCGGCGCAGCAAGGACGCGGGCGAGCTCGCGCTGATCCGGCGCGCGGCAACAGCCACCGCTCCGGCCTACGCGAAGCTTCGCGACCGCCTGCGCGAAGGTGTTACGGAGCGCGCGCTCGGCATCGAGATCGACGCCGACTTCTGCCGCCACGGCGCCTCGCGCCCCGGCTACACCACGATCGTCGGCAGCGGCCCTAACACCGCGATCCTGCACTCGATGCCGAGCGAGCGCGCCGCGCACGCGGGCGAGTTCGTGCTAGTCGACGCCGCGGCCGAGGTGGAGCGCTGGATGGTGGACGTGACGCGCACGTTCGTGGTGGGCACGCCGAGCGCGTTTCAGCGCGACCTCCATCAAGTGGTGCTGCACGCCCAGGAGCGCGCGGTCGCCGCCTGCGTTCCCGGCGCGGAGTGGAAGGAAGTGCACCTGGGCGCAGCGCGCGACATGGTCGCCGGCCTGGTGGCGATGGGCGTGATGCGCGGAAACGCAGACTCGTTGGTGGAGCAGAACGCGCACATGCTGTTCTTCCCGCACGGCGTCGGGCACATGGTGGGCCTCGGCGTGCGCGACGGCAGCGGCAACCAGCCGGGGCGCGCGAAAGATCCGCGCCCGTGCCTCGAGAATCTGCGCATGGATCTGCCGCTCGCGCCCGGTTATGTGCTCACGGTCGAGCCGGGCATCTACTTCATCCCGTTCTTGCTGAACGACACAGCGCGCCGCGAGCGCCACCGCGAGCACGTGAACTGGAAGCTCGTGGACGAGCACATCGCCATTGGCGGCGTGCGCATCGAAGATTCGGTGCACGTCACCGAGGGCGCACCGGAGAACTTGACCGGCGCGATCTCGAAGGCGCTCTGAACGTGCAGCGCCGCTCAGCCGCTCCGCAGCGCGTGCGCGTAATTGATTCGCACACAGGCGGCGAGCCGACGCGGCTCGTGCTGGATGGCGGACCGGACCTCGGGAGCGGGCCGCTCAGCGAGCGCCTCGCGCGCTTTCGCGCCGAGCACGATTCGTTCCGCTCTGCGCTGGTGAACGAGCCACGCGGCTCGGACGCGCTGGTGGGCGCCCTGCTCTGCCCGCCGCAGCGCAGCGATTGTCAGCTCGGCGTGATTTTCTTTAACAACGTCGGCTTTCTGGGAATGTGCGGCCACGGCGCGATCGGGCTGGTCGCCTCGCTGCGCGAACTCGGCCGGCTCGATGTGGGCGCGCTGCGCATCGACACGCCTGTGGGCGCGGTCGACGCGGAGCTGCACGCGGATGGCTCGGTCTCGATCGGGAACGTGCCGAGTCGTCGCGTTGCGGCACAGGTCGCCGTGAAAGTCGCTGGCGCGGGCGAAGTGATTGGGGATGTCGCCTGGGGGGGCAACTGGTTCTTCCTGGTGGACCGCGCCGACCTCGCAATCGACGTTGCGCACATTGAAGCGCTCACGGATTTGTCATGGCGAATCCGCGAGGCGGTCAACGCGCAGGGGCATCCCGAGGCGGACCACATCGAGTTGTTTGGGGCCGCCGCAACCGGCGCGAACAGCAGGAACTTCGTGCTGTGCCCGGGCAAGGCCTACGACCGCTCGCCGTGCGGCACCGGCACGAGCGCGAAGCTCGCCTGCCTCGCCGCGGATGGGAAGCTCGGCGAGAACGAAACGTGGGTGCAGGAGAGCGTGATCGGCAGCCGCTTCCGCGCGCACTACCGCTGGCTCGACCGCGCGCGCGGCGAGATCGCGCCGGTGATTACGGGCGAAGCGCACGTCACCGCCGAAGCGGTTTTGCGCCTCGACCCCGCCGACCCGTTCTGTTGGGGCATTCGATGAGCGGCGCAAAGCGGATCGTGGTGTGCGGCGCCGGCATCGTCGGGCTGTGCGTCGCGTATTCCGCGCGGCAACGCGGGCACGAAGTAGTGGTGGTCGAGCGCAACGCGGAGGGGCACGACAGCTGCTCGCTCGGCAACGCGGGGCTGATCACGCCGAGTCATTTCGTGCCCCTCGCCGAACCGAGCAAGATCGCAAAGGCATTCAGCTCGTTCCTCGATTCGCGCAGTCCGTTCTTTCTGAAGCCCCGCCTCGATTTGGATCTTGTGCGCTGGGGCGTGCTGTTCCTGCGCGCCGCCAGCGCCGCGCGCGCAGCCCGCTCCGCGCCAGTTCTCAGGGATCTGCTGATGGCGAGCCGCGCGCTTCACCTCGAACTGGCCACGGCACTCGGCAACCCCCAACAACTCGCGACGCGCGGGCTGTTGATGTTGTGCCGAACGCAGCGCGGGCTCGACGAGGAGGCGCACGTCGCGGAACAGGCGCGTGCGCTCGGCATGCCCGCGGAGGTGTGCTCGCCCGCGCGCGCGGCCGAGTTCGATGCGGGTGCGCGCATGAGCATCGCGGGCGCGGTGCACTACCCGCTCGACAGCCACCTCGTACCGACGCAGCTCGTGCCCGCGCTGGTGGATGCCCTGCGCGCGAGCGGCGTCGCGTTTCGCTGGCGGCACGAGGCCACGGGCTGGCGCGTCGAGGGCCCGCGCGTGGGCGCGCTCGCAACGCACGCGGGCGACGTCGCGGGCGACGAGTTCGTGCTCGCGGGCGGCAGCTGGTCGCCCGGCTTGTTACGGACGCTTGGGGTGCGGCTGCCGCTCGAACCGGGCAAGGGCTACTCGCTGACGCACCCGCAGCCGCGCCAGTTGCCGCGGCTCCCGTCCGTACTCGTGGAGGCCAGCCTCGCCGTAACGCCGATGGGCACGGCGCTTCGCATCGGCGGCACGATGGAACTCTCAGGCATGCGCTCGCCGGATCGCCCCGAGCGCATCCGCCAACTCGTCGACGGCTTCGTCGAAACCTTCCCGGAGTTCCGCGCGCAGGATTTCCGCGACGTACCGGTGTGGCGGGGCCTGCGCCCCTGCTCGCCCGACGGCCTGCCCTACATCGGGCGCCTCGCGCGCTTCGCGAACCTGAGCGTCGCGAGCGGCCACGCGATGCTCGGCGTGAGCCTGGCGCCGATCACCGGCGAACTCGTCGCGCAGCTGCTGTCCGGGGAGAAGCCCTCGCTCGCGCTCGAGGCGTTCTCGCCTAATCGCTACCTCGGCAGCGCGACGAGCTGACCCATGACAACACGCAGCCAGCGCATGCAGTGGAGTGGCGTGATCCCCGCGCTCACCACGAACTTTCGCGCGAACGGCGCGCTCGATCGCCGTGCACTCGCGAAGCACTGCAGCTGGCTGATCGAGCACCGCGTCTCTGGCCTCGTGTGCTGCGGCTCGCTCGGCGAAGCGGCGACGCTCGCGTTCGACGAGAAGACCGCGGTGGCCGAGACCTGCGTGAAGGCGGCCGCGGGGCGCGTGCCGGTTGCGCTCGGCGTCGCGGCGCTCAGCACGCAGGAAGCGATCGCCCTAGCCCGAGCTGGAGCGAAAGCCGGCTGCGCGGGGCTGATGGTGCTGCCGCCCTACGTCTACAGCACTGACTGGCGCGAGATGCGCGCCCACGTCTCGGCGGTGATCGCGGCGACGCGACTCTCGTGCATGCTCTATAACAACCCGCCCGCTTACAAGACCGACTTCACGCCCGAGCAGGTCGCCGAACTCGCGGTGCAGCACACGAACCTGCACGCGATCAAGGAGTCGAGCGGCGACGTTCGGCGCATTACGGCGCTGCGCGCGCTGCTCGGCGAGCGCCTCGCGCTGCTGGTAGGCCTCGATGACGCGGTCGTCGAGGGCGTGCGAGCGGGCGCAACGGGCTGGATCGCTGGGCTCGTGAATGCCTTCCCCGCCGAGTCTGTGGCGCTATTCGAAGCAGCGCGCGCAAGCGACGCGGCGCGAGCGGACGCACTCTACGCGTGGTTCCTGCCCTTGTTACGGCTCGACGCCGCGCCCAAGTTCGTGCAGCTGATCAAGTGGGTGCAGACGCAGGAAGGCCGCGGCACAGAAACCGTACGAGCGCCGCGGCTCGCACTCGCGGGCGAAGAACTCCAACACGTGCGCCGCATCTACGACGAAGCGCGCATGAGCCGGCCCGCACTGTGAGCGCCCAGAGCGCAAGCGCGGCCTCGGTCTCGGCCCAACAGGACGGCTGGTTCGGCCATCCGCACGGCCTCTCGACGCTCTATTTCACCGAACTCTGGGAGCGCTTCAGCTATTACGGAATGCGCGCGCTGCTGATGCTGTTCATGGTCGCGCCCGAGAGCGCGGGCGGGCTCGGCTTCGCGGTGCCTCGCGCCGGCATCATCTACGGCACCTACACGATGAGCGTCTACCTGCTCTCGATCATCGGCGGCTTCCTGGGCGATCGCTTCCTCGGCGCGCGCCGCGCCGTGCGCATCGCAACGCTGGTGATCGTCGCGGGCCACTTCACGCTCGCGTTCCACTCGCTCGCGACGTTCTACGCCGGCCTCGCGTTGGTCGCCCTCGGCTCGGGTCTGTTGAAACCCAACATGAGCACCCTGGTCGGCGAGCTCTACGCGCCCGATGACCCGCGCCGCGATGCGGGCTTTTCGATCTTCTACATGGGCATCAACGTGGGCGCGTTCGCCGCGCCGCTGATTACGGGCTTTCTCGCCCAGAGCGAGGCGTGGAAGCAATTGCTCGTGAGCTTCGGCTTCGATCCGCTCGGCAGCTGGCGCTGGGGCTTCGCTGCCGCCGGGCTCGGCATGGCCGCGGGCATTCTCTGGCTGCGCGCCACCGAGCATCGCATCGCGCACATCGGCAACCCGCCCGATCCGAGCGCGCCGCGCCCTTGGCTTTCGCTCGCGGGCGTCAGCGCAGGCTCGGCGGCGCTGTTTTGTTATGTGCTGTGGTCCGACGAACCGGGCTGGGAGTGGTTGCGCTCGGCGTTCGTGATCGCGCCGGTCGCGCTGGCCATCGCACTCGCGTTCCGCCAGAGCGCTGCGTCAAAGCACATGGCAGTCGTGCTCGTGTTCTGCCTCGCGGCGATGTTGTTCTGGGCAGTTTTCGAGCAGCAGGGCTCAACACTCGCGCTGTTCGGCGAGAACCTCACGCGCCACGAAGTGTTCGGCTGGACCTTCCCCTCCGCCTGGTACCAGTCGATTGGCGCGATTTTCGTGGTCGTGCTCGCGCCGGTGTTCGCCTGGGGCTGGACGCGGCTCGGGGATCGCCAGCCGTCGAGTCCCGTTAAGTTTGCGCTCGGCCTGACGTTCCTGGCGGCCTCGTTCGCCCTAATGATTCCGGCGGCACGGCTGAGCGCGAGCGGCGCTGTCTCGGCGTGGTGGCTGGTCGGGTTGTTCTTCCTGCAGACGCTGGGCGAACTGTGCCTCAGCCCGGTCGGGCTCTCGGCGATCTCGCGGCTCGCGCCCGCGAAGTTCGCGGGCCTCGTGATGGGCGTCTGGTTTCTCGCGAGCGCGCTCGGCAACAAACTCGCGGGCGTGTTCGCGGGCGAGTTCACGTCGGCCGACCCCGCGCGGCTCGCACGCTTCTTCGAGACGCAGACGCTCGCGATCGCGGTGGGTGCTGTGTTGTTGTTTGCGCTCGCGCCGAAGCTGAAGCGCCTAATGAGCAGCGCGCGCTAGCGGGCTCAACCGCCCGAGAGCGCCTGGAGGATGTGGATCTCCTCGCTGCCCGTGAGCGCGGCATCGAGTCGCCGCGTCTCCTGGCGATTCACGAAGATGCGCATGTGAGGCCGCAGCCGATCCTGCTCGTCGATCATGCGGAAGCGAATGCCCGGGAACTGGCGATCCAGATCCCGCAACAATTCCGCCACGGATGCGCCCGAGGCCTCCACGTCGCGCAGCTGCCCGGTGTAGGAATACAGCGGCGACGGCACCGAGACTTTCACGCGCCGAACTCCACGGCTTCGACAGCGTGGATCTGCGGCAGGTGGCGCGCGATGCAATCCCAGCGCGCGGCTTCGTCCGTGCTCGCCCAGAGTTCGCCCGCTGTGGTCCCGAAGTACAGCCCTAACGGATCGCAGGCGTCAGCCGTCATGCATTGCCGCCGCACGGTCAGCCAGGCCTGCTCGCGCGGCAGGCCGACGTCGCGCCGCTGCCAGCTCTTGCCGGCATCGCGCGTCTCATAAACCGCGGGCTTCCCGCCCGGGCTCACGCGCGGCCACACATCGCTGCCGTCCATCGGAAACACCCAGGCCGTGTTCACGTCGCGCGGGTGAAGCGTCATCGGGAAGCCGATGTCGCCAACCTCGCGCGGCATGTTGTCGCCGATGCGCTCCCAGCGTTCCGCCGGGCGATAGAGCCGGTAGATGCCGACGTGGTTCTGCTGATAGAGCACATCGGGATCGAGCGGATGCAGGCGCACGCAGTGCGGATCTTGCCCGACCTCGGGATACGGATCGGGCAAGAAGTCGACGCGCACGCCAGCGTTGAGCGGCTTCCAGCTCGCGCCGCGGTCGCGGCTCTCGAAGGTGCCGCCGAGGGCGCCGGACACGGAGATGTAGAGATGCCGCGCATCGCGCGGATCCACCAGGATGGAATGGAGAACCGGCCCGTCGGGCGTTCCACCCGTGCCCGTAACACCCATCGAGTACTGCGGGTGGTCGTTGAACCCGGCAATCGGCTCCCAACTCGCGCCGCCGTCCTCGCTGCGGAACAAACCTTCAGGCGAGCTGCCCGCATACCAGACGCGCGGCTCGCTCGAGTGGCCGGGCGAGAGCCAGAACACGTGGTTCACCGCGAGACCCTTCTCGCCTTCGGGCACTTTGCGGAACGCCGGCGGCCGCGCGGCCTCCTTCCACGTCGATGCGAAATCGAGCGAGCGAAACACGGTGGGCCCT
>JANNRF010000051.1:0-1993 GCA_031401135.1 Deltaproteobacteria bacterium | reverse complement strand
CTCGCGAGCGATGACGTCGAGACGTGGCTCGCGCGCCTCGAAGAGGCGGAGTTGCCCTGCGCCCCGGTGCAGAACATCGCGGAGGTGCTGGCGCATCCGCAGGTGCGCGCGCGCAACATGGCGCTGGCGATCGACGCGCCGGAGTACGCGGGGGTGTTAGTGGCGGGGAACCCGCTGAAGATTTCCACGCAGCAGGACGCAGCCACAGCGAAGGCGCCTCCTAAGCTCGGCGAGCAGCGCGGTCAGATTCTCGGGGAGTTGCGTGCAGCCGCGCGGGAGCCCGATTCCAGCGCGACCTGAACGAGACGCGAACCCCAAGGCGAGGGGGCGCAGGCCGCCGAACGGGGGGCGCGTCAATTCGGGCTGAACCCGCGGCGCTGCGGTCGCTCGGCCGCGGGACTGCACACGAATTGCCGGCTCGTGGAACCGCATGCATCCCTGAGCGGTCCTTGAATGTGACGGCCGTCCCCTGCGAACTGTTACGGGCCTAGCCAATCTAGGGGATGCGCTCCCGCGAGCTGCGAGGAGAGGATCGGGGCATGACAATCACACGGTGGTCAACGACGTCGCTCTTCGCTCTCCTCTTTGCGGCGCTTCCCGCCGCCGCTGACGAGCAGCAAAGTGCGCGCGAGCTGCTCGGCCCACGTTTCGACTGGAGCCGCGCTGCACCCGTGCAGGCGCAGCGCGGCCACCGCCGCCTAAACGCGGTGGAGCGCTGGAACGCGATCGCGATCGACGCCAGCGGTCTCGACCACACGCCGCCCGCAGCCGGCGAGAGCCGCGCCTACGCCGAACAATTAGGCCCAGGCCGCTCGAGCCGCGCGATGGCGATCGTGCACGTCGCCATCTTCGAGGCGCTGAACGCGATCGCCCGCGAGCGCGAGAGCTATCTGCGGATGCCCGCGGCGCCGCGTGGCGCAGCGCCCGAGGCGGCGATCGCGCAGGCGGCGCACGACACGCTCGCCCTACTGTTTCCCGCGCAGGCGACGAGCTTCGACGCGGCGCTCGCCCGCGAGCTTGCGCGCGTACCGAGCCGCCGCGCCCGCATGCTGGGAGCGCGCGTCGGCAGCGACGCCGCAGCGCGCATGCTCTCGCTGCGCGCGAGCGACGGCGCTCAGCATGCCGAGCCCCTAATGGGTACCGGGTACGTCCCCGGCGACGCACCGGGCCAGTGGCGGCAAGACCCCGTCAGCCAAATCCCGATCGCGCTCGGCGCGCACTGGGGCGCTGTGATGCCGTTCGCAATCGCGTCGGCATCCGCGTTCCGCATTCCGCCGCCGCCCGCGCTCGACACCCCTGAATACGCCGCGGCTTATGCGGAGGCCCAGACGCTCGGCGGCGACGGCGTGACGACCCCGACGCTGCGCAGCGCCGAGCAAACCGAGATCGGAACTTATTGGGCCTACGACGGCACGCCGAGCCTGTGCGCGCCGCCGCGCCTCTACAACCAGATCCTCGTGAAGCTCGCTCGCGAGCAGCGCACGCGATTGTTCGAACTCGCGAGGCTGCTCGCGCTCGCGAACGTGGCGATGGCGGACACCGGCATCGCCGCTTGGGAATCGAAGTACTTCTACGAGACCTGGCGGCCTGTTACGGGAATCCGCGAAGCCGACGCGGGAACGGGCCCGAGCGGGCTCGGCGACGGCAACTCCGCCACGCAAGGCGACGTGAACTTCTCCCCGCTCGGGGCGCCCGCGAGCAATCTCACGGGCCCGAACTTCACGCCGCCGTTCCCGGCATACCCGTCCGGCCACGCGGCCTTCGGCGGCGCACTGTTCCAAACCCTGCGCCGCTTCTATGGCCGCGATGACATTGCCTTCACGTTCGTCTCGGACGAGTTGAATGGCGTGACGCGAGACAACGCTGGCAACGTGCGCCCGCTTCTGCCGCGCAGTTTCGCGTCGCTCTCGCAAGCGGAGGAAGAGAACGGCCAGAGCCGGATCTACCTCGGCATTCACTGGGCGTTCGACAAGACCGAGGGCATCGCACAAGG
>JANNRF010000050.1:0-14655 GCA_031401135.1 Deltaproteobacteria bacterium | reverse complement strand
GACTCGATCGAGTACTCCGGCCTCGTCCGCCGCGGCGAGTGGATCTTCGCGGTCAAGCGCGACAGCTCGAAGCAACAGCCGACGATCGTCGCGATGAAATCAGCGGACGGCGCGGACGGCGAGCACACGCTCGTCGACCCGAACGCGCTCGACCCGGACGGCGGCACCTCGTTCGATTTCTTCGTGCCCTCGCTCGACGGCCGCTTCCTGGCGGTCTCGCTGTCCGAGGGCGGCGCCGAGAGCGGCACCGTCCATTGTTATGACGCAGCGACTGGCCGCGAACTTGGCGAGCCCGTGCCGCGCGTGAACGGCGGCACGGCGGGCGGCAGCCTCGCCTGGAACGCGGACGCGACCGGCTTCTGGTACACGCGCTATCCGCACGAGGGCGAGCGCCCGGCCGAAGATCTCGACTTCTACCAGCAGGTCTGGTTCCACGCGCTCGGCACACCCGTGGCGGAAGACCGCTACGAGCTCGGCCGCGAGTTCCCGCGCATCGCCGAGGTTCGGCTCGCAACGACCGACGACGGCAAGTGGCTGCTCGCGACCGTCGCGAACGGCGACGGCGGTGAGTTCGCGCACTGGCTGCGCGGCCCGGATGCCGCGTGGATGCATCTGACGAAGTTCGCGGACAAGGTGGTCGGCGCGGCGCTCGGCGAGGACGACGCGCTCTACTTGTTATCGCGGAAGGGCGCGCCGCGCGGGCGCATCCTGCGCCTGCCGCTCGCAAAGCCGCAGCTCGATGCCGCGGCCGAGATCGTCCCCGAGTCCGACGTCGCGATCGAGTGGTTCGTCCCGACCAGGGCGCGCCTGCTCGTCGTCGACCAAGTCGGCGGGCCGAACGAGGTGCGCGTGTTCGACCTAACAGGCCGAGCCGCGTCCGCGTTGCCGATCCCGCCGATCTCGGCCGTGCTCGACATCGTGCGGCTCGCAGGCGACGACGTGCTCGTGCAGAGCTCCGCCTTCGTGGCGCCCACAGCCTGGCGCCGCTTCCGCGCGAGCGACGGCACGAGCGCGGTGCTCGCGCTCGGAAAACCATCGGCAGTCGACTACTCCGATATCGAGGTGGTTCGCGAGACCGCGCTGTCGAAGGACGGGACGCGCGTGCCGATGACGATCCTGCGCCGCCGCGGCACGAAGCTCGACGGCAGCAGCCCCGCGCTGCTCGACGGCTACGGCGGGTACGGCATCAACATGTCGCCGTACTACTCGCGCGTGCTGCGAATCTGGCTCGACCAGGGCGGCGTCTACGCGCTCGCGAACACGCGCGGCGGCGGCGAGTTCGGCGAGGCCTGGCACCTCGCGGGCAACCTCACGCAAAAGCAGAACGTGTTCGACGATTTCGCCGCCTGCGCGAAGCACCTCGTCTCGGCCGGCTACACGCGCCCCGAGCGGCTCGCCTGCGAGGGCGGCAGTAACGGCGGCCTCCTAATGGGCGCAACGTTCACGCAGCACCCCGAACTCTGCCGTGCGGTCGTCTCCGAGGTGGGCATCTACGACATGTTGCGCGTAGAGACGACGCCGAATGGCGCCTTCAACATCACCGAGTTCGGCACGACGGCAGACCCCGAGCAGTTCCGCGCGCTTCACGCCTATTCGCCATACCACCACGCGGCGGATGGCGTGGCATACCCGTCGATCCTGTTCATGACCGGCGCGAACGACCCGCGCGTCGACCCGTTCCACTCGCGCAAGATGACCGCGCGGCTGCTCGCGGCGAACGCGTCCTCGAACGCAGTGCTGCTGCGCACGAGCGCGAGCACCGGCCACGGCATGGGCACACCGCTCGACAGCCGCATCGAGGAGCAGGTCGACAAGTACGCGTTCCTGTTCGACGCGCTCGGCGTGAGCTTCCGCGAGTAGCTCTGGCGCGGAGGCGGACGCTTCGCGCCCGCGCTACCGCGTTGACTCCGCTCGCCTGCGGCTCGCTGCGCGCGGCGAGGCGCCGCTTGCTCAATCCCCTGAGAACTCCGGCTTGCGCTTCTCGAAGAACGCCGCGACGGCCTCGCGGAAGTCGCCGCTTTGGCTCGCCAGCAACCACTGGTCCGCATCCATGTGCATCACCGCACGATCGAGCGCGCCCGCCACTTGATTCACGCTGCGCTTGATCATCTGCACCGCCAGCGGCGGCAGCGCCGCGTACTCGTCGGCCCAGCGCCGCGCCGCGGCGTCGAGTTCCGCACGCGGCACGACTTCATCGAGAAAGCCCCAGCGCTCGAGCGTCGCGGCGTCGAACAGCTTGCCCGTCATGATCATGCGCTTCGCGCGCGCAGCGCCGACCAGTCGCACACACAGAGGCACTGCGTTCCACATCAAGTTGATCCCGAGCTTCACTTCGCCGTAACCGATGCGCGCGTCCTCGGCGCCGACGCGGAAGTCGCAGGCGGACGTTATGCACGCGCCCGCGCCGGTCGCGATGCCCTGCACCGCGCAGATCGTCGGCTGGTGGATCTCTTGAATCGCGTGCATCAGTGCGGCGCCGAGTTCTGCGCCGCGGCGGCGCATCAGCAGCGACGGCGGCTTGCTGCCGGCTTCGCGCGGTTGTTGGGTGAGATCCGCGCCCACCGAGAAGTCGCCGCCGTCGGCGCGGAAGATCACCGCGCGCGTCTGTTCGTCCGCCGCGAACGCGCGGCTCGCGTCGATCAGTTCCTGCATCAGCGCGGGCGTCACCGCGTTGCGGCGCTCTGCGCGGCGGATCGTGACGGTCGCGATCCGGCCTGCTCTCGCTACCTCGACCACTCGCGCGCTCATACGGCTCCTACCCCAACAACCCGAACGCCGCGCCCATCAGCGTGAAGCGCACCACGTGGTAGCCGCCGTTGATTAGGAAGAGGCGCAGCGAGCTGCGCTCGAACAGGTAGTTCGTGCCGATCGACGCGGCGACCCAGAACAAGCCGGCGCTGAAGCCGAAGCCGGCGGCGAGGAGCGCGGAGTGTTCGCCGAGCATCGAGAGGAAGATTCCGAACACGACGGCAGAGAGCGCGGCGAGCACGGCGGTAAGGCCATACGTCTTCGCAGGATTGAAGTCCTTGCTCAGCTGCTCTTCGGTGAAGCCGTGCTCGGCCATCCAGGCCTTGCCGAGCAGCGGTCCGTACCAAAGGCCGCCGAGCGCGAAGGCGAGCGCGGTGGCGACGAGCGTCGCGAGCCAGGAAATCTCAGGCATTGGGGAATCCTCCGATGTTGCGCGCGATCATGCGCGCACAGGCGTGGCAGAATCAAGCCACGATTCCTGCGCCGGCAGCTAGGCCGGAGGCGAACGCGTCGCTGCAGGAAACGCCGTCGAGCCAACCACCCGCGAGCGCGATCTGCGGGGGACCTGCGAGCCGCGCGCGCAGTGATCGAATGCGCTCGAGGTGATCGACCGCGGGCTGGGGCACCGCGTGCGTCCAGCGCGAGATGGCGAGCAGACGCGGCTCGGCGATTAGGCCGAGGGCGCGGTCGAGGCCGGCGAGCACGCGCTTCGCGATCTCCTCGTCGCTCGCGCCGACCACGCCCGGCCAGCGCGCACCGCCGATCAGCGCGGTGACGAGTTCGCGGCCCTCGGGCGCTCGGCCCGAAAACAGCTGGCTCATGAACAGGCCACCCAACAAGTCGATGCCGAGATCGCGCGGCACGAGGAAGCCGAAGCCTGAGATCGAGCGGCGCACTGCGCGCGGATCCACGTCGAGCGCGACGCTCGCGATCGGCGCGTATTGCACGCTCGCGGCAAGCCCCGCGGCTTCGGAGTCGAGGGGCGCGAGCAGCCTTGCCGCTGCGGGCGCATCCACCGCGAGCACCAGCGCGCGCGCCGCGATCTCCTCGCGCTCCGTCGCGATGCGCCAACGCGCGCCGTCGCGCGCGATCGCGCGAACGGGCGTGCCGCAGCGCAGGGCGCCCTCGCCGAGCGTGCGCGCGATCGCCGCGGCGAGCGCGCCGAGGCCGCCGCGTGCGGAGAAGCTGCCCGCGAGGCCGCGCGGCGCGCGCGTGAACGCTGCCGCGATCGCGCCGAGCACGACCCCGCCGTGCTCGCGCTCGAAGCGCACGAGCGAAGCGAACACTGCTTCCGCACCGAGCTGCGTCTCGTCGCCCGCGTAGACGCCAGTCAGGAACGGCGCGACGAGCCGCTCCAGCGCCTCGCGCCCCAGCCGTCGCGCGGCGAACTCCGCGACACTTTCGTGTGTGCCGTCGCCGCGTGCGACGAACGGCTCGGCAAGCAGGCGCAGCTTGCCGCGCATGGAGAGCAGCGGCGTGGTCGCGAATGCGAGCGGTCCAAGCGGGACTGGCACGAGGCCATCGGGGCGTAACAAGTATCGGTTGCGGCTCGCGGGCCCGGCTTTCTCGATCAACGCGTCGGCCCCGGTTTCACGCAGCAAACCGAGCAACGGTGCGGCGATACGAAGCGAGTTTGGCCCGCGCTCGTAGGTAAAGCCGTCTCGAGTGACGCTCTGCATCACTCCACCCGGCGCTTCACGCGCTTCGAGCACGAGCACTTCGCGCCCCGCTTTGCGCAGCGCGTGCGCTGCAGCCAGGCCCGCAGCGCCGGCGCCGATCACGACCGCGTCGCGCGTGCTCTCGCTCACGCGAGCGCGCGCACCGCGTCGGTGAACGCGCGCACGCCTGCGACGGGCGTCTCGGGCAAACAGCCGTGGCCGAGATTCATGATGTGCCCGCGCGCCGCGCGGCCCGCCGCGGCGATCTCGCGCACGCGCGCGAAGATTTCCTCGCGCGGTTTCGCGAGTTCGTGCGGGTCGAGGTTGCCCTGCACGCTCGCGCGCGCGCCCGCTTTGCGCGCGGCTTCGGCGAAGTTCACCGCGCCTCCTACGGAGATCACGTCGGCGCCGACGTCGAGCATCGCGTCCAACAAGTGCGGCGCGTCGTTCATGTAGAGGATCAGCGGCGCGCGATCGCGATGGACACCCGCGGCGATCGCGCGCGTCGTCGGCAACACGAGGCGCCGGTATTCGTCCTCGGAGAGCGCACCCGCCCAGGTGTCGAACAGTTGCACCACCTGCGCGCCCGCTTCGATCTGCGCGTTCAGGTACGCGATCGTCATTTCGGCGAGGCGCTCTAACAGCGCTGCGAACGTCGCAGGCTCGCGCGCCGCGAGATCGCGCAGCGCGGCGTAGCGTCGCGTCGGGTCGCCGCGCCCCTCCACCAAATAAGTCGCGAGCGTAAACGGCGCGCCCGCGAAGCCGATCAGCGGCGTCTGGGTCGCCGCGAGTTCCTTGCGCAGCCGGCGCAGAATCTCGAACACGTAGGGCACCGCCTCGCGCGGATCGCGACGTGCGAGCGCCTCCACCTGTGCGCGCGTGCGCAGCGGCGGCGTAATCACTGGGCCCGGCTCAAAGCCGACATCGATGCCGAGCCCGAGCACCGGCACGAAGATGTCGCAGAAGAACACCACGGCCTCGGTGCCGACGAGGCGCAGCGGCTGGAGTGAGATCTCCACGGCGCGCTCGACGTCGCGGCACGAATCGAGGAACGCCTGCCCGGCGCGCGCGGCGCGGTACTCGGGCAGATAACGCCCGGCCTGGCGCATGAGCCACACCGGAGGCCGATCCACCGGCTCGCCGCGACACGCGCGCAGCATGCGCGTCGTGCGATCCAGGGCCGCGGGCATCGTCATGCGCGAACTAATAGCCGCTGAGCGAAGCCCAGCGCGCGCGCTGGTGCGCGGCATCGCCGAAGGTCAGCTCCGCAGCACGGGCGCGCTTCATGTAGAGGCCGATGTCGTACTCGTCGGTCATGCCAACGCCGCCGAACATCTGTACGCCCTCGTTCGCCGCGAGCACGTACGCGTCGGAGCACTTCGCCTTCGCGAGCGCGACGAGCCGCGGCAGCTCGGCGTCGTTCTCGTCGATCGCGCGCGCCGCGGCCATTACCGCGGACTTCGCCAGCTCGAGCTCGATGAACACGTCCGCGGCGCGGTGCTTCAGCGCCTGGAACGTGCCGATCGGCACGTCGAACTGCTTGCGGGTCTTCAGATGCTCGACCGTGAGCGCGAAGGCCTGTTGCATGCCGCCGAGCATCTCGGCGCAGAGGCCCACGGTTGCGCGATCGACGACGCGCTCGAGCAGCGCACCGGCCTGCCCCTCCGCGCCGACCAACTCCCCAACAACTCCAGCGAGCTTCACGAGCGCCGCGCCGCGCGAATCGAGCCGCGTCTGGCGCGTGACGCTGAGGCCCGCGGGGCCCTTCGGCACGAGGAACAGCGAGATGCCCGCGGCGTCCGCGACCGCGCCCGAAGTGCGCGCCGGAATCAGCAGCGCGTCCGCCACGTGGCCGTCGAGCACCTGGACCTTCTCGCCCGTGAGCTTCCAGCCCGCGCCCGCTTTCTCAGCGCGCGTCTCGACGTGGTGCACGTCGTAACGGCTGCGCGCCTCCTGATGCGCAAGCGTGAGGATCGCATCGCCCGCGCACAGCTTCGGGAGCCACGCCTGTTGTTGGGCCTCGCTGCCCGCGAGCGCGAGCGCTTGGCCACCGAGCAACACGCTCGAGAGGAACGGCTCCGGCGCGAGCGTTTTGCCGAGCGCCTCGAGCACCACCGCCAACTCCGCAAAGCCGAGCCCCGCGCCGCCCATGTTCTCAGGGAACGCGATGCCCACCCAGCCGAGTTCCGCCATCTCCTTCCAAAGCGCGCGCGAGAACCCCGTCGCATCGTTCGCGTCGCGCAGCGCCCGCATACGCGAAACGGGCGACTTCTCGCGCACGAAATCCGCCGCAGTCTTCGCGATCAGTTCTTGGTCTTCAGTCAGTACGAGATCCATGTCAGTCCCTCACGCCCAGAGTTCCAAATGCCACAACCACGCAACACGCCCCTACCAACGAAACGCGGGCTCGAAGCGCGCCGCAAGCCGCGAGCGCCCAACTGGGTACGTGCTCGATGCATAACGCGGCGCGCAGCGAGCCGGAGTCTTCGGAGGCGAGCGAAGCAAACAAAGAAGGTCCCCGTGCAAGACAAGCGAGGCGCAGCCGAGCGATCTCAATCCGGGAGACCAAGCACGCGCTTAGCAATGATGTTCCGCTGCACCTCCGACGTCCCGCCCTCGATCGAGTTTCCCCGCGAGCGCAGCCAATCGCGCGTGGTGGCGATCTCTTCGTCCGTGAACCCCGGGCCTTCCCAGCCGAGCGACTGCGGGCCCGCCAGGCGCACCAGCATCTCCTGCCGGCGCATGTTCAGCTCCGTCCCATACACCTTGAACATCGAGCTCTCAGCGCCGGGCTGATGGCCCGCCTTCGCGGCGTCGCGCGAGCGCTGCATGGTCAGGCCGAACGCGCGCGTATCCATCTCGATGCGCGCCAGCGCCTCCCGCGAGGCTGCGTCCGTAATGCGTCCGTTCGCGTCGCTCGGGACATACTGCCGCGCGCGCTCGCCGAGCGTCTTGCGCGTGCCGCCGCCCGCGCCGAAGGCCTCGGCCACCATCGTGCGCTCGTGGCCGAGCAGCGCCTTCGCCACCGTCCAGCCCGCGTGCTCCTTGAAGATGATGTTCCTCTTCAGCGCCTTGACGTTGGTGAAGTGCGTTTCGCAGAACGGCGACGTGCCGCTGATTAGGAGAATTGGCGAGACCGAGACGCCGGGCGTCTCCATGTCGATCAGGATGAACGTGATGCCTTCTTGCTTCTTCGCCTTCGGGTCGGTGCGCACCAACGCGAAGATCCAGTCCGCCTTGTCCGCATAAGAAGTCCAGATCTTGGTGCCGTTCACGAGGTAGTGATCGCCGCGATCTTCGGCGCGCGTCTGCAAGCCCGCGAGGTCGGAACCCGCGCCGGGCTCGGAGTAACCCTGACACCAGCGGATCTCGCCGCGACAAATCTTCGGCAGATGCTCCTGCTTCTGCGCGTCGGTCCCGTATTGAAGCAGCGTCGGCCCGATCATGGTGAGCCCGAAACCGACGAGGGGCGGCGGCAGGCGCAGCCGGCGCGTTTCCTCGGCCAGCACCTTCGCCTCTTCCTTCGAGAGCCCTCCGCCGCCGTACTCCTTGGGCCATGTCGGCGCCGTGAACCCGCGCGCGGCGCAGCGATCCATCCACGCTTTCTGATCCGGGTCCGGGTTTTTCCACTGCTTGCCACCCCAGACTCCTTCGAGCTCGCTCGCCGGCTTGCCGCGTAGGCCTTGCGGCGCGTTCGCTTCGAGCCAGCCGCGCGTTTCCGTGCGGAACGTTTCGAGATCTGCCATTGGAACTTTCCTCCGCTCGCGAAGCCGCAGACCTTAGCCCGGCAGAGGCACCTCGCATCGCGTAGCCTGCGCCGCGATGCGCATCTTGCTGGCCAGTCCGCGTGGTTTTTGTGCGGGAGTCGATCGCGCCATCGAAATCGTCGAGCAAGCGCTCGCCCGCTTCGGCCCGCCGGTCTATGTGCGCCACGAGATCGTGCACAACCGGCACGTCGTCGATGCACTGAAGGCGAAGGGCGCGATTTTCGTGGACGACCCCGCCGATGCGCCGCGCGGCGCGCTGCTCATCTACAGCGCGCACGGCGTCTCGCCCGCGGTGCGCGAGGCCGCGGGCGCGCAGGGCCTGCGCACGATCGACGCCACCTGCCCGCTGGTGACGAAGGTGCACGTCGAAGCGCAGCGTTTCGCGCGCGAGGGCTACCAGATCGTGCTGGTGGGCCACGCGGGCCACGTCGAGGTGGAGGGCACGATGGGGCACGCACCCGAGCGCATGCGCCTCGTCGAAGATGTCGCCGACGTCGCAAAGCTCGCGATCGCGCAGCCCGAGAAAATCGCGGTGCTCACGCAGACGACGCTCTCGGTGGATGACACGCGCGACGTCACCGAGGCGCTGCGCGCGCGCTTCCCCGAGATCAAGCTGCCGCGCAAGGACGACATTTGTTATGCCACGCAGAACCGCCAGAACGCTGTCAAGCAGCTGATCCGCGAGGCGGACCTCGTGCTCGTGGTCGGCGCGCCGGAGAGTTCCAACAGCAACCGGCTGGTGGAGATTGCGCAGAAAGCCGGCGTCGCGGCGCACCTCGTGCAGAGCGCGAGCGACGTGCAGCCCGCCTGGCTCGCTGGCGTTGCGACCGTAGGTGTTACGGCAGGCGCCTCCGCGCCCGAGTCGATCGTGCAAGAAGTGGTGGCGCGGCTGCGCGCGCTCGGCGGCGAGAACAGCCGCGTCGAGAGCCAGCCTGTGGTGGACGAAGGCGTGGTCTTTCAGCTGCCGAAGTTCGACACGCTCGGCGCACGCGAGTAGCGGCGCGCGATGGCGGAGCGAAGACCGTCTCGCGAAGAGACGCAGGGCGCAGCACGCGAGGTCGAGGCGGAACTCGAATCGCTGCCCGATCCGGAGGGCGGCCCGCAATCAGGGATGCTGGCGGTCGGCGCGACGGCCGCAGGCCGCGAGCAGCGCGCGCGCACGAGCGGCGAGATCTGGCGGCTCGCCTGGCCCGTGATGTTGTCAATGGGGCTCGCGAGCGTGGTGGGCGCGGTCGACGTCGCGATGGTCAAGGGGCTCGGGCCTGCGGCGCAGGCGGCGGTGGGCGTCGGCGCGCAGATCTTCATGCTCGCGCAGGCCGCGCTGTTCGCGCTCTCGTTCGCGTGCGTGGCCCTAATGGCTCGCGCGATCGGCGCCAAGCAGCCTGACGAAGCGCGCCGCACGCTGGCGGCCTCGCTGCTGCTCGCTGTGGCCGGCGCTTGCGTGATCTTCGCCGCGCTCGGCGCGGATCCGAGCTGGATCCTCGGCATGATCCACGACGACCGCGCCGTCGACGCGCTCGCAACGCCTTACCTGCGCCTGGTGATGGGCTCGACCGTGCTGCTCGGCTTCTGCCTCACGGTCGAGGCCGCGCTGCGCGCGAACCGCGACACCGTGACGCCGATGCTGATTACGGTCGCCGTCACGATCGCGAAGGTCGGCCTCAACGCGCTGCTGATCTTCGGCGTGCCGGGGTTGGTGGAGCCGCTCGGCGTCACGGGCGCGGGCTGGGCGACGCTCGGCGCGCAGGGCGTCGCCGCGCTCTGCTTCGCGCTGGTGGTGTTGCGCGCCTCACCGGATGGCGCGATCGGCGTACGCGCCCGGGATTTCGCGCACGCGCGCGGCATGATCCCGCCGTTGTTACGGGTCGCCGCGCCCGGCGTCGGCGAACGCTTGATCTTGCAGGGCGCGATGCTCACCTACTTCACCGCCGTCGGCAGTTACGGCACCTACGCGATGGCGGCCTACTCGATCGGCGTGCGGCTGCTCTCATTCTCGTGGATCCCGGGCAACGGCTTCTCGCAGGCCTGCGCGACGATCGTCGGCCAGTCGTTAGGGGCGGGCGATCTCGCGGGCGCCGAACGCGCGGCGAAGCGCGCCGCGAAGCTCGCGGTGATCGTCGCGATCTTCATGGGCATCATTGCAGCGCTGCTCGACCGCCCGCTCGCCGAAGCGTTCACGGCAGATGCCAGGACCATCGAAGCGCTCGTGCCGTTCATGATGTGCCTCGCGGTGGCGCAGCCGTTCATGCAGCTCCACTTCACGCTGGCCGGCGCCTTCCGCGGCGCTGGCGATACCTGGACTCCGCTGATCGCCGCGTTCATTGGCAATTGGGGCTTCCGCGTGCCGTTCGCGTGGCTCGTCGTGAACGTGCTGCACGAGGAGCTGATCTGGGTGTGGGCCGTGCTGATGCTCGACCACGTCGCGCGCGCGATGTGGCTGCTCTGGGCGTTCCGCCGCCGCGATTGGTCGAAGCGAGTGGGCGGGCTGCGGGCGAGCGCTTAGGGCGAGCGCGTGGCGTCAGTTGCCGTAGCTCACGATGCCGCCGTTCGGCAGGAAGACTGCGCCGGTGTCGCCGCCGTCGATGCCACTCGAGAGGCGCGAGCTCCAGCTCGTGTCGCCGCCGCCGCCACCTCCGCCGCCCGCGCTTCCCGCGGATGCGGCGATCGCGATCAGGTTCCAAAGCGGCGGCCCGCCCTCGAAGCCCGCGAAGCCTTGCGCGGTGAGGAAGTAGCGCGCCGGCAGGATCGGCGACCCCAACAAAGGTCTGCGGCGCTGAGCTGCTTTGCGTTCGGGCCAGATCAGGCAAAACTCCAGCCGATCCCCCTTCGCCTCCGCGCGCACCGGAAGGGCGACGCCTGGCTCAACTTCGAGGGTTCCACTTAGCACGCTCCCTGCGCGCCGACCCATCAGTCGAATCCGCGGCTCCCCCCCGAGCGTTCCCTCCACTGAGCCGTCCGGGGTTTCCTCCAGCCTGAGCGAGATCGAGTCGTCCTCGACGTCGACCCAGCGTCCCGACAGCGTGCCGGCGGCGTGCGCGATCGCGGTGAGCAGCAATGCGCCTGCGACGCAGGCGAACTCCTTCGCGTACATGACGTTCCTCCGGTGCGGAGCCGCCCTCAGCGTAAGCCGTCAGCTGTGCCGACAGGCGACGAATTTCGAGGCGCGCGTTTTCGCAAGTCCACCACGACGAGCGCGGGGCTGCGGAAGATCACCCTCCGCGTCTGCGCGAGTTCGCGCTGCGTCTGCATGAAATCCAGGAAGAACGGCGCCCACTGCCGCCACATCCACTGGCCGCCGTAGATGTGCGCCTGCCAGTGCTGCAGCGAGTACAAGCACACGCTCGCGCGCGGCGGTGTGAAGGCGAGGTGCGTGTAGCCGAGCGACGTGAAGTAATCGGCGACGGCTTCCGCACCTTGCTGGAACGGCATGCCTGGATCCGGGCTCGCTTGCCCGAGGCAATCGAGCGAGTGGATCGCGTGCGAATCGAAACGCCAGCGGTAGGCATGCTCGGCTGCGGAAACGACGCGCGCGCCCTGCGGCAGGAGGCGCTGCGCTTCTTCGTATGCGCGGCCACCGGGAATTTCTTCGAGCGAGAAGCCGTCGCGCCAGGCTTTGCGGATCGCCCAGACCCATTCGCGCGAATCCGCGTGAGCGAAACTCGCGAGCGAGAAGCGCTCGGGGTCGAAGACACGATGGGTCGTAACAGGTACGAAAAGCCAGGCGGCGGCGAGCGCGGGCCGCTGCCAGCGCAGCTCACGGCGCGGTTCGGCGAAGAACACGAGCGCGCCCAGGAATAACAGCACGGGGAAGATCAGCGGCGCGCAGTAGCGCAGCACCGTCCAGCTGTCGAAGCTCACACCAGCGCCGGCGCGCGCTCCTCGATGCCTAACACCAGCTCGTCCGGGTTCGCGTCGACCGTCACTTTGCCTCCGCGCGCGAGCTTCCCGAACAGCAGCTCCTCGGAGAGCTTGTCCTTCAGCTCGGTCTGGATCACGCGCGCCAGCGGCCGCGCGCCGAAGTCCGGGTCATAGCCCTTCTCTGCGAGCCACTCGCGCGCTGCGTCCGTGAGCGAGATCTGCACTTTCTTGTCGCGCAGCTGGAGCTCGACCTCGCGCACGAACTTGTCGACGACGCGGTTCATCACGTCGGGCGTCAGCGGCTTGAAGCTCACGATCTCGTCGAGGCGATTCCTGAACTCGGGGCTGAACAGCTTCTCGACTTCGGACTTGTTGGTCTTGCGCGCGCCCGCGAAGCCGATCGCCGGCCTGACGAGATCGCGCGCGCCGACGTTCGAGGTCATCACCAGGATCACGTGCCGGAAGTCTGCCTCGCGGCCGTGATTGTCGGTGAGCGTCGCGTGATCCATCACCTGCAGCAGGATGTCGAACAGATCGCGGTGCGCCTTCTCGATCTCGTCGAGCAATAACACCGCATGCGGCTGCTTGCGGATGCGCTCGACGAGCATCCCCCCTTCGTCGTAACCGACGTAGCCGGGCGGCGCGCCGATCAGCCGCGCCACGGCGTGCTTCTCCATGTACTCGCTCATGTCGAAGCGCAGGAACGGCACGCCGAGCGTCTTCGCGAGCTGGCGCGCGAGTTCGGTCTTGCCCACGCCCGTCGGGCCCGTGAACAGGAAGCAGCCCATCGGCTTGTCCGCGCCGCCGAGGCCGGCGCGCGTGCGCTTCACGGCGCGTACCACCGTGTCGATCGCGGAATCCTGCCCGAACACCACCGCGCGCAATTCCTCAGGCAGCGCCTCGAGGTGCGCCTTCTCGGAGACGGTCGCGCGCGCGAGCGGCGTACCGGTCATGCGCGCGATCAGCTGCTCGACGTCGCGCACGGTCACGGTGCGCCCGGCCTTGGTGTTAGGCGCGAGCTTCACCGCGGCGCCCACCTCGTCCATCACGTCGATCGCCTTGTCGGGCAGGAAGCGATCGTTCAGGTGCTTCGCCGAGAGCTCGACACACGCCGAGAGCGCCGGCTTCGAGTACTTGACGCCGTGGTGCTCCTCGTACCGCGAGGCGAGGCCTTCGAGGATCTTCTGCGTCTCGGCCTCGCTGGGTTCCGGCACGTCGATGCGCTGGAAGCGGCGCGCCAGCGCGCGGTCCTTCTCGAAGTGGCGGTACTCCTGATAAGTCGTCGAGCCCATGCAGCGGATGCCGCCGTTCTGCAAGAGCGGCTTCAACAGGTTCGAAGCATCGACCGTCGCGCCGCTGGCGGCGCCAGCGCCGAGAATCGTGTGAATCTCGTCGATGAACAGCACCGGGTTCGAGCGCTCTTGCAGCGCCGCCACGAGCGCCTTGAAGCGCTCCTCGAAATCGCCGCGGTACTTGGTGCCGGCCAGCAACGCTCCGAGATCCAGCGAGTGAATCTCTGCGCTCTGCAAGTTCGCGGGCACTTTGCCTTCGTGAATGCGCTGCGCGAGGCCTTCGGCGATCGCGGTCTTCCCGACGCCGGTCTCGCCCACGAAGATCGGGTTGTTCTTGCGGCGCCGCGCCAGAATATGAATCGCGCGATCGAGCTCGCTCTCGCGGCCGACCAGCGGATCGAGCTTCCCCTGCGCCGCCAGCTCGGTCAGGTTCGAGGCGAACGCGGCGAGCGGATCGCTCGGCATCTCGCCTTCCTCGCCGCCGCGCGAGGTCGCCTTCTCGCGCTTCTCGCCGCCGGTTTTTTTGGCGGGCTTGCGCGGCTTCGATTCGCCGTGCGAGATGTATCGCAGCACGTCGAGCCGCGAGACGTCGTGTTTCCGTAACAAATCGACCGCGAACGAATCGGGCTCGTTGAGGATCGCGGCGAGCAAGTCGCCCGCCTCCACTTCTGCCTTCTCCGCGCTCTCGGCGTGCTGGATCGCGCTCTGCAGCACGCGGTGGAACGCGAGCGTCTGCGCCGTCTCCTCGCGCGCGCCTTCGGGCAGCTTCTCGAGCTCGCTCTCGAAGTAGGCGTCGATCTCCTCCTTCAGCGTGTCGACCGGGGCGCCTACGGCCCGCAACACCACCACGCCCGCGTCGTCGTGCGCCAGCGCGTAGAGCAGGTGCTCCACCGTTAGAAACGCGTGCCGGCGCGCGACGGCCTCGCGCAGCGATGCCTGAATCGTCATGTGGAGTTCGCGATTGATCTGACTCACTCGGCCTCGACCCCCGAGCGCAGCGGATAGCCGCGCTCTTCTGCGAGCTTGTGGACGTTCGAGACTTTCGTCTCGGCGACATCGAGCGTGAACACGCCGGCCACGCCCGAGCCGGCGCGATGAATGCGCAGCATCAGGGCGTTCGACTCGACGGGGCTCTTGCGAAAAATCGTCTCGAGCACGTTCACGACGAACTGCATGGGCGTGTAGTCGTCGTTGTAGAGGACCACCTTGAAGCGCGGCGGGCGCGCCTCTTTGTCGCGCGTGCGTTCGAGCACGCTGCCTTGCCGATCGCGGTCCTGCCCTGCCCCTGCCATGCGGCGGACAGTAGCCGCGTTAGCAAGCGAAGCGCGCAGC
>JANNRF010000049.1:0-2232 GCA_031401135.1 Deltaproteobacteria bacterium | reverse complement strand
CGAAGAGCGTCGTGGCGTAGGGCCAGAAGCTGCCGACCGTGAGCAGCGGCTTTGCGCTCGTGAGGCTGCCGACGCCGCCAACGAGCGGGTCCGCGAGGCCGCCCTCGCCCGCCGCGCCGTGGCAGTGGGCGCAGCGCGCGGGCGGGCTGGGCGCCGCCCGCGCGCTTGGAACACCCCGGGACGTTCCACGACGAACGCGTCGAAATACCCAGGGACGTTCCACGACGAAAATCTCGAGACAGCGGGGACGCTTCCCCGCGAACTCGCGCGGATTGAGCGGGGTGCGTGGGACACCGGGGCCGGTGCGAGACGGGAGCTTTCGTCGTGGAACGTCCCGGTATCTTCGTTTGACCGGGCGCCGGCAAACCGGGCTCCAAGTTTCGTCGTGGAACGTCCCGGGGTGTTTCGTCGCGTGGGCGCGATCTGGGTTTGCCGTGCCACCCTGCGTGCATGCGCGCATTTCTCGACTCGCCGCCTCGTGCCCTTCTCGCAACCGCGTTGCTCGTCGGCGTGGGGTGCACCTCGGGCGGCGGGGCGCCTCCGCCCGCCGCGAGCGCGCACGCCGACATCGTCTACACCGGCGCGCACATCCTCACGTTCGACCCCGCTCTCCCACACGCGCGCTCGCTCGCGGTACGCGGCGCCGAGATCGTGTGCGTCGATGCGGGCGCCGCCTGTCGCGCGCACGTCGGCGCGACCACGCGCGTCGTCGAGCTCGGCGCGCGCGCGCTGCTGCCTGGCTTCATCGACGCGCACGGGCACGTCGCGATGCTCGCCTCGCTGGTCGATCGCGCGAATCTCTCGGCGCCGCCGGTCGGGCCCGTAACAAGCATCGCTTCACTACAGGACGCGCTGCGCACTCGCCTCGCGGCGCAAGCCTCCGCGCCCGGCGCGTGGCTCGCGGGCTACGGCTACGACGATTCGCTGCTCGCCGAGCAGCGCCATCCGACGCGCGACGATCTCGACGCCGTCTCGCAGGGCGTGCCGATCGTGATCCTCCACGTCTCGGGCCACCTCGCCGTCGCCAACAGCGCGGCGCTGGCCGCGGTCGGCGTGAGCGCGGAGACAATCGATCCACCGGGCGGCCACTTCCGCCGGCGCAACGGCAGCCGCGAGCCCAACGGTGTGATCGAGGAAGCCGCGCTGTCCGCGGTGTTAGCCATGAGCCCGTTCGCGGCGCCGACGACGCCGGAGCAACTGCGCCGCGCGCTCGACGTGTACGCGAGCTTCGGCTTCACCACCGTGCAGGACGGCGCGAGCAGTGCGGGCGATATCGCCTCGCTCACCCGGCTCGCGAGCGAGAGCGGCGCGCAGCTCGATGTCGTCTACTACCCGGCAATCCGCGACATCGCGCAGCCGCTGCCGGACGTGCCCCTGCACGAGTACCGCGGTGGCGTCGCGTGGGGCGGCGTGAAGCTGATCCTCGATGGCTCGCCGCAGGGCAAGACCGCCTTCCTGCGCGAGCCGTACCACGTGCCGCCGCTCGGCCAGACCGCGGACTATCGCGGCTACCCGATCTTCCCCCAACAATTCGTCGACGCCGCGCTCGCGCGCTTCCTGCCCGCGGGCATCCCCGTACTCGCGCACGCCAACGGCGACGCCGCGGAGGACATGCTGATCGAGGCCGTAGCGAAGGCCGTCGCACTCGCGCCGAGCGCTGACCACCGCACCGTCGTGATCCACGCCCAGACGCTGCGCGAAGACCAGCTCGACCGCATGCGCGAGCTGCGCATGATCCCGTCGTTCTTCTCCGCCCATCCTTATTACTGGGGCGACTGGCACCGCGATTCTGTGCTCGGCCCCGAGCGCGCCGCGCGCATCAGCCCGACGCGCTCCGCGCTCGCGCGTGGCATCCCGTTCACGATCCACAACGACGCGCCCGTCGTGCCGCCGGATTCGATGCGGCTGTTATGGGTGACGGTGAACCGCCTGACGCGCAGCGCGAAGGTGCTCGGCCCGGCGCAGCGCATCGGCATCCAGGACGCGCTGCGTGCGCTCACGGTGAACGGAGCGCATCAATACTTCGAGGAAGCGAAGAAGGGGACGCTCACTGTCGGGAAGCAGGCGGATCTCGTGGTGCTCTCGCAGGATCCGCTCGCGCTGGCGCCTGAGAAGTTGCTGGAAGTGAAGGTCGTGGAGACGGTCGCGCGGGGAAGAGTGGTGTTCGAGCGCTGAAGCCGCGCCCCGCTGGACTCAGAGGCCGAGAAGAAATGCAAACTCCGGGGCGTTCCG
>JANNRF010000048.1:0-4709 GCA_031401135.1 Deltaproteobacteria bacterium | reverse complement strand
GAGATGCGGCTCGAATATTCGTTTGCGCTCGATCAGGTGGAGACGCCGCGATTTTCGGTGGAGGCGGTCGAGGGTATTGGCAAGGTCTTCACGCTCGCGGTCACGGTGTTGAATGTGCTCTCGTCGCGCAGCCAGTGCGATCTCGTGTTTCACGGGCTGAACCCCGAGGATCCGTCGCGCAAGATCGAGGCGTTCCGGCGCATCATGGACAGCGCGGATTCGGGCTTCCAGGTCTCGTTCACGAACGGGCAGGGCGGCTCGGTGCCGGGCTCTTCGTCTTATTATCAGTGGATCAAGTTGCGGCGCGTGAAGTAGGCCGATCGTTCGCGACGCGCGGGAACGCGCGAGCGCGGAGCGGTTTCTATGCGGCGCGTGAAGTAGGGCGGGGACTCGAAGCGTGATCGAAGCAAAAGGGATCGTGAAGCGTTACGGCGATGCCGTGGCCGTCGATGACGTCTCGTTCTCGATCGCGGCGGGCGAAGTGGTCGGCTTCCTCGGCCCGAACGGCGCCGGCAAGACGACCACGATGCGCATCCTCACGGGCTTCCTGCCCGCAAGCGACGGCACCGCGCTGATCGACGGCCACGACATCTTCCACGAGGCGATCGAAGCGCGCCGCGCAATCGGCTACCTGCCAGAGACGCCCCCGCTCTATCCCGAGATGGATGTGCAGGGCTACCTCACGTTCGTCGCGAAGCTGAAGGACGTGCCGCGCGCAAAGCGAAAGGCCGCAGTCGAGCGGGCGATGGAGCGCTGTGGGCTCGCCGACGTGCGCCGCCGCGTGATCGGCGCGCTCTCGAAGGGCTACCGCCAGCGCGTCGGCATCGCGCAGGCGATCGTGCACGAGCCGAAGGTGTTGATCCTCGATGAGCCAACCGTCGGCCTCGACCCGATCCAGATCCGCGAGATCCGCACGCTGCTCGCCTCGCTCGCGACCGCGCAAGAAGGCGCGCACACGATCGTGCTCTCGACGCACATTCTCGCCGAGGTCGAGGCGATCTGTCGGCGCGTGATTCTCATCAACAAGGGGAAGAAGGTGCTCGACGCGCCGCTCAGCGAGCTCACCGCGGGCGGCGCGCGGCTGGAAGATGCGTTCACGCGCGCGACGCAGCGCGATGAGGCGGCGCCCGGTCTGGTGGGCGCGCCGCCGCCGCAGGAAGCGTCGTCGTCGCTTCCGGAGGCCACGTCGTGAGGCATACCATCGCGATCGCAGGGCGCGAGTTGCGCTCCTACTTCGTGTCGCCCATCGCGTATGCGGTGCTCACGCTCTGGGCCGTGATCGCTGGCTTCTTCTTCGTGGCGTACGTCGGGTTCTACGCGCAGATGCAGCAATACCCGGATCCGCAGATGCTCGAGAGCCTCAATCTGAATGAGAGGATCGTGACGCCGTTCGTGCAGCAGCTCTGGATCGTGGTGCTGCTGCTCGTACCGGGCCTCACGATGGGCCTGTTCGCGACGGAGAAGGCGAACGGCACGCACGAGCTCTACCTCACGAGCCCGATCTCGATCGCCTCGCTCGTGCTCGGGAAATATCTCGCGGTGGCCGCGATGGTGTCGCTGCTCGTGGTACTGCTCGGCGCCTTCGTCGGACTGCTCTTTTATTATGGAAGTCCGCCGCCCGAGCTGCCGCAGACGCTCTGCACACTCGCCGCGCTCTGGCTCGTCGCGCTCTCCTACGCGGCGGTCGGGACGCTCTTCTCCGCGCTCACGCGCAGCCAACTGATCGCGTACTTCCTCACCGTCGTGGTGCTGCTGCTGGTAACGCTGCTCGGCGAGCTCGCGCCGGTGGCTGCGCAAGCTGCGGCGGGCAGCTCGGAGGGGGTGACGAGCTTCGTCGCGGGCGGCACGTCCGTGGTGCGCTGGCTCTCGTCGGCGGAGCACTTCGAGCAGCTCGCGACCGGCCTCGTCAGCACGCGCGGCCTCGCCTACTTCGCGTTCATGATCGGTGCGTTCCTGATCGTCACGAAAACGGCGATCGAATCCGTCCGGTGGCGCTAGCCATGAAGCGGTGGGCGAGCTTGCTCGGGTGGCTAGGCGCGGTCTTCCTGACCTTTGCCTTCGTTTCTGCGCTCGTGGAGCTGTTCTCGAGCGGCCAGATCGTGATCGACGCGTTGCTCCAGCAGTTCGCGTGGAGCGTGGGCAACTTCGCGCTCGGCCTCGTGTGCGTGGTCGTGTCGCTCGTCGCGAACCTCGATGCGCTGCGTCAACGCCTGCACTCGAGCGAGGCGCGGCGCGCGAGCAAGTACGGCACGAGCGCGATCCTCGGCGCGGTGCTCGCGGTCGCGCTGCTCGGCATTGGCGCGTACGTCGCATCGACGCGTGAGCAGAAGTGGGATTTCACCGAGGCGAAGCTGCATTCACTCTCGGAGCAGGCGCTGCAAGTGCTGGGCGCGCTCGACGGCAAGCTCGCGATCACGGCGCTCTACACGCCGCTCGACCAGCCGCGCGCGGCCGAGTTCCTGAAGAAGTTCGAGGAAGCGGTGCCCGGAAAGGTCGCGGTCGAGATCTTCGACCCGCAGAACAAGCCTGGCCGGTTGCGCGAGCTCGGCATCGCGAGCGACCAGCTCGGCGCGGGCCTGATGCACCTCCAGCTCGGCACGGAATCCGCGCAGGTGACGGAGCTCAGCGAGGAGGCGCTCGTCAACGCGATCGTGAAGCTGACGCGGCGCGACGCGAAGAAGGCTTATTACTCGATCGGCCACAACGAGCGCGCAATCGAGGGCGACGCGGGCAAGGAAGCCAGCGGCCTCGCGAGCGCGGTCGAGGCACTGAAGAACGAGGGCTATCAGGTCGAGCCGCTGCTGCTCGCGTCGCTGCCAGACGTGCCGGCGGATGCGCAGGTGCTCCTGATCGCCGGCCCGACGCAGAAGTTCCACGAGACCGAGCACGCGAGCCTCGCGCGCTACGTCGCGCGCGGCGGTGCGCTGCTCGCGCTGATGGATCCGCGCGCGCAGACCGATCTCGCGACCACGCTCGCCAGCTTCGGTGTGCGAGTCGGCGACGACGTCGTAGTCGATGTCAGCGGCGAGACCTTCGCCGACAGCCCCTACGCACCCTTCGCCGCGCAGTACGGCGACCACGCGATCACGCGCGGCTTCCGCGACGCCGCGCTGTTCGTCGCGGTGAGCAGCGTGAAGCCGATTGCCGACGAGGGCAGCCTCGCGCCGCTGGTGACGACCGGCGAGCGCTCGTGGGCGGAGACGGACATCGCGAGCCTCGCGGCTTCGAATCCGACGCCGGATCCCGAGAAGGATGTCGTGAGCTTCGTGCCGATCGCCGTCGTCGGCGACGCGGCCGTAACACCCGCCGAGGGCAAGCAGCCCGGGCGCCTGGTCGTGTTCGGCGATTCGGACTTCGCGACGAATCAATGGTTCGACCAGTTCCGCAATCGCGACTTGTTCCTCAACTCGGTGAACTGGCTGCTGGGCGAGCCCGAGGCGATCACGATTCGACCGCGACGTCCCGGCGCGAGCCAGCTCGCGCTCACCGAGACGACGGAGCGCAACATCCGCACCGCCGCGCTGTTCGTGCTGCCCGAAGCGATCGCGCTGCTCGGCGTGATCGCATGGTGGCGCCGCCGCCGCGCGCCGGGCCGCTGAGAGCCGCCCAGCGATGAAGCCGCGCAGCACACTGTTACTCGCTGTGTTCGTGGCGCTCGCAGGAGCTGCGCTCTGGCAGTTCGAACTGCGCGAGGGCGCTAAGCCCGAGGGCGACGGCGAGCAAACGAAAGTCTTCGCCGGCCTCGACGCGAAGCAGATCGAGTGGGTGGAGTTCGCGCAGGCGGACGGCGCGAGCGTGCGCATCGAGAAACGCGGCGACGCATGGCGGCTCACGAAACCCATCGACTTCGCGGCGGACGAGTTCGCCGCGGGCGCGCTCGCTTCGGGCCTCGCGGATCTCGCGAGCGCGTCCGTGTTCGATCCCGCCGCCGAGGACGTCGCGCAGCGCCCCGAGCCGCTCGATAGTTATGGGCTCACGCGCGAGCCGCGCGTGCGCTTCTCGGCTGCGGGCAAGAAGCACGCGCTCCGCCTCGGCGACCCGACGCCCGTGGCCGGCAACAGCTACGTCATGGCCGAAGGCGACGCGCGCGTGTTCGTCGTGCCGCAGTGGCAGACCAGCGCGTTCGCCAAGACGCTGCAGGAGCTGCGCGAGACGCGGCTGCTCGACTTCGAGCGCGAGAAGCTGCTGAAGATCGTGCTCGCGTGGGCGGACGGCGGCGCAACGCTCGAGAAGAAGGACGGCGCGTGGCGCGTGACGGCGCCGCTCGCGGACGCGGCGGACGAGTTGACTGTCCAGTCCCTAATCAGCGAGCTGCAGGGCCTGCGCGCAGAAACGTTCCTCGACGCGCCGCCGCCCGACGACGCGCTCGGCTTCACGCCGCCTGCGTATCGCGTGGAACTCGCGCTCGAAGGCGGCGCGAACTACGCGCTCACACTCGGTGGCCCGCGCGAGGGCGCGCGCATCGCTGCGCGCACGGGTGCGAGTGGCGCGCTCGAGATCGCGGCCTCGCATCTCGAGAGCCTGCCCAAGCGCGTCAGTGCGCTGCGCGACAAGCAGCTCGCGAGCTTCTCCTCCGAGGACGCGCAGCGCTTCACGCTGACGTTCACGGCAGCGAGCGGCGAGCAGCTCGAAGTGACCGGCACGAACAGCGCCGAGGGTTGGACTGCCAAGCCCCCGATGGAGCCAGGCGCAGCGAGCGCGCTCGTTGC
>JANNRF010000047.1:0-2500 GCA_031401135.1 Deltaproteobacteria bacterium | reverse complement strand
ACGGGTCGGGCGAGCTGGGCGTGTGGAACTCGTCGTCGAAATGGGGCGCTACCGCGGCGCTCACTTCTTGCGCGCTTTCGCCGCAGACTTCCGCGCAGGTTTCGCCGCCGCGCTCTTCCCGCCCGTGCCGCGCTGCTTCATCGCAGCCTGCGGGTTCGTGAACTCCAGCGGCATGTTATGGGTGAAGCTCTTCTCCTCGACGCGCCGCGTGATGCGCCAACCGTCGAGCGTGCGCAGATACTCGTCGTGGTACCAGAGCCCGCAAAAGAACACGTGCTCCTCGCCCCGCGCGCGCTTCAGCAGCATCGGGTTCCAGCAGATCGTCTTCCCCGTCGCGCGATTCCCTGAGAGTTTCACCGCGCTCGTCGCGACCATGTGTTGGAAGCCGGCGAACATCGTCATCGCCTTGCCGAGGAACGCCTTCGTCTCAGCGAGCCCGCCCGCGCTGCCGCCGAACGCCGTGTAATCGATCCACGCATCCTGGGTGAACACGCGATCGAGTGCGTCCCAATTGCGCGTGTCGATCGCGGAGCTGTAAGCGGTTTGCAGGTCCTGGATTTCGAGGCGGTCCGAAAGTTCTTGCAGCGAGTAGGGCATGGAGTCTCCGGTTCGTGAATCGGGTGATGCAAGCGCGACTCGCGGCGTCGCGCGAGCCCTCGTAGCGTCACGCGAGTTCAGCGGAGGCGGCGATGCGGCTCGACGGGCGTGTGGCGATCGTGACGGGCGCGGGGCGCGGCATCGGGCGCGCAACTGCGCTCGCGCTCGCGCGCTGCGGCGCTGCGGTGGTGGTGAACGATCTCGATGGTGAATGCGCGGAAGCGGTCGCGGATGAGGTCGCGCGGGCGGGCGGCACAGCCGCTGCGAGCATCGAATCGGTGGTCGATCGCGCGGGCGCGCTGCGCATCGCCGCCGCGGCCGAGGCGCTCGGTAGCATCGACATTCTCGTGAACAACGCCGGGCTGTCCTCTTCGGTGCCTCTCGCGCGCCTCGAGCCCGATCACTTCGAGCGCGTGGCCGATTCGCACTTGTTGGGGACTTTCCTGTGCACGCACGCAGTATTGCCGCGCATGCTCGCGCAGCAGCGCGGCCGCATCGTGAACCTCCTCTCGCGCGCGGGCCTGATCGGCCTGCCTTCCACCGCGGCCTACGCGGCGGGGAAGGGCGGCGTGTTCGGCTTCACCAACGTTGCGGCACGCGACCTGCTCGGCTCAGGCATTACGGTGAACGCGGTGAATCCCGCGGCCACCGACACGCGCATGGTCGCCGGTGCAATCGAGGCGTTTGCTGCCCAGGGCGGCGCCGCCGCGGAGCGCGCCGCCGGGCTGCGCGCGGCACTGCAGCCACCCCACGAGATCGCGCCCGCGATCGTGGCGCTGTGCGCCGATGAGGCGGCGCACATCTCGGGGCAGATCTTCTACGTCGCGAAGGGCCAACTCGGCCTGTTCGCGCCGCTGGCGGTTACGCAGAGCGCGCCGCGCAGCGCGAGCTGGAATGCGGACGACGCGCTCGCGGCGCTCGCGAAGTTCGCGCTGCATCCGCTGGGGGAGCTGTATCGGTAGAGAGCGCTGCCCTCTAGCGGCTGTAAACCGCGGATGACGGCCGGACGCGCCTCGAGGCCTCGCCGCTCTACCGCTTCAGGCCAGGTCGCTCCGCGCGTTTCACGATTGTCGCAGCGAAGATCCGCAAATCCTCGAGCCGCGCGCGCACGATTCCTTCGAGGACCGCGGGATCGAGTCGCCGGTATTCGTGGACTGCGACGTTGCGAAAGCCGGTCATTCGCCGCATGCGTTCTGCGAGTTCGGCGTCGATCACGCCGGCGTGTTCGAGTGAGGTGAAGTTTGCGCCGAGCGAATCCGGCAGGCCGAGGCCCTCTCGCGCAACGACGTGCGCCGCCAGATCAATCATCGCCTGCACCGCGCGCTGGAGGTTCAGCACCGTGATGTCCTGAAGATCCAGCGCGCGCGTCGGCGGTTGCTCGCGAACCTCTGCGATGCGCGCGAGGCAACGCTCCAGCGTCTCGACCTTCGCGAGCACCAAGTCACGATCGAGCACGCGCAATCCGTTCTTCGAGCGCAGTCTCGGCGGCGGCGCGCACGCGCTTCAAGTCGGCATAACGGCTCGGCAGCGAAGCCGTGAAGTGCGCGAGTGCCGAAGACTCCGCGCCCGCGACATTCCGCCCCTCGCGCACCACCTGCGTCGCCAGAATCGGAGACGCCGCGCCGAGGTCCACCAGGTCTACGCTGCGCCCCAGCAGGCGCTCGCAATCGGCGCCCGCTTCGAGCAGAGCAACCGGATCGGGGCGAGCGCGAAACAAGGCGGCGAGATCGAGGTCGGACTCGCTGTGCGTCGCGCCGCGGGCCACCGAGCCGAATACGATCAGCGCCTCCAGCCCGAAGCGCTGATCGAGCAGCGCGATCACTTTCTCGAGGTCGGGCGCCGCAAGCATGCGCACGATCATCGCGTCGAGGCCGGGCGCGCGCCACGCCGCTCCGTTCGTCAA
>JANNRF010000046.1:0-2285 GCA_031401135.1 Deltaproteobacteria bacterium | reverse complement strand
GCCTCTTCCCCGCTGGCGACCGCAAACACGGAGTGGCCGTAGCGGCTGAGCAGCGCCGAGAGGTACTCGCGCACCCCAAGGTCGTCGTCGATGATCAGAATTCTGAACGAACCGGCCAAACCGAACTCCCTGATTCCCTTGACGATCCCTGAGGAGACTTCGCCCGCGTGCTGCGTGAGTGCGCGGGCCTGCCAAGAACGGAACGCTGCTTCTTTCGTCGTCCGCGATTTTTCGGCGATCCGCGGGGGTTCCCGTAGCAAGTGTGTAAAGAGGTTCCCAGGAGCGGAAACAAAGTGCCCCCTGGAATAGCGCTGCCGCTGGGGCAATCCGTGCTTCACGTGCGCGCGCGCGCGGACGATTCAAAGGAGTCCTGGCGATTCCACGTCGGTCCTAATTCCGTGACGGTCCTAAGATAGGGCGCCGTGCTCCCCACGGGGCTGCTAGAAAGATGCGCCACGTCTTCCTGTCCAGCGGGACTCACTCGATCGAGGTCGCGTCAACGAGATGCAGGTGAACCCCCGTTTTCGTGTGGTGGCGGTCGCGGGCGCGCGCCCGAACTTCATGAAGGTTGCGCCGCTGCTGCGTGCGCTGGGCGACGACGGCCGCTTCGACAGCTTCCTCGTCCACACCGGCCAGCACTACGACGAAGCGATGTCCGAGAGCTTCTTCCGCGAACTCGGCATCGCCGCGCCCGACGTGAACCTCGGCGTCGGCTCGGGCTCGCACGCAGCGATGACCGCCGAAGTGTTGCGCCAGGTCGAGCCGATCCTGATCGCCCAGAAACCCGACGTGCTGATCGTGGTGGGCGACGTCAACTCGACGCTCGCCGCCGCGCTCGCCGCTTCGAAACTCGGGGTGCGCATCGCGCACGTCGAAGCGGGGTTGCGTTCGGGCGACCGCTCGATGCCCGAGGAGATCAATCGCCTCGTGACCGACGCGATCTCGGATTGGTTGTTCGTGAGCGAGCCGGCCGGGCGCGAGAACCTGCTGCGCGAAGGCGTCGACCCGAAGCGCATCCACTTCGTCGGCAACGTCATGATCGACACGCTGCGCGCGAATCTCGCGCGGGCGCGCGAGCAAGGCACGCTCGCGCGGCTGGGCTTGCGACGCGGCGAATACGTGGCGCTCACGCTGCACCGTCCGAGCAACGTGGACGATCCGGCGCAGCTCGGCGCGCTCTTCCAGGTATTCGAGGAGCTGCACCGCGAGCTGCCGGTGGTGTTTCCGGTGCACCCGCGCACGCGCGCCATGATCGAGCAACGGCTCGGCGGCCGCGCGCCGCGCTTGATGACCACCGAGCCGCTCGGCTACCTCGATTTCCTCGCGCTGATGGCCGATGCGCGTTTCGTGCTCACCGACTCGGGCGGCGTGCAGGAAGAGACGACCGCGCTCGGCGTGCCGTGCCTCACGTTGCGTAACAACACGGAGCGGCCGATCACCGTGACTGAAGGAACCAACACGCTGGCCGGCACCGACGCGGCGCTGATTCGCAGCGAGGCGCGCAAACTGCTCGCGGGCGAGAGCAAGCGCGGGCGAGTGCCGGCGCTCTGGGATGGGCACGCGGCCGAACGCATCGTGGCCGCGCTCGCGCGCGAGCTGGAGCCGGCATGAGCGAAACGCAGCATTCCTTCCTCGCGCGCACGCGCATCGGCTGGCTCGAGATCGCCGGCGCGTTCGGCGAGGTGCAGACCCTAATCATCCTGGTGCTCGCCTACATCGTCGCGATCGGGCCAGTCGCGATCGTGATGAGCGCGATGCGCCAAGACCTGCTTCAAAAGCGGCTGATGCGTGCGGTGGGCAGCGCCTGGAACCCCGCCGACAGCGTGACGAGCCCGGATCTAGAGCGCGCGAAGCGCCTCTTCTAGTGAGGTTGACGTGAAGATCCTCGGTCTTTCCTGTTTCTATCACGACGCCGCAGCCGCCCTGCTCGTCGATGGCGAGCTCGCTGCCGCGGCGCATGAAGAGCGTTTCACGCGCGTGCGCCACGACGAGAGCGTGCCCGCAAAAGCTGTGAGCTACTGCCTCGACGCCAGCGGCCTGCGCCTCGCCGATCTCGACTACGTCGTGTTCTACGACAAGCCACTGCTCAAGTTCGAGCGCATCCTCACCACTTACTTGGCGACCTTCCCGCGCTCGCTGCCTTCCTTCACGAAGGCGATTCCGGTCTGGCTGAAGGAGAAGCTGCTCGTTCCGAAAGCGCTGAAGACGGCGCTCGGCTACGAGGGCCAGATCCTGTTCGCCGAGCATCACCAGAGCCACGCGGCCTCGGCGTTCTTTCCCTCGCC
>JANNRF010000045.1:0-2498 GCA_031401135.1 Deltaproteobacteria bacterium | reverse complement strand
CATTGAAAAAACCGAACAACTCATTAACCGAAAGCAACGACTCAAAAAAGGATTGATGCAGCAGTTGCTAACCGGTAAGGTGAGGTTTAAGGAATTTACCAAGGCCAAGTCAGAGAAAAAATATTTATCTCATTGTATTGTTGGCAAGGGTGAGTACGGTATCAATGCGCCAGGTGTTAGTTATTCAGAACATCTTCCAACTTATTTAAGAATAACTGATATTGATGATTACGGTCGATTTATTTCTGATTCAAAAGTCTCAGTTGATCATCCCGATAGTTCAAGTTTCTACCTAAAGAAAGGAGATATAGTTTTTGCCCGAACAGGAAACACAACAGGAAAAACATACCTGTATAACTCAAGAGACGGCAAATTAGTATTTGCTGGATTTCTTATCAGATTTACTTTAAATACTAAAATTCTACTACCTGAATTCCTCAAACTGTATACAGAAACTAATAGGTCGGGTCGCGCGCCGCGCTGAGTGTCTCGGCGAGCAAGGCCGCGGAGACGTACGACCATGTGCAGCCGCGGCCGTAACGCGGATTCGTGCGGACGGCGGCGTCTCCCACCACGAAGAAGCCGAGCGCGCGCGGCACGCCATCCGAGAGCGTGCTGCGCCAAAACGTGTCCATCTGGCCGAAGCCGAACACGTCGCTGCTGGGCTGCGCTTGTTGCGGATCCACCCAACGCGCGAGCACCGGCAGCTGCATGCAGAGCGCCTGGAAGCGCGCCGGGTCGCGCACCACCGCGATCATCTCCGGATCGTCGCGCTGCACCTGATAAGTCACGGTGAAGGCGCCCGCGTCCGAGGGCAGCGCGCCGACCACGAAATCCGCGAACAGGAGCCCCGGCAAGCCGTGCGAGGCGGGGAACTCGCGGCCGGGCAGCAGCTCGTAGTGCCGCGTGAAGTAGAGGATGCCGGCGTCGTGATGTTCTTCGGCGAGCCGCACGCCGAGCCCGCTCAGTTCGCGAGCGAGCGCGCTGCTCCGCCCCGAGGCGTCGATCGTGACGGCCGCGCGCACTTCCTCGATCTCGCCGCTCTTGCGCTGCACGCGCACGCCCTCGATGCACGCAGGCGTCGCTGGCGCCCCGAGCAGCCCTAACACCTCGACGCCGCTCTCGATGCGCGCCAGCCCGCGCTCCTCGACGTAGCGCCGCATCTCCCACTCGAACGTGGTGCGCCGCGCAGAGATCGATGTGAGCGCAGCGTCTCCGGCGCGCGGCGCGTAGCGTGCTCGCGCGAGCGGATGCAGCGCTTCCTCGAAGCGCCCTTCGCCGCCGCCCGCGCGCACGAGGCGCTCTAACAGCTCTGGATGCTTCGCCCGCAGCGCCTCGCGCAGGCGGCCCATGAAGAAGTGCGGATGCACTGCATGCGGGACGCCGCGTCGCCGCCGCGCGGTTTCGTCCGCGTGCTCCACGCCCGCAGCGGGAGCGGCGTCGCGCTCGTAGATCGTCAGATCGAAGCCTGAACCGGCTAGCGCGAGCGCGCACGAGAGCCCGCCGATGCCGGCGCCCACGACCGCAACGCTCCGCTCGTTCACGCTCGCGCGCCTCGCTGATTAGGGAGCAATGCCCGCGCGCCTCACTTGCTCTGCGCGTGAGCCTTCGCGGTCGTGCCGGCGGGATCGGGCGCGTAGGTATGGTCCTGCGTCACGCGGCCCTGCGCGTCGAACACCAGGAACACGCACGCGGGGAACGAGCCGGTCGGGAACACGCCCTCGCACTCGAGCGCCACGGTGTCGCCGCTCGCGACAGCCTTCAGCACTCGCAACGTGCGCGTCGGCGCCGCTGCGGAAATCTTTCGCTCGAGCGCGCGCAGTTGATCGCGCCCGCGCAGCGTCACGCCGCGCAGCACGTCCACCACCTCGCAGTCCGCGGCGTACACCTCGTCGACCATCTTCTCGACATCGTGGTTGTAGGTCTCCTCCCAGCGCTTCACGGCTTCGAGATTGCGGCGTTCTTGCTCGGTCATGGCGTGTGCCTCCTACCCGGAACTACCACAAGACGCAGTAGTGTTTCAAGATTGCGCTTCGAGCGGGAGCTTTGGATACGCAAAAATTAACCTGCGGGCCACCGGCGCTAGGGCCGGCTCGCGAACAGGGAGTAACAGAGATGGGACGGCTGGATGGCAAGGTCGCGGTGATCACGGGCGGGGCCTCCGGCATGGGCGAGGCCTCGGCGCGGCTGTTCGTCGCCGAGGGCGCGCGCGTCGTGATCGGCGATGTGCAGGCCGAGTTGGCGGAGAGCGTTGCGAAATCGCTCGGCGATCGCGCGATCGCACTCGCGGTGGACGTGAGCCAGAGCGCGGACGTGAAGCGCCTCGTCGACGCCGCAGTCGCGCGCTTCGGGCGCCTCGACGTGATGTTCAACAACGCCGGCATCGGCGGCAGCGAAGGCTTGATCCACGAGACGCCCGAGCACGTGTTCGACCGCATTCTCGCGGTCGATCTCAAAGCGGTCTGGCTCGGCATCAAGCACGCCGTGCCGCACCTAAT
>JANNRF010000044.1:0-4969 GCA_031401135.1 Deltaproteobacteria bacterium | reverse complement strand
GCAGTGGTTGCGTCCGAGTCGGCTGCGGCCTGGATCGCAATCGCGGGCGCCGCGACCCCATGCGCGTGCCCCGCGCTCGCGAGCGAAGCGACCAGCACGAGCGCCGCGAGGAACGCGGGGCCGAGTCGCTGGAGTCGCTGCACGAGCCGCATGGCGACGAAGAGAACCGACGCGGACGGAGGTGTCAATCCGCGGCGAGCCCGTAGCGCCGGATGCGCGCAGCGCGGATGATGCGCCGCGATGCACGCGCACGCGCCGCACGACCACGCGCACACTCCTGGCGCTCACGGGGCGGGCGCTCACGGGCACGGCGCTCACGGACCGGGCGCGCACGCACCCGCCCCGAGCCGCGCGAGTTCGCGCCGCCGCCTCGCCGCTGCGCTCGCGTTGGTGGCGACGTACATGGTTGCCGAGGCGCTCGCGGGCTGGTGGACGGGCTCGCTCGCGCTGCTCGCCGATGCGGGCCACATGCTCGCGGACGCGGGCGCGCTCGGGCTGGCGCTGTTCGCGCTCTGGCTCGCCGAGCGGCCGGCCCCCGCCGCGCACACGTTCGGCTACCGGCGCGCGGAGATTCTCGCCGCGCTCGCGAACGGCGTGACGCTGATCGTGGTCGCGATCTTGATCGCGTTCGAAGCGATCGGGCGGCTGAGCGCGCCGCCTCCGGTCGCGGGCGCGACGGCGCTCGCAGTCGCCACGGGCGGCCTCGCGGTGAACCTCGCGAGCCTCGCCTTGCTGCACGGCGCGCGCGACGCGGGCCTCAACATGCGCGGCGCGTGGCTGCACGCGGCCTCGGACGCGCTCGGCAGCGTGGGGGCGATGGCCGCGGGCGCCGCGATCTGGCTCGCGGACCTGCGCATCGCCGACCCGCTCGCGAGCCTCGCGATCGCAGCGCTGGTGCTGCGCGCCGCCTGGGCGCTGCTGCGCGAGACCGTCGACGTGTTATTGGAGGCGGCGCCGCCGCATCTTCAGGTGGGCGACGTGCAGCGCGCGCTCGAAGCCGAAGCGGGCGTCGTCTCGGTGCACGACCTCCACGTCTGGACCATCACCAGCGGCATGGTCTCGCTCTCGTGCCATGTCGAAGGCGCGCAGGGCGCGGATCCCCACGAGTTGTTGGGGCGGCTCACGCACACGCTGCGCGAACGCTTCGCGATTGGGCACGCGACGATTCAGCTCGAGCCGGAGGGGTTTCGCGCGCGGGAGGAAGTGTGTTGAGGCGCTTCGCGCGGATCGCGGTGGCTAGTGCGTTCGCGCTCTGTGCATCGTTCGCGCAGGCCAGCGATGTGCACGATGCGTCCGCGCCGCTGCGTGTCGTCGCGACGATCGAGCCGCTCTGCATGCTCGCGCGCGAAGTCGGCGGCGAGCGCGTCGCATGCACGACGCTCGTGCCGACCGGCGCGAGCCCGCACGCCTTCGAGCCGCGGCCGAGCACGATGACAGCGGTGGCGGCGGCGGACTTGTTGTTGCGCGCGGGCAATGGCATTGATGATTGGGCGGTGCCGCTCGGGAACGCGGGCGGCGGCAAGTGGCTCGTGCTGGGTCCCGCGTGCGAGCAGAACGATCCCGCCTGCGCACACTTCTGGCTCGATCCGTTCCTCGCATTGTCGGCGCTCGCGCCGCTCGAAGCCGCGCTCGTTGCACGCGACCCGGCAGGGGTCGCCGGCTACGGCCTGCGCAAGGTCGAGTTCGCCGTCAGCGTATTCGCGCTCGACGCCGAACTCGCACTTCAGCTTGCGGGCGTGCGCGGCGCCGAGTTCGTCGCGTTCCACCCGGCGTGGGGCGGCTTCGCTGCGCACTTCGGCTTGCGCGAGCTCGGCTCGATTCAGGACCACGGCGCCGAAGAGCCCACGCCGCGCCGCCTCGCGGAGCTCATCACGGCCGCGCGCGCCGCGAACGTCCGGGCCGTGCTCGTCGAGCCGCAGCTCGACCCGCACACCGCGCGCATCGTGGCCGAGGAGCTCGGCGCGCGCCTTGTTACGGTGGACCCGCTCGGCAACCCGCGCGACCCCGAGCGCGCGAGCTATACCGCGCTGCTGCGCTGGAACGCGCGCCAGCTGGCTGCGGCGTTGGCAGAGGAGAAGCCGTGAGCGCGGTGGTTGCACTCGAGAACGTCAGTGTGAAGCGCGGCGCCGACGTCGTGCTCGAGCAGATCGGCTTCGCGGTCGAGCCAGGGCAGTTCGTCGGCATCTGCGGCCCGAACGGCGCGGGCAAGACCACGCTTCTGAAAGCGATCCTCGGCCTCGTGCCGATCGACGCGGGCACGATCACGGTGCTCGGCGCGCCCGCCGGTGAGAACGCGCGGCGCGGCATCGGCTACGTGCCGCAGCGCCACGCCTTCCCCGAGTCGTTCCCCGCGACCGCGCTCGACGTCGTGTTGCTCGGGCGGCTCGCAGGCGGCTTCGCGCTGCGCGCGAGCAAGGCCGACCGCACAGCCGCGCTCGAAGCGCTCGCGCGCGTCGGCATCGCCGAGCACGCTCAGCGCCCGGTGGGCGAGTTATCAGGCGGGCTCCAGCGCCGCGTCACCCTCGCGCAGGCCATCTGCGCGAGCCGCTCGCTGCTCGTGCTCGACGAACCCACGATCGGCCTCGATCTCCCCGCCGAGCACGAGTTCTACGCACTCCTGCGCACGCTTCAGCGCGAGCTCGGCCTGGCGGTGCTCGCGGTCTCCCACGATCTCGTCGCGCTCGCCGGCCAGGCAGATCAGCTCGTTTGCATCAACAAGCGCATGCACGTACACGGCCGCCCCGACGAAGTGGTGCACAGCCACGCGCTGAAAGCCGCCTACGCCTGCGAGTTCGATTTCCTCGCGGGCGAGCTCGACCACCACGGCCGCCATGGGCCTGGGCATTAGAGCGGCGCCTTGCTCGAATACGCCTTCATGCAGCGCGCCTTCATCGCCGCCGCCGCGGTGGGCGTCGTGTGCGGCGTGCTCGGCTTCTTCGTCGTGCTGCGCCGGCTCGCGTTCATTGGAGTGGGCATCTCGCACTCCGCGCTCGGCGGCGTCGCGCTCGGCCTGGTGTTAGGCATCTCGCCGCTGCTCACCGGCGGCGCCTTCGCGCTCGTCGTCGCGCTCGGCATCGCGCTCGCAGGCCAACGCAGCGGCCTCGGCCGCGACACCGTGATCGGGGTGTTCTTCTCCGGCTCGATGGCGCTCGGCGTCGTGCTCGCAAGCCTCGAGCACGGCGCGCAGCAGGAGCTGTTCGGATACCTGTTCGGCAACGTGCTGGCGGTGACGGACGCCGAGCTCGCCTTGTTACTAGCCGGCGGCGCGCTCGTGGTCGCCGCGCTCTTCGCCCTGCTCCGCCCGCAGCTCTTCTTGGCCTTCGACGAAGAGATCGCGCGCGCCTACGGCCAGCGCGCGCAACTGCTCGACATGGCGCTGCTCGCGCTGCTCGCCGCCACCATCGTGATCGGCGTGCGCCTCGTCGGCGTGCTGCTGATCGAGGCGCTGCTCGTGGTGCCCGCCGCGACGGCCGCCCTGCTCGCCCGCCACTACCGCGCGCAGCTCGCGCTGTCCGTAACACTCGCGCTGGCCGCCGCGCTCGGCGGCCTCGCGCTGGCGTGGCGCCTCGATGTGGCGCCGGGCGGGATGGTCGCGCTCAGCTCGGTGGTGTTGTTCTTCGTGGCGTTTGGAGTTCGGGGAAGAAGGGCTTAGGGATCGCCCCAGGGACCCGCCCTCACGCCCTCGTGGGTCGAACGGCATTCCCTGAGGAGGGTCCGACAGCGTCGGCTGCCGCGCGGAGTTGATCGTCCCCCAGCACCTGTCCTGCAACGCGAACGTAGTCGTAGATCTGTGCCGGATCGCAGGTCGTGCCGTCCGGACAGAGCCCCACGTCAGAAAGCACAATGCCCGTTAGAGCGGCGCGCCGAGCGGGGTTCCCGATTCGAGACGCTGTGCGTCTCGTTTCATGGCGCTCGATAATTTGGAACGCAGTGCGTTCCGTTTTTCCCGCACCCCAGATTTGGAACGCGTGCGTTCAGCTTCTCCCTGGATTCCGATTCATCACGCAGTGTGTGGTAAAGCGGAAAGACCAGGAGAACTGCCGCATGTATCGCAGATTGCGGGCATCGAACCCCCGGCCAAACTCCGCATTGAGCCGACGCGAGAGATCTTCGAGCACCGCATCGCCGCACGCTGCGCGCTTCCTGCCGCCCTGCTCCTGCTCGACGATTTCCTGGCCGACTTCGCAGTTTCCCGTTGGCTACCCAACGGCCTGCCGTTCAGCGGCGGGCCGGTTTCCGGCTCGCCCGCTGCAAGGCCTTGTTAGGCGGCTTCACGGATGGCTTCCTTTGTGAACCAGCGATGGAGAGGCGCTTGTCACCAAACTGGGCAACGAGTTCAAGTGTGCCGCCAAGAGCTTCGACGTAGCGTCGCATCGTGGCGACGAGGCAGTCGTCAAAGTCTGTGCGCGCCTCGAGTCGAGAAATGTCCGCTTGATCAATTTGGGATTGCTCCGCGACCTCCATCTGAGTCTTGCCGGTGGCCTCACGCAGCGTCTTTAGGGAGAGGCGCACGCCTCTTGCGGCGCGGAGGCCCCTGCCGAGCACACGCACTGGTTCGGTTTCAGACGCTGAGCGGCGTCGAGCTGCTTGAGTCATGGGTTTCCTCCCGTCTCGTAGACGTCTCTTTCGGCGCGAGTTGCTGGGCGAGCGCTGATGATGCGATCTCGCTCACCACGCTCGACATGAACGACGTACAGCAACCGGTCGCGCAAGGATGTCCCGACAACAACGGTTCGGTCCGTGCCGGAACCATCATCCAAGTACACGGCGGCGGGATCCGCGAAGACGGTCGCGGCCTCAGCAAAGGAGACGCCATGCTTGACAAGGTTTGACTCGGCCTTGTCCTCGTCCCACTCGAAGTCGCCGTCGATGACTGTTGCCACAGCATCGAGCAGTATGGTTTTAGTCCCATAGGACGTCAACTAGGCGAACGGGGACTCGGGGCCGGCGGGGCAACCGCGGTTCGTAG
>JANNRF010000043.1:0-8677 GCA_031401135.1 Deltaproteobacteria bacterium | reverse complement strand
CATTCAAACGCTGGTGCGGTCTCTCACCCGGTAGCTACCGCGCGCATAATCGTCGTCCGCGTAGCATCTGAGTTGTTTCCGAAAGCTTTCGGTTTTTCACCACGCAGGCACAAAGGCACGGAGGACTACGGATTTATCCCTTCGTGTCCTCTGTGCCGCCGTGTTTATTTCTTAAGCAAAGATCCGCCGCAGAGCTTAACGGCACGTAACTCGAGGACAAAACCTCGAATAAGTTGCCGTTCGCGCAGAGCGAAGTCGACGGAAGGGTGAATTATTGGCTGAATGTCCCCGGTTTCGGCTCGTTATTTGCGGAACCGGTTGTCATCAAAGTAACAGCAACTGACAGGTCTCGGTATCGAGTGCAGCCACAGCCCGCCCTATGATTGCGGCCCATAGTAAAGCCCAGTGCGCCCGAATGACCCGGCCGAGGAGAAGATCGCAATGAACAAACCCGTATCGTTAGTACAAGGTGGCAAGCTGACCATCCCGAGCGCCGATGTGCTCGGCTTCGACCCGCAAGAAGTGCGTCGCAAGTACGACTTCGAACGCGACCGGCGCCTGCGTCCGGATGGCGCGGCGCAGTACCAGGATATCGACGGCGACTTCGAACACTACAAGGAAGATCCCCATATCACCGAGCGCATCGAGCGCGCGCCAGTGCAGGAGACCATCGAGGTCGCGATCCTGGGCGCGGGCTTCGGCGGCATGTGCATGGCAGCCCGCCTGCAGGAAGCCGGCATCCGCGATTTCCGCATCATCGAGCGGGCCGGAGACTTCGGCGGCACCTGGTACTGGAACCGCTACCCCGGCGCGATGTGCGACGTCGAGTCGTACATCTATCTGCCGCTGCTCGAAGAAGTCGGCTACGTGCCGAAGGAGAAGTACACGCGCGCGCCGGAAATTCTGGCGCACAGCCGCGCGATCGGGCGCAAGTTCGGGCTCTACGAAGATGTCTGCTTCCAGACCGAAGTGACCGGGCTGCGCTGGGACGAAGCGGCGGCGCAGTGGATCGTCTCGACGAACCGCGGCGACAAGATGCGCGCGCGCTTCGTGGCGATGGCGAACGGCCCGCTGAACCGGCCGAAGCTGCCGGGCATCGCGGGCATCGAGTCGTTCCGCGGCCACTCGTTTCACACCAGCCGCTGGGATTATGGCTACACCGGCGGCGGCCCGGACGGCGGCCTCACGAAGCTGCGCGACAAACGCGTCGCAGTGATCGGCACTGGCGCTACTGCGGTGCAGTGCGTGCCGCACGTCGCTGAGGGCGCGAAGCAGCTGATCGTGTTTCAGCGCACCCCCTCCTCGATCGACGTGCGCGCGAATCGCGACACCGATCCGGCGTGGCGCGAATCCCTAACGCCTGGCTGGCAGCAGCGGCGCATGGACAACTTCAACGTGCTCGTCTCCGGCGGCTGGCAGCCCGAGGATCTCGTCGCCGACGGCTGGACCGACATCATCCGCAAGCTGCTCGTGCAGGCGCAGACGGATCCGAGTGCTGTCGCCTCGCCGGAGCGAATCGCGGGCACGCTCGAGCTGGCGGACTTCGAGAAGATGGAACAGATCCGCGCGCGCGCAGAAGCGATCGTGAAAGATCCGAACACTGCCGAGGCGCTGAAGCCTTATTACCGGCAGTTCTGCAAGCGCCCGTGCTTCCACGACGATTACCTGCCGGCGTTCAACCAGCCGAACGTGACGCTCGTGGATACGAACGGGCTCGGTGTGGAACGTATTACGGAGAAGGGCGTCGTCGCGAACGGCGTCGAGTACGAGGTCGACTGCATCATCTTCGCGACGGGCTTCGAGGTCGGCACGAGTTATGCGCGGCGCGCGGGTTACGAGATCGTCGGGCGCGGTGGCAAGACGCTCACCGAGAAGTGGCGCAGCGGCGTGCGCACGCTGCACGGCATTCACAGCCACGGCTTCCCGAACTGCTTCATCATGGGCGCGCAGCAATCCGCGTTCACGGTGAACTTCCCCCACGCGATCAGCGAGCAAAGCCAGCACATCGCGTACCTCGTGGCGCACGCGCTCGCGAGCGCAACGCGCACGCTCGAAGCGTCGCGAGCTGCGGAGGACGCGTGGGTGGAGACGATCGTGCAGCTCTCGCGCTTCGGCAGGGACTACCTGGAGGCATGCACGCCCGGTTATTACAACAACGAGGGCAACCTCAGCGTCCTCTCCACGCAGAACGGCCCCTACGGCGCCGGCTCCGACGCGTTCTTCAAGCTGATGCGCGAGTGGCGGGAGGCTGGGAAGCTGGAAGGGCTCGAGCTCGCGAGCTGACGAGCGGGCCGCGGATTCGCCGGCGCGAGCGTTCGCGAGCCACGCTCAACTCGCGATCAGGTCTGCGACGGCGGCGACCAACTCGGCCGGACGGAACGGCTTCGACAAGAAGAGGACGCCCTTTTCGCCCGAGCGCCAGTCGCCAATCTCCCCTTCCGAGTAGCCCGAGATATAGATCACGCGCAGCTCGGGCGACTGCTCGCGCATTCGCGCCGCAAGTTCTGTCCCGCGCATTCCGGGCATCACGATGTCGGTAATCAACACGCGCGGCGGAGCGCGCCGGGCCAGCATCGCGAGCGCTGTCGTCGCGTCTTGGGCGACCTCTGTGCGATAGCCGGCTGCCGCGAGCGCAGATTGCATGAGCTTCTGGATCCGAACGTCGTCCTCGACGATCCAAACACGGTCCGACGAAACCGGAGTCGCGGCCTTGGGCGCGCGACTTGCGACCGGAGAAAGCGCTTCCTGCGCATCGGGCAGAAAAAATCGCGCAGTGGTCCCGGCGCCTTCGGAACTCTCCAGAGTGATCGTTCCGTGACAGCGGCGTGCGATCCCATGAGCGCTCGCGAGACCGAGCCCGGAGCCCCGGTGAGCGCCCTTGGTCGAGAAGAAGGGATCGAGGGCGCGCCTGCGAACCTCTTCGCTCATCCCAGCGCCAGTGTCGCGGATCGCGATCTCCACAAAGGGGCCGGGCGAGAGGCTGAGCGCGTCGGCCGGATCGCGTTCGAGCAGCACGCGTCGTACGGCGATCCCCAGCGTTCCGCCCTTCGGCATCGCCTCCTTGGCGTTGGTCACGAGATTGAGGACGATTTGCTTGAACCGCCCCGCGGCAATTCTTGCCGTCGCTCCCTCGGCGCTCCCGCTCGACGTAAAGCTGACTTCTTCGCCGAGCACGCTCCGCATGACGGGTGCTAGGGCCGCCAGCTCCTGCATCGGGTCGATCAAGGCATCGACTCGAGGCCCCGAGTGTCCGAATGCCAGTAGCTGTCCGGTGAGTTCGGCCGCCGATGTCGTGGCATTCAAAACTTCCTCGCGCGCCTCGGACGGCGGCAACTGAGAGCCGAACCCCGCGATGACTGTGAGCAGGTTGTTGAAGTCGTGGGCGATGCCGGCCGCGAGCGCCCCAATGCCTTCGAGGCGCTGCGCCTGCTCGATTCTCTCGCGGTGCTTGATCTCGTCGTCGATGTCGCGCGCGGCGAACAACCAACGCGCGTGCTTTGCCGTTTCGCCGAACGGAGTCGCGAACACCTCGAGCCACAACCAGTGGCCGTCTCGATGCTTCACCCGAATCTCGACGCGACTCCGCGCAGAGGGGTACGCGCGCATGCGGGCGCTGATCAGGGCAACGTCCTCGGGCCGCACCAGCGCGGAACCAGTCACCAGAATTTCCGCGGGCGTATATCCGAGCAGCTGATTCACACTCTCACTGACGAAGGCCATGCGCCCATTCTCGAATTCGGCGAGGCACGGGAAGGTCTGCTCCACGAATGCACGCAGGCGCTCGCGGTGCAGGCGCATGCCGCCTTCGGCGGCCTCCATCTCGCGCACCGCGCTCGCCCGGGTCGTCTCGACGATGATGGAGGCGACGCCGATCGCGAACGTGAGGGTCGCGCAGGCGATGCAGATCCCCACGACCCGAGCATCGGATTCCAGGAGAACCGGCAACGCCAGCGCCGCGCCGATCGAAGCCACCGTCCAGAAACCGGCGGAGCGAAGGCCGACCAAGTGCGCGCCCGCGACGGGAATCGCGATGAACCCGAAGGCGCTGAAGCCGTTGCTCACCGTGAGCTGCAGCGCGGACTGAAGGAAGATGACTGCGATGTAGTAGTTGCCCGCGTACGCGATCGAGCGGGTTTGGCGCAGCACGAGCAGCGTCGGCAGGTGCATCGCGATGTGCGCGAGCGCCCAAACGACGGCGCTGCCCGGCCAGAGCACGACCGGCTTGAGCAGGCCCGTGAACACATCGACGAGAACCGCGATGCCGCATGCGTAGACGATCAGGCGCGCGCGGCGGCGCACATCGACCGACTCGCCGATCAGCGTGGCCGGGAGCAATGCATCGACAGGAAGCGCTCGCATCGGGGCCAGCATGCCATGCGCAAGCGCGCTTGCGGGAACGAAACTCGATCTCCGGTTGCGCCGCGCCCGGGGCGCGTTCGCGCAGATCGGCACGCCACCGGCCCCGGTTTTTCCTCGACCCGATGCGCGATGAGCGCGATCCGGGGAAACTGGAAGAGATCGAACTCACGAATCGAGGTTGCGATGGCCGGCTACGTGATCGCGAACGTCGAAGTGCTCGACCCCGCTGGCTTCGAGGAGTATCGCCAGCGCGTGCCCGGGACGATCGCGCAGTACGGCGGCCGCTATCTCGTTCGTGGCGGCCAGACTGAGACCAAGGAAGGCGACCGGTCGCCGCAGCGCCTGATCGTGCTCGAGTTCGCGAGCCTCGCGCGCGCGCGCGAGTGGTACGAATCGCCCGAGTACCGCCCGCTGATTGCGCTGCGCGAGCGCAGCGCGAAGACGCAGCTCGTCTTCGCTGCGGGCGTGTGAGCGCGCATCGGGGCGCATCGCGCAAACGCGCGCAGGAGACCGAGATGAGTTCGCTTCGTGGAGTCGTAGTGCAAGAGGCGTCGTGCCCGCTCGAAGGCTGGGACGACGCGGTGCGTGGCAAGCTGGTGTGGCGCACGCTGCTCAGCGGCGATCGCACGCCGACTTCGCAGCTGACGCTGGGCGTCACCGAAGTGGGCCCCGGGCAGCCGAGCCCGTTTCACCCGCATCGCCACGCGCAGAGCGAGATCTATTACGTGCTCTCGGGCGAAGGCGTCGTCCAGATCGACGGCGCCGAGCACCCGCTGCGCGCCGGCACGAGCGTCTTCATCCCCGGCGATACTTGGCATGGCGCGCGCAACACCGGCAGCGAAGTGCTGCGGCTGCTCTACGTGTTCGCGGCCGACTCGTTCAGCGATGTGAAGTACGTCTTCCCAGGCGAAGCCGACGCGGCCGGCCGTGTTAGCGTGGCGCCACGAAATTAGGAGACCGTCATGAGCGAGACGAAAGCGCTGAACCTCGGCGAGGCGATGCCCGAGTTGTTGGGCCGCTACCTGAAGTTCTTCCGGCCCGCGCACGAAGAGGGCGCCGTACCCGCGCGCATCAAGGAGATCGCGCGGCTCAAGATCGCGGCGCTCAACGAGTGCGACACTTGAAGCTTCGCACGCTACGCGTCGGCGACGCGTCAAGGGCTCGATGAAGAGACGATCCGCCAGATCCACCTGCCCGAGGCGGAGCGCAAACTCGCGCCGCGCGATGGGCTGGCGGTGCGTTACGCAGAGAAGATGGCGACGGACTTCCGCACGATCGATGCGGTGTTCCTGGCCGAGCTGCGCGAGCAGTTCAGCGACACCGAGATCGCGGAGCTCGGCTTCATGATCGGCCAGTACCACTCCTTCGGCCGCATGCTGGTGATCGCGGGTTCGCACAAGGGCGCCTGCGAGATCTACGTCCCTAACTACTAAACCCGGCGGAACCCCGATGTCGAAGGATCTCGAGAACTACGAAGCCGTCTCGATCTACCGCTTGAACGCCGACGTGCAGGAGCGCCTGCTGCGCACCGCGCGCGAGTGCGTGTTCAGCTGGTGCACCAAGGACAGCTGGCCGATCGGCGTGATCATGAGCTGTTACTGGAAGGACGGGAAGATGTGGCTCACGGCCGGCGCGCACCGGCACCGCATCGCCGCAGTGCAGCGCAACCCGCAGGTTTCCGTGTGCATCACCAGCACGGGTACGGACCTCGGGCCGAGCAAGACGATCACGATCAAGGGCCGCTGCCGCGTGCGCGAAGACCGCGAGACCAAGAGCTGGTTCTACCGCGAGTTCTCGAGCCACCTGCGCCGAGACGACGCCGCGGCCGCCGAGGCGTTCCGCTTGATGCTCGATTCGCCGCTGCGCGTCGTGCTGGAAGTGACGCCCGACAAGTTCATCACCTATGACGGCGTGAAGATGTTCCAGCACACGGCCGGCACGCTCGACCCAAGCGAACTCGCGCCGCCGCTCAGCGCGGACACGGAGCGGCTCGCGGCGGAGTTGAAGAAGCGCGGGCTGAAGGGCTGAGCCGAGCGTGAGCTAGGGCGCGTGCGGGACGGTCGCGACCTCGCTCCGGAAGCGCGCCGCGCGCTCAGGCTGGCCGAGCGCCTCGTAGGCCTCGGTCAGATCTTTGCGCGCCGCCGTCAGGAAGCTCACCGAAGGCTCGAGTTGCTTCTCCAGAATCGCGTGGCCCGCGAGCGTTTCGCGCTCGGCAGCGGCGGCGCGGCCTTGGCGTAACAACGTGCGCCCGAGCTTGATGCGCGCGATGCCGAGGTTCAAGTGATCCGCCGGAAGCGTCGCGGAGAAGACGTCGAGCGCTTGCCGGTAGAGTTGCTCGGCCTCGGCATAGCGCTTCTGGTCGGAGTACACGCTGCCGACGTGACTACGACCCGAGCTACGGAGAGTTCACGGTTCGTGCGCTCGCGCCGAGTTCGGTCGTGACCTTCGACGGCTTCAAACAGCAGATCTCACTGCGCTTCGCGAACGGCCTCGCCGCGCAGACGTGGCGCGTGCCAGAAGCGGAAGCGCAATTGATTCGCGACAAGGTCGGCCCGTTCCAAGGCGCAATGCTCGAGGTGCTCGTGCGCATCACCGAAGTTCAGCCAACGCCTGGGGGCGGGGGAACGCTGATCACCGAGATCATCGAGTACGAGCTTCGCGCGGATCCCTCCGGCGATCGGCTCGCGCGCATCCGGGTGGCCGCCGAGTAACGCGGGTCTAAATCCACGCCGGCTGCGAGCCGATGAGCCGCGGGTGGAAGCTGAGTTCCCGAGGAGCGGCCGCTCGACGCGGCCGAGCGACGCTGGGCGTGGCCTTGTCGAAGGCGATTGGGTTCGTCAGCCGCTCTGGATCGCCGCGATCCAGTCGGCACTGCTCAGCGTTGCGCTCCCATTCGCGGGAGGCCTGTACACGAATGTGGCGATCAACACCGTCACGACGCTCCTGCTGCTCGCCGCGATCTACTTCGGCGATCCGCGGCGGCGGGCTTTTCGTTTCTTCTTGCAGGCGGCCAACGCGTCGACGCTGTTTGCGCTCTACTACGCCGTCTTCATCGGGGGATCCCCGGGCTCGCTGATCGTCTACTACACGCCGCTCGTGCTGCTCGGCGCAGCGCACATGCTCAGCGCGCGCGCGGCGATCTTCTGGGCGATTCCGTGCATCGGGCTCTCGATCGCGAGCGAGTTCGTTCCCGCTTCCGTCCGCGTCGACCCGGGTCCCGTCGTCGCGATCGTCACCGAGTCCGGTCTGGTAGTGACGATGCTTGCCTACGTCGTTTCGCTGCGTCGCGCCTACGACCGCAAAGCGGTTCAGCTAGAGCGGCTCGCTACGACGGACTCGCTGACTGGCCTCGCGAATCGGCTCGAGCTTCAACTCGGCCTCCGCCACGCGCTCGAGGGCTCGCGGCGCTTCGCGCGGCGTGGTGCTCTCGTGTTCCTCGATGTGGACGGCATGAAGCGCGTCAACGACGAGCACGGACACGACGCGGGCGACGAGTTGTTGCGCCAGATCAGCGCGCGGATACGCAAACTCACGCGTGGAATCGATGTCGCCGCGCGGTTCGGCGGCGATGAGTTCGTCATATTGCTGAGCGAGTACGACGATCCGAAGGGCGCGGAAATCTTCTCGCGCAAGCTGCTCAGCGAGGCGCGTGCGCCTTACGAAGTGGGCGGCGCCGGCGTTTGTGTCGGCTTGAGCATTGGCTTCGCGGAGTTCCCGCAGCTCGCAGATTCGGCAGAGCGGCTCCTCACGCGCGCAGATGAGGCGATGTACGCGGCGAAGCGGGCAGGCGGCGGGCGCATCTATCGCGCGAACGAGGGCGGGGAGAGCGAGGTCGTCTGAGCGAGTTGCGCCGCTGCGGCCCGCGCAAGAGCGACGCTCAGCGATCGAGCACGTCCGCCGCGATGAGCTCCTCGAGGTACGGCACGTCCCACCACGAGAGCTGCAACTCCTTCGCACGGCGGAAGAAGAGCTGCGTGTCGTACTCGATCGTGAAGGCGACGCCGCCCCAGATCTGCGCGCAGGTGCGCGTCACGTCCTGATAAGCGTTGCAGGCGAACAGCTTCGCCATCGGCGCGAAGCGCGCGACGCTGCGGCCCTGCGCGCGGTTCCAAGCCGCTTCGTGCACGAGCACACGGCCGCCATCGATGCGCGTCGAGGCGTCGGCCATGTAGTGCGCGAGCGCCTGGAACGCGCCGAGCGGCTTGTCGAACTGCTTGCGCACCTTGGCGTACTCGGCGGTGTCTTCGAGGCACACCGCCGCGCCGCCGATCGCCTGCGCGGCGAGCAGGATCAGCCCGTCTTGCAATAACACTCTGCT
>JANNRF010000042.1:0-15259 GCA_031401135.1 Deltaproteobacteria bacterium | reverse complement strand
GTCTTGCGCCATGGATGGCGCAAGCGAGCTCCAGGGATGGATTCACGGCGTGTCCGGTCCAGCTGGGATCTGGCTCCACCGTGGTCGTCTCTTCACTGCCGACTCCGCTGTTACGGGCGAATGGTACGAGCGGCACTGCTGGTTCTGGCGGCCGGTGCCAACACGGGCGCGGGTGCCGACGGCTATGAGTGGAAGTTGCCTGTTGGATTGCGAGCGCCGCCGGTACCCGCGGACAACCCGATGAGTTCCGCGAAGGTCACGCTTGGTGAGCGGTTGTTCTCCGATGTACGCCTGTCCGTCACCGGTACGTACAGTTGCGCGAGTTGCCACATTCCCGCGCTCGCGTTCACAGACGGACGCACGATGGCGATCGGTGCAACGGGTGAGCATCACACGCGCAACACGCCAACGCTGATCAACGTTGCCTACGCAGCCAGTTTCGGATGGGCGGACCCCTCACTGACGACGTTAGAGGCGCAGCACCGTGTGCCGATGTTCAATCACGCGCCGGTGGAACTCGGCCTCGACGAGGTTCTGCCAGAGCGCCTCGTTGAATTAGGCGCCGATCCACTGCTCGCGCCGCTGCGCGAAGTCGCGTTTCCGGGCACGGATACACTGACGCTCGATCAGATGATCCAGGCGATTGCGAGCTATGTGCGGACGTTGATCTCGGCCGACTCGGTGTTCGATCGCTATCTGTACTGGGGAGAGGATTCGCTGACGCCTGGAGCAAGGCGCGGGATGAAGCTGTTCTTCTCGGATCGGACGAACTGCTCGCTGTGTCACGCGAGCTTCAACCTCTCCGGTCCGGTGCGGCAACAAGGAGTTCCGGATCCACTGCCGGTGTTTCACAACACGGGTCTGTACAACATCAACGGAACCGGCCGGTATCCCGACGCGGGTCTGGAAACGCACACGCACCGTGCGATGGACATGGGCGCATTCCGTGCGCCGACGCTGCGCAATGTTGCGGTCACCGCGCCGTACATGCACGACGGCAGCGTCGCGACGCTGCGCGACGTTCTGGCGCATTACGCCCGCGGTGGGCGCAACTGGGTGACCGAGGCGGGCGGCGAACCCGGCACGCGGAGCCCGCATCAGAGCGCGGCAGTGCGCGGCTTCGCGCTCAGCGAAGACGAGAGCGACTCGCTGCTCGCATTCCTCGAAGCCCTCACCGATGAAGCATTCGTGACGGCTCCGCGCTTCGCGGATCCGTTCCGGTAAGCGCCGCCCGCGCCGCGAAACGAGGGCTCAGGCCTTCCGCTTCCGCCACTCGACCAGGGCGCGGTAGAGCTCCGCCACGAGCCCGAGATCCCCAATTACTTTCGCGATGCCGGTCGGATCGAGCAGGTCCGCCGCGCGCAGCGGGTCGTTCATCATCTCGTTGACGGTCGACGTGAAGCCGCGGAAGTTGCGGTCGAAGGCGGCGGCGGCCTGCTTCGCCTTTTTTATTGCCGGCGGAATATCAGCGGTCGTCTGGAAGCGCAGCGGCTGGCTCGGGGAACGCCGCGAAGGCGGCGGCCCCTTGCCCTTCGAGCGCACGGCGCGCGCCTCACTCTCGAGCGCGATCAGCTGTTTGATCAACTGCGTCGCGCGCTCGCCAATCTTGATCTGTTCACCGAGCAGTGCGTCGGGCGCCTGCGCCCAGGCAGATGCGCTGTCCTTCAGCATCCCGCAGTGGCTGCCGAGCGCGCGCAACTCCGCCTCGATCGCGGGCAGCCGCTTGCGCAAGTTTTGCAAGCGGACGGCATCGAGGTTGGACTGCGCCAGGCGAATTGCTCCCCGTAAGAGCGAGCGAACAGCGGCCCGCCTACGGTTGGCCGCAATTCACAAACTGGATGCCCCGATGGAAGCACAGACCGCTCCGCTCGCCGGCATCGTCGTGCTCGACCTCGGCCAGGTTTATCAGGGGCCGTACGCGGCGTTGTTGATGGCGCAGGCCGGCGCGACCGTCATCAAGATCGAGCCGCCGAGCGGCGAGCCGCTGCGCGCCCGCGAACTCATGGGCAAGAAAACGCTGCCCGCGATGGCGACGCTGAATCAGCACAAGCGCGGCATCACGTTGAATCTGAAGCGCGCGCGCGGCTGCGAATTACTCCTCGCGCTCGCGCGCAAGGCCGACGTGCTGGTCGAGAACTACGCGCCGGGCGTAATGGATCGCCTCGGCGTCGGCGCGAGCGTGCTGATGGCCGCGAACTCGCGGCTCGTCTACGCGACGGGCACTGGCTACGGGCTCAGCGGCCCCGACCGAGATCACCTCGCGCTCGATTTCACGGTGCAGGCGGCGTCTGGCGCGATGAGCATCACGGGCTTTCCAGATGGGCCGCCCGTCAAGGCGGGCCCCACGTGGGTCGACTTCCTGTCGGGCACGCACATGTACGCGGGCATAATGACTGCGCTGTTCGAGCGCGAGCGCACGGGCCGCGGGCGGCTCGTCGAGATCGCGATGCTCGATACCGCCATCCACACCGTGGCCTCGCAGCTCGAATGGGTCTACGACAAGCAGCAAGCGCCGCCGCGTGTCGGCAACCAGCAGGGCAGTTTCATGCTCGCGCCCTACAACGCTTATCCGACGCGGGACGGCGGCACGCTCGTCTTGTTATGCCTCACCGAGCCGCACTGGAAGAATCTCACCGTTGCGATGGGGCGCGAAGATCTCGCGGACGACGAGCGCTTCCGCAGCAACGCGCGGCGCCTGCACCACCGCGAGGAACTCGACGCGATCGTCGGCGCGTGGTGCGCCGCGCACACGCGCGACGAGGGCGCCGAGAAACTGCGCGCCGCGAGAGTTCCCTCCGCGCCCGTGCGCGACGTGCGCGAAGCGCTGAACCGCCCGCACCTCCACGAACGCGGCGCGCTCGAGTGGTTCGAGCACACGAGCCTCGGCCGCATCGCGCTTCCGCAGAGCCCGCTGCGGCTGCACGGCGCGCCGCAAGCGCACGCCGCACAGAACCCCGCGCTCGGCGAGCACAACCGCGAGATCTACGGCGAGTGGTTAGGGCTCGGCGCGGAGGAACTGGCGGCGCTCGCGTCGGATGGCGTGATCTGAGGCGTCAGATTCGGCGCCCCCGTGAGCCGCGCGGCGCCGCTCCTCAGATCTTCCCCATCACTTGCTCCGCAAACTCGCGCAGCTGCCCGCGGGCGTCGGCCATCGGCGGCAGCAGCGTCACTTCACGCAGGCCTGCGGCCTCGTGCGCCTTCAGCATCGCGACGATCTCCTCCGGCTCGCCCACGAGCCCGCCGCTGGCCCGAATCACCTCGGGCGTGATGAAGCGGCGCTCCTCGGGCATTAGGTACGTGCAGTGTCCTTCGTGCACGCGCAGGTGCATTCGCTCGCGCGGGATGCCGAGGTCCTTCAGGTATCGCAGGTATTGGTCCCAGGTGTCGCGCGCGTCGGCCGGGATGAAGCGGTCGCTGCCGGACTGCTCCGCGAGCTCCCACCAGAAGTGGAGCGTCGCGCTCGCCATCGACCCGACCGCGTCGATCACGCGGTCGCTCGTCAACTTCTCGCCGGGGCGCAGCACGCACGAGAACGTGAGCGCCGCGGTGTGGAAGCTCTCAGGGAGCGCGCGCCCCGCCTTCGCGGCGCCGTCGCGGATCGCGCCGAGGCTGCGTCGCATGTGGCCCGATTCCTCCGCGCCGGCGGAGATGCGGCCGTCTCCGTAAGCGCCTGCAGCGGCGAGCGCGAGCGGGCCGTTTGCCGCGACCCAGATGGGGATCTCGTGGGCCACGTCGACGAAGCCGAGCTCGCGGTGGAGAAACTTGATCGCGCGCGTCTCGCCGCCGTGCGTGTACTCGACCTCCTCGCCGCGCAGGAGCCCGCGCACCACGCGCAGGTACTCGCGGAACTCGCGCGGCGGTACCGGATCGAAGCCCATCACGCGCATCGCGGTGTGGCCCGTGCCGATGCCGAGGAACACGCGGCCCGGCGCGATGCGGTTGATCGAGGCGATCGAGTGCGCTGTTACGGGAGCGCTGCGCGTGCCCGCGACGGCGACGCCCGTGCCGAGCCGGATGCGCGAGGTGTGGTGCGCCGCCAACGCCAGCACGGCATAACAATCGGACCAGATCATCTGCGAGTCCGGCACCCAGCCGTGGTCATAGCCGAGCTGCTCTGCGGTTTGCAGCAGCTGCCAGTCGTCGATCTTGGTGGCGACCATTGCGCCGAACTTCATGTGGGCTCCCCGGGTTCAGCGGTGAGTCGTAGAGCAGCGCATCGCCAGTTTGCCAGCGCATAGTCCCGTCACCGCGCTCGATCCCGCCGGAGTAGAGTCAGCGCGTGGCGCACGCGGCTGATGATCTGGTGATCGACGAGGCTCGCTTCGAGATTCGTCGGAACGGCATTGCGATTCAGGTCGAGCCCAAGGTCTTCGACCTGATTCGCCTGCTCGCCCAGAGCGCCGGGCGGGTGGTGTCGCGGGACGAACTCCTGCGCGCGCTCTGGCCCGGCCAGCGCGTGACCGACGCTTCGCTCCGGCGGGCGGTTGGCGAAGCCCGCCGTGCGCTCGGGTCGCGGGGTCGCATCCAGACGCTGCCGCGGCGCGGGCTTTTGTGGGCAGACGCGCCGCCGAACCTGCCGGAGAGCGGGCAGCGCAGGGTTGTTGGGCGCGCGCGGGAGTTGGCGGAGCTACGCGAGAGCTGGGCTTCCGTGCGAGCTGGTGCGAGCGGCTGCGTGTTCGTCCGCGGCGAAGCGGGCATCGGCAAGACGACGCTGCTCGACACTTTCGTCGACGAACTCTCTAGCGGGACGGAGCGGCTCACGAGTGTTCGCGCGGGCTGCGACGTTTCCGAGAGCTTGGCCGAGCCCCATCAGGTGTGGCTTCGCATGCTCGGGCAACTGGTCGGCGGAGGCGCCGGCCGCCACAGCCTCGGCGCGCTGCACCGGCTCGCGCCGAACTGGTCCGCGCAGCTTCCAGGAGGAATGCCGCTCGCTGCGCCTCCCGCCAATCCCCGCGCTCGCCTCTTGCGCGAGCTCGCGGCGTTCCTGGCGGCGCTGGCGGAGCGGCGCCCGCTCGTACTAGTGCTCGATGACCTCCACGCCGCCGACGCCTCTTCACTCGATCTGCTGTTCGGCGTGGTGCGGCTGCGAAGCCTCTCGCGAGTGATGTTGTTGGGCGCCTATCGGCCCTACGAGGAACAGACCGCGGCGCGCCCGCTGGATGCCGAGGTGCCGGCGCTCCGTTTACGAGGCCTCGCGCGCGAGATCTCGCTCGGCGCTCTCGGCGTGGAGGATGTCGCTCGCTTCGCCGCCGCGCGCCTCGGCGCGGACGAACAGCAGATCGTGCCGCTCGCGGAGTTGCTGCATCGACGCAGTGAGGGGAACCCGCTTTTTTTTAGCGCGCTGCTCGACGGCTGGATCGAGCGCGGAGAACTCGCGCACCGATCGCCGGCGCTCGCGGCTGCGGAGCTCGCGGCGGATCTGCCGGAGCCGCTCGAGGCCGTACTCGGGCTCGAGTTCGCGAAGCTCGCTCCGAGCGCGCGTTCGCTGCTCGCCGCAGCCAGCGTGAGCGGGCACGAGTTCCGAGTCGCGAGCGCAGCTGCCGCCGCCTCGGTTCCGGCCGCGCAGGCGGCGCGCGAGCTCGAGGCGCTGGCGCGCCGCGAGCGCTTCGTGCGCGGGCTCGGGGATGCTCGCTACGCGTTTCGCCATGCGCTGCCTCGGGACGCGCTCTATCGCGGCTTGGAGGACGCCGAGCGTCGCGAGATGCACCTGAGAACTGCGGCGCATCTCGAAACCGTGGAGAGCTCGACACCGGCGGACCTCGCGCGGCACTTCGAGCTGGGCGGCGCTCCGGCACGCGCGCTGCCGCTGCGCATCGCGGCAGCAGTCTCGGCGGGTGCGCGCTTCGGTTATCAGGAAGCCACGTTGCATCTGCGTTGCGCGATCGAGGCGCTGCGAGCCGCGGCGCCTCCCGGCCGCGCGCGCGACGAACAGGAGCTGCCGCTCCAGCTCGGCCTCACGATGGCGGTGCTCGGTGGCGCGGGCTCCGCGAGCGAGGCCGCGCTCAGCACTCTTACAAGCGCGGAGGCGCTGTGCGTGGCTCTCGGCGACGAAGCGCGACGGCTGCTCGTGCTCTCCGGCCTCTGGAATTGCCGGCTTACCCGCGCCGAACTCGCGGCGGCGGCCTCGATCGGACGACAGATGCTCGCGTTGTCCGACGACGGCAAGCCTGGCCTCGCGAACCTGGCGCACCTCCAAAACGGGGTGACGTTCTTCTATCAGGGTGATCGCTCGCAAGCGCAGCGCCATTTCGAACGCGTACTGACAGACGAGCCCGCGGCTCGCAAAGCCGCTGCGAGCTTGTTCGACGACGTGGATCCCGGCGTCGTCGCGGGCGCGTACTTGGCCTGGTTGCACGCGCTTGACGGGCGCAAGGCCGATTCCGACGCGGTGCGCTGCGAGGCCGTCGCGCTTTCGCTGAGGCTCGCCAGCCCTCAGGGGCAGGCGCTCGCGCTCACATACTCGGCGGCGCTGCTCGCCGAAGCAGGCGACGCGGCGGCGGCTCGCGAAGAGGCCGAGCGCGCGTTGCGCGTGGCTGACGAGTTCGGCCTGCCGCAGTGGTCGGGCATCGCGCGCGCGGTGTCGGGCTACGCGCGCGGGATCGCGGGCGAACGCGAGCCCGGCCTCCGCGAACTGGAGCACGGCATCGCCGACTACCACGCCACGGGTGCGCGTCTCTCGACGAGCTTTCTGCTCTCTTTGCGGGCGCGGGCGCTGGCCGAGCTCGGGCGCGGGAGTGAGGCGAAGGCAGCGCTCGACGAGGCCAACGCCCACTGCCAGCGAACCGGCGAGCGCTATTACGAGGCGACGCTTCGCCGCCTCGAGCGCGAGCTGCGTCCGCTGTAGCGCCGCCGCAGCGTTGCCTGGCTGGCAAAAGCCAGGCCCCCGGGCTCGGGCCGCGCGCACGCGATGTTCGCAGCGTGATGATTTTGTGATGGGTCGCTGCGGGGCTGACACGGGCAGCGAGACGGGGCCACTTGAACAGAGATTCTCGAGTTTTCCGTTTGACCCGTGGAAGGAGGCTTGAAGGTGTTTTCCAAACTCATTGGTGTCTTCGCGTTTGCGTTGACGATCGGTCCGGCGGCACAGGCAACGACGATCATTCCGGGGTCCGAGTTCAGCTACGGGGGCCATAACTACGCGCTTCTCGATACGGCGACCTGGACCGACAGCGAGGCCGCGGCGGTCGCACTCGGCGGGCACCTCGTCACGATCGAGGACCTCGCGGAGAACCAGTTCGCCTTCGACACGTACGCCAACTTCGGCGCGGTCGCGCGAACACTCTGGATTGGCCTGTACTGGAACGGATCCGAGCACGTCTGGAGTTCCGGATCGACCTCCGCGTACCGGAACTGGTGGCCGGGCGATCCGAACGGCTTCGCAGGCCAGCCGGGCGTTGCGATCGTCCCTCCGTGGCAGCACTCGACCGCCGCGCAGTGGTTCGACGCGACCAACGCGGGCAGCGGCTACAACGTGTTCGGAGTCGTCGAGTTCAACTCGGTTCCGGAGCCGGCGACGTTCTGGCTTCTCGGGTTGGGGCTGGTCCTCGCCAGAGCTGCCGTCCGCGCCCGCCGACATCTCGCGTGATGATTTTGTGATGGGTCGCTTCTGCAGCTGACTCTCGCAGCGCGATGAGATCAAACTGTGGAGCAGCGTTTCGAGGGTTCGTGGCTCTCGTACCCATTGGGCAAATGGAGGTGGTCGAGCATGCTGCGCCAAGGCAGGGGACGCCTCGTTCTAACGATGTTGCTCGGCGCCATGACCGAGCTACCCGCCTGGGGCGAGGTCCTGCACGCCGGTGACATCCTCGTGCTCGACCCCATTTCCCTAACTGTGCCGGGCTCGACGGAGATCATTCGCGTCGACCCCGTGACCGGCGCGCAGTCCCTCTTCGGCCCCGGCGGCGTCGAGTACGCCGGCTTCCTGGATATGGAGATGGGCGCCGACGGGCTCATCTACACCTCCAACAGTGGCGGCTACCCCTTGGTCTTCGCGCTCGACCCGCTGACAGGCGCCTCGAACGTGATCCTCGACTGCTTCGCCGATCTGGGGAGCACTTGCCTCGGGCTCGGCAGCGACGCCGCCGGCCTTCTCCACGTCGCGAACGCCGGCCTCGACCTCGGCGCCAGCGCAGACGGCTCCGTGTATCGGTCCCCAGGCCCGCTTCCGCTTGCGGCGGGAGGTCTTCTCAAAAACCCGTGGGATGTGGCGGTGCGCGCGGACGGGGATGTGCTGGTCGCGGACGTCGGCCCCTCGCGCGTCGTGCGAATCAACGGGGTGACGGGTGGGCAGAGCCTCGTCGCAAACCTGCCCGCGGTCCCGCTCCGGATCGTGGTGGACGCCGCCGGAGACGCGATCGTGCGCGTAAGCAACAACCCGAGCAACGGTCTCCTCCACGTAGACGTCGAGACCGGCTCGGTGAGCACGATCCTGTCCCCGCTTCCGCTGAGTTTCGCACTCGCAATCGAGGCAGACGGCCAGCTACTCGCCTCGCGCAATTCGCCGCGGCGCATCATCCGCGTTGATCCGAGCAGCAGCGCCGAGACGATCGTCTCGAGCGGAGGTTTGTTCCAGGACATCCTCGCCGTGGCCGTGGTGCGTGGCTGCACGAGCTGCCCGGCGTGCAGCAACCACCTCGACGACGACGCCGACGGCCTGTTCGATTTCGGCGAGGACCCAGAGTGCGCGAGCGCAGCCGACACCACGGAGGCGCTGCCGGCCTGTAGCAACGGCATCGACGACGACGGCGACGGCCGCAGCGATTATCAGGTCGCTACGAGCCTCCGCGATTTCGGCTGCACGGACGCGACGGACGCGAGCGAGAGCGGCGCGGCCGTGTGCGATGACGGCATCGACAACGACGGCGATGGCGGCATTGACTACCGGAAGGCGCCGGCGCTCGGCGACATCGGTTGCTCGTCGCACCGTTCGCAAATCGAGGCGCCGCAGTGCCAGGACGGAATCAATAATGACCTCGCGACCGGCATCGACTTCGACGGCGGCGCCTCCGCGAACGGCGGCACACCGCTCGACGTGCCGGATCCGCAGTGCACGGCGCCAACGCTCGGCTCGGAAGCGCCGGCGGTGGGCGGCTGCGGCTTCGGGCCGGAGCTCGCGTTCGTGATGCCGCTGCTCGCCGCAGCGCGAAAGCGACGGGAGCGCGCGAGGCCAGCGACGCGGGTTCCTCGCGTGATGACTTTGTGATGGATCGTTTCACTTGCTGGCTCTCCCGCCAGGAGGGGCCGCTTGTTCCAACAGCGACTCGGCTCGCGTTCTAGCTCGCTATTCGGCGAGTGAGGGGATTAATAATGAGTGACCGACGCTGGACTCGGCTTGTTCTCACAGGGCTGGCGGCGTTGGCCAGCGCGGCGGTGTTGAGCGCAGCGCCTCCGGCCGCCTACGCAGCGGATCTCGAGAACGGCGACTTCGTGGTCGGCGTGCGTCTGCCCTCGCAGTACCCGTGGGACGACAGCGGCGGCAAGATCGTCCGCATTCGCAACAACGTGATCACCGACTTCTGCAGCTCGACACCAACGCCCTACACGAGCGGCTTCTTCGAGACCCCGCGCGAAGTGGTGCTCGACGATCTGGGGCGCGTCGTCTTTCTCGCGCAGCTCGGCATCGGGACGCAGGGCCACGGCGACGGTTACGGGCTCTGGCGCTGCGACACCCTGGGCGCGCCGCCCATCATGCTCGGCGCGTTCGGCGGCGGAGTAGGGCTCGGATATCCAGAGCCCGTGGGCGCGATCCCGGTCTGCCACGCGCAGGGGCTGCACATGAAGCGGCGCCAGGGGATCGACCTGAACACCGGCACTGCGTCGAGCACGACCCTGTATGTCTTCGCCATTAACAAGGCCTGCGGAAGCGGCCCTTTCGAGACGATCGGTTTCGACCCCGCATCCGGCCAGTGGCTCGAGAATCTCGTGGATCCTGTTCCGTCTATGGTGCTTGATCCCAATGATGGCGGCACGTACGACATGCTCTACGCGGGCGGCTACACGTGGAGCGTCGCTCGCGAGGGGATCCGCGGCGTCCTCGAGCCGCTCGACCTGAGCTTCGAGGTGGCCGGCGTCGCGACCGGAGGGCTCTCCCTTCAGCGCATCACCGATCTAGGGATGGGGACGGGTCCCGGCCTAGCGCTTCTCTGGGACGACACCACGGTTCCGAACGTCGATGAGTGCTCAGACCCTTCTGGAAACCATTCAGATCCCGTGCCTATCGGCACGCCATACAACACCAGCGGAGGGCTATCTCGCCCGGCCCCGGGCCGGGTCGCGTGGAGGGACGGTGGACTCCTGCTCCAGGGAGGCGAGCGCACCGCCCAGTCGCCGAACATCACGAATCTCGCGCTCTTCAATTTGAATCCCGGCGACGATTCGAGCTCGATCGCGCACTGGGGCCTTGCCGGCTGCATCCACGTCAACACGCTGCAGCAGACCCCGTGGCACGCGCCGAACGATTTCTCCGACCCGAACGGCGTGAGCCGATCCGTCAACCAGTGGGACCCCGGCGGCCGATTCGGCACGCAGTACGGACTGGTCGTCGGCGTCGGACCGGGGCAGTTCGTCGCGATCCACGCGACGGGCTTGTTAGGCGCGGAGGGCATCGACGTGTTTCCGCCGTTCGTGCCGTCGAGTGGTGGCGTTGCTGTCTTTTTCAAGGTCGGCTCGGCCGTCAACGTTCTGATCACCGCGTCCGACGGTCGGCGCATCGGCGTCGACCTCACCACGGGCGCCCCGATCAACGACTTCGGCGCAGCCGGCTACGACTCGGCGACCTCGGACCCTCGCATCTTCGGAGTGCGCGATCCGTCCGCGGGCAACTTCACGATCGAGACGCGCGGCGTTGCCAGCGGCGCCTACGCGATCGTGAGCTACGGCGTGAACCTCGCGACGGAAGCCACGTCGCAGCTGTCCTTCACGGGGAACGCGGTGCCGGGAATCGATGCGGGCCATGCGCTCTCGCTCGATCCGGCCGGCGTACTCACGCCGCTGCCCGCGACATGCAGCAACGGCCTCGATGACGACGGCGACGGCAAGATCGATTATCAAGCGGGCGCGAGCTCACGCGACTACGGCTGCGCGAGCGCAACCGACTTCAACGAGAGCGGCACGGCCCTGTGCGACGACGGCATCGACAACGACGGCGACGGCCGCATCGACTACCGCAAAGCGCCGGCGCTCGGCGACATCGGTTGCTCGTCGCACCGTTCGCAAGTTGAGGCGCCGCAGTGCCAGGACGGAATCAATAATGACCTCGCGAGTGGAATCGACTTCGACGGCGGCGCCTCCGCGAACGGCGGCACGCCGCTCGACGTGCCGGATCCGCAGTGCACGGCGCCGACGCTCGGCTCGGAAGCGCCGGCGGTGGGCGGCTGCGGCTTCGGGCCGGAGCTCGCGTTCGCTGTGCCGCTGCTCGCCGCAGCGCGGAAGCGAAGGCGGCCGCAGCCGGGCTGACTCTGCCGGTTAGAACGCTCAGGCTGAATCAGGCAACGTCGCGCTGCACGCGGAGCAGCGGCGCTCGCGACCATCGGCCAGGTATTCGCTGCGCAGGTAGGGCAGGTGGCAGGCTGCGCAGGTGGCGTCGTAGGCGCGGCCCGGCTGCACGAGGCTGGCGTAGTCGTGGGTGCGCGGCAGAGCAATCCGGCAGCTCGGGCACTCGGGCGCGCCGCGTGGGAACTGTGCGCCGCACGACCAACACGCGAACGAGCCGGGCTGCAATGCGGCGCGCGCCGCTCGCACGAGCCGGGCCGGCAGCGCCAGCAGACCGAGCACGAGTAGCGCGAGCAGCGCCAGCGCGTCGGCCAGCACCCATAACACGCCTCGGTGCGGCGGAACCGCGCGCCAGCTGTGGGCGCACGCGCTGCACTGCCTGCGATAGCGGCCGATCGTGAACGGAAGCGGCACGGCGAGCAGCGAGAGCGCCCGCAGCCGGCGGTCGAAGTCGTCTGCGGATTCTGCGCGTTCGCCGCAGCGCGGGCAGAGCGCGTCGTCGTCGACGCCGTCCACATCGCTGCCAGCCGCTTCGTTCTCGCGCGCCGGCACAGCCGCGGCCTCGATCAGCGCACGCGCTCGCTCTGTGTCCGCCGCATGCACGAGCAGCTTCACGCCGGCGAGCCCGTTCGAGGAGAGCCAGTTGTTCCCGATCAGGCGCTCGTCCGCGAGGCGCGCCTCGAGGCCGGCGGATTCCAGCATGGCCCGCGCTGCGTGCGCGAAGTGCGCTTCCCGGAAGCTCGCGATTTGGACGAGCGGCATGCTGGTGGCTCGCGATTGATCAGGCGCTGGCTCTGAGCGCGACCACTTCGATCGCATCGCCCACCGCGACTGCTCCCGCCTCGATCACGCGCCAGTAGACGCCGCGGTAGTTATGGCTGCGCGTCTCGGCGCGCTGCACGAGGCGCAGCGCGTTGTTGCCGAAGCGCGCGTTGAACTTGCTGCAGCCGTTGTGCGGGTGAGGCGTCACCTCGACGAGCGCGGCGCCGACGCGGAGCCGCGTTCCTGCGGGCAGGTTCGCGGCGGAGAGATCGAGATCGACGTAGAGGTTGTCGCCGAACGTGGTGAGGGGCTGGCCCGCGGCGATTAGGGCGGCGACGTCGCGGTTCATCACCGCGAGCTGCATGTCGAGGTTTCGCGGCGCGGGGAGGCGGCACCAGGCATCGCCGGGCACGCCGGCTTCGCAGGAGAGCACCACGCGCCCCGGCGTCTCGCGCACACCGTCTTCGTGCCGGCGCAGGATCAGCGCGAGCGTGCCGCGTTCGCGCGGCGCGGCGGGAAGCTCGCGCAAGCCCGCCTCGAGTTCGGCAAGCGTTAGGTGTCGCGGCGGCTGATTCATTCGACGTACCCCATCGCGCGCAGGCGCTCCACGAGTTCTGCGTCCGGGATTACGGGCGCGATCGGGGCGGGCAGGCGCGCGATCGTTGCGGCGGAAATGCGCTGTGGCGGGTTCGCGGCGAGCGCGCGCGGCTCGATCCACACCTCGGGCAGCCGCCCAGGCAAGTCATCAGGGATTCCGGCGCGCGCGAGGTAGGCGTAGAGCGGGGCGATGTCGAGCACGGAGATCTCGCCGCGCGCGGGCACGTGGCGAAGCGGCCCGCCCGCCGCCGCGAACACCGCAACCGGGTTGTGCGCGCCGCTGAAGCCGTCGCCGAAGACGACGTCGCTCGCGGCGCGCAGCTTCCCGCCGATGCGCACGTTGCCGCTCGGCCAGGCGGCTTCGAGCGCCTCGTCATTAGGGACTGCGATCACCCAGGCGTGCGCCTCTTGGGTGAACTCGGCCGAGAAGAAGAGCCTCGCGGCGAGCCGCCACGCCCACTGCTCGAGCGAATCGAGCCAGCCGCGCTCGTGGCCTGCGGGGCGCGGCGCTGCGTCGAGGCGCACCACGCGGAAGAGCGGTGCGCCGGCTTCCGTGGTGGCGCCTGCGAAGAACGCCACGACGCGCTCGAGCAGCGCCTCGCGTTCCGCGAACGGGCCGGGCGTGATGCGCGCGATCGCGAACGCGAATTCGCCCGTCTCGAAGCTGTTAGGGCCCGGCGCGAGGCCGGCGTCCGCGAACGCCTCGCGCAGTTCGAACGACCACACGCGCTGCCATTCGTCGCGGGCTTCGAAGCCGTGATCGCTGGCGACGAGCACAGCGGTCTCGGGCGGCACCGCCGCCACGATCTCGCCCAGCGCGCGATCGAAGCCGACGTACGCATCGAGGATCGTGGTGGCGTACGCGGCCTCCCGCGGCGGCGCGGCATCCGCAGCGAACTGCGCGGGAAACGAATCGCCCCAGAAGCGGTGCGAGAGCGCGTCGATCGCGTAGAACGAGACCGCGCCCGCGTGCAGATCGAAGCTGCGCGCGAGCGCGTTCCAGTGCGCCGGTTTTTGCGCGAGCTCGCGGAACGAGCTGACGTAGAAGCCGCGCCGCGTTTTCAAACCCTTGTTCGCGTAGCGGTAGTCGTCGATGCCCGCGCGTGCGAACACATCCGGCGGTGAGAGCGAGCCATCGCGGCGCAGCCAATCGGGGATTACGAAGCCGCCTGGCAATGGCCGCGGCGGCCAACTGACGAGCCACTCATACGTGCCGACGCGCAAGCCCTGCACCGCGAGGCGCTCAAATATGGTGGGCGACACGATCCGGCGCGCATCGGCGAAGAAGTCGTGAACACCATGCACCTCGGGAGGTTGGCCCGTGGCGATCGAGGTCCAGACGACCGGCGAGATCACAGGCTCGACCGTCTCGAGGTTCGCGGAGACGCCCCGCGCAATCAGCGCGGCGAGATTCGGCAGCTTGCCCTCTGCGAGCAGTGGATCGATCACGCTCCAGCTCGCGCCATCGACGCCCACGATCACGACGCGCGGCGCTGCGAGCGTGGTCGCGGGCGCGGCGAGCAGCGTGCAGAGCGCGAACGCGAGGAGCCGGCCGCGGGCTGCGAGGGTGGAGCGAAACGTCGCCATCGTTCCTCCGCGTGCTCGTGCCCTGGAGCGGAGCACACTAACACGCTGCGCGAATGCGAAGCGCCCGTCGAGTAGCGTCCGCGACATGAGCATCGCGCGCGACGTGTTCTGGAAGCTGCACGACGGGTTGCCCAAGCAGGGCCCGGGCAGCGACGCCTCGACCGCGCGCGCTCTCGCGCTATGCGGCGCGTTGCCGCCGGCGCCGCGCATCCTCGATCTCGGCTGCGGAACGGGCCGGCAATCCCTAACACTCGCACAGCTGACCGGCGGCTCCGTCACGGCGGTCGACGTATTTGCGCCGTCGCTCGCCACGCTGCGCGAAAGCGCCGCAGCGGCTGGGCTCGCCGAGCGCATCGAGACCGTGCAGCAATCCATGGGAGCGCTGGCGCTCGGCGAGCGCTCCTTCGACCTCGTCTGGTGCGAGAGCGCCGTCTACACGATCGGCTTCGACGCGGCGCTGCGCGCATGGCGCCCGCTGCTCGCGCCGGGCGGCGCGCTCGCAGTCTCCGAACTCGCGTGGAAGCGCAGCGATCCGCCCGAGCGAGCGCGCCGCTTCTGGGCCGCGGGCTACCCCGCGATGCGCGCGCACGAGGAGAACCTGCGCGCAATTGCAACGAGCGGTTACCAGCTATCAGGGAGCTTCACGCTGCCTGACGCAGACTGGGAGGACGGGCATTACGCCGAGCTCGCGAAGCGCATCCCCGGGTTGAGCGCGCAGCACGCCGAGCCCGAGGCGCGCGCGGTGCTGGACGCGACGCAGGAAGAAATTGCGGTCTGGCGCGAGCGCGAGGGAAGCTTCGAGTACGAGTTCTATGTGATGCGA
>JANNRF010000041.1:0-2828 GCA_031401135.1 Deltaproteobacteria bacterium | reverse complement strand
CACGGCCACATGGAACGGGCGGTTTCGCTCGTCGCGGACTGGTGCCGCGCGCGGCCGGTGCCTGGGCTCACGCTAGAAATTGTGCGGCTACCGAATCGCACACCGCTGATCCTGATGGAAATCGCGGGCGCGGTGGACGACACGGTTCTGCTCTACGGCCACCTCGACAAGCAGCCCGAGATGACCGGCTGGAGCGAGGGCCTCGGGCCGTGGACGCCCGTGCGGCGCGGCGACCGGCTCTACGGCCGCGGCGGCGCGGACGACGGCTACTCCGCCTTCGCAGCTGTTACGGCGCTCGAGTTGCTCGCGCGGGCGCGAGCGAGGCACGCGCGCTGCGTGGTGCTGATCGAGGCCTGCGAGGAATCCGGCAGCTTCGACCTGCCCGCGTACGTGGACCACCTCGCGGCGCGCATCGGGAAGCCCAGCTTGGTGGTCGCGCTCGATTCGGGCTGCGGTAACTACGACCAGCTTTGGGGAACGACCTCGCTGCGCGGCATGGTCACCGGCACGCTGCGCGTCGAGATCTTGCGCGAGGGCGTGCACTCGGGCGACGCCAGCGGCGTGGTGCCGTCGAGCTTCCGCATCCTGCGCGAACTGCTCTCGCGCATCGACGACGAGCGCACAGGCGAGATCCGTGTGCCCGCGCTTCGCATCGCGATTCCGCCCGACCGCGCAGCGCAGGCGGAGGCGGCGGCCCTGGTGTTAGGCGACAGCGTGTCGTCGCGGTTCCCGTTTGTTGATGGCGCGCGGCCGATGGGCGCGAGCAACGCGGAGCGCATCCTCGCTCGAACCTGGCAGCCAACGCTCTCGATCACGGGCATCGACGGCGTTCCCGCGCCCGGCAGCGCGGGCAACGTGTTACGGCCGTACACCGCGGCGAAGCTCTCGCTGCGCATTCCGCCCAGCGTGGATGGCGTGGCCGCGACCGCGGCACTGAAGCGCGTGCTCGAAGCCGATCCGCCGTATGGCGCGCGCGTTTCGTTCGACGCCGAGATGCCCGGCCAGGGCTGGAACGCACCGCCCTTCGCGCCGTGGCTCGAACGCGCGATGGCGGAGGCTTCGCAGACTTATTGGGGGAAACCGGCGGCCTTCATGGGCGAAGGCGGCACGATTCCGTTCATGGGCATGCTCGGCCAGAAGTTTCCCGAGGCGCAGTTCCTGATCACGGGCGTGCTCGGTCCAGGCGCGAATGCCCACGGCCCAAATGAGTTCCTGCACCTCCCCACCGCGAAGCGGCTCACGTGTGCGGTGGCGCGGGTGCTCGAAGCGCACGCGGAGCGCGCGCGATGAAGCGCACGTTCGCGACTGGCCTCGCGCTGATCTCGCTCGCTTGCGCGGCGTCTTCGCCCGCGCCGATCGCAGATCCGATTCCACGCGAACTGCTCTGTCCGCGCGAAGCCGCGGAGGCGTCGCCAACGATCTCGGACCCCGCAGCCTGCCTGGCCGCGACGCAAAAGCGCCTCGAGCGTATTCAGCGGACGGTGCTGGAACGCTGGGATCTCACGCCCGACTCGAAGCCGCATTCGATCGTGCAGCTGCAGTTCAACCTCGACGCCGAGGGCCGCCCGCAAAGTGCTTGTGTTCTAGGCGGAACGGGCGCGAGCGAGGCGCGGGCAGCGCTCGCCGCACTCGCGACCTATCAGCCGCGCAAACCGCTGAGTGCACGCGAACGCTGCGCGCTCGGGCAGCCACTCGTCAGCACGTTCACGACCGAGCCGGGCCAATAATCAGTCGAGCTTCGCGATGATGTCTTCCCCGAAGCGCCGGATCCCATCGATGCGCTTCTCGAGCACATCCGTAGGCCCGCCGTAGAAGAACCACGGCATGGTCTGCACGTGCGTCACGCCGAGATCTTGCAGGCGCCGGTAACCGTCGAGACTGAAGGCATCCATGGCGGTGCCGAGCACTTGGAACGGCTCGCTAGCGCGCGGCGAATCGGCGCGCAGCTCGCGCAGCTCCCCAACAATTCGGCGCAGCTCCTCAGTGGTGTGCATGTCCGAGATCCAGCCATCGCAGACGCGCGCCGCGCGGCGCAGTGCGGGCTTCGAGATGCCGCCGCTCCAGATCGGAATCGGCGCGGGCGGCACCGGGCTCATCTCGAGCCGCGGGAATGAGTAGAACTCGCCGTGATGCTCGACCCAGCCGCCCGCCCAGATCTTGCGCAGGATCTCGATCATCTCGTCCGTGCGTCGGCCGCGATCCTCGAAGCGCGCGCCGCTCACGTCGAACTCATCCTTCATCCAGCCGACGCCGACGCCGAGATTCACGCGCCCGCCGGAGAGCACCGCCGCGGTGCCGATTTGTTTGGCCGCGAGCAGCGGGTTCCGCATCGGCAGCACATAGATGCTGGTGACGAAGCGCAGCGTGGTGGTGACGGCTGCGAGATGCGCGGCAGTCACCCAGGGATCGGGCCACGACGTGAACGGCTGCCAGCGCGGCTCGCCGTTCGGCGTGTACGGGTACGGCGTCAGGATCTTCTCGGGGTGCACGACGTGGTCGGAGAGCGCGATCGCTTCGAAGCCGGCGGTCTCCGCGGCGCGCGCGAGGGGCACGTACTGCGCGGGATCCGTGAACGCGATCGACATCACCCAGTTCATTGGGGTCACCTCTTGGCCTTGGAGCGGTACGAAGCGGTAGCGCAACGCTGCGTCGCCGATGCATGCTGCGCGGTCTCACGGAGAATCGAGTGGCGCAGCATCTCGAACCTTGGCTCGACGGATTCGCGTTCCTCGAAGGCCCGCGTTGGCACGACGGCCGGCTTTGGTTCTCGGACATGCACGCGCGGCGTGTTTACGCGGCGAGCGAAGACGGCGCGGTCGAGGCGATCG
>JANNRF010000040.1:0-22605 GCA_031401135.1 Deltaproteobacteria bacterium | reverse complement strand
CGCTCCGCGGCTGTCCTCACGTCTGCAACGTCTGCGCTCGCTCCGCCGACCGGATCCACCTCCGCCGTAACTGCCCGAGTCTCCGCCTGCCCACGGCCAAACGGGTGAATGATCAACCAACCACTCAGCGCGTAGAGCGCGAGCAGCGTCGAGAGCGCGAGCGCGACGGTTCCGTGAATGGCCCTCAGCGTCGCCTGACTCATCGCCTCACCAGATCGCGATCGCGAGCACGACTACCAAGCCGAATCCGCCCGCCCAGATTCCAATCGCGCGCGGGCCGCGAAGCGGCAGAGCCATCCATACGCCGCTCGCGACCGCGAACAGAAGCACTGCAGTCGTAAGTTCGGTGTAGAGCGTCCACGACAGAGCCCAAAGCGAATCCTTTCTGCCGGGGGGCCCGTGCAATTCGCGAATGATTCCCAGCAAGCCCCAGGAAGTCTCGCGAACCCGGGCTAGGCCCACGGGATGGAGTTCGATCTGGTAGCTACGACCCGGTCGGCTCGCGCGGAAGCGCAGTGGAGCCGTGGCGTCCCGATTCTCCCGCGACACCTTCAGGTGGCCTGAGAGCCCGAGAGCCGCGAGCGCCGCTGCGGCCCGCGCTCGGTCGTCCAGCGCGACTGGCGGAGCAATCTCACGTTGCCACTCCGTCGTCGACGCGAGCTGAACGCGGTGCGTGAGCAGGATCGAACTCACGCTGAAGACGACCACGTACGGAATGCACAGCAGACCCAAGTAGAGATGAAGATCGCGTATCCAGCGCCGCATCAAGTGGCCTCAGGCAGGAGCGTTGGCAGAAAACATCACTGCACCCCGGCGGCCTGCTCCGCAAGCGGCGCCGCATCGAGCGCGCGGATCAGCGCGGGGCGCACGCCGAAGCGCGTGAGCAGAGCGTCGAGACGCTGCTGGGCGCGCGCATCGAAGCGCTTCACGCGCTTGCCGAGGATCAGCTCGTTCTTCAGCGAGTGCTCCCAGCCCGCGAGTTCGGTGACGACCACCTGATAACCGCGGGCTTCGAGCGCCAGCGCGCGGATCACGTTCGTGAGGTGCGCGCCGAACTCGCGGCGGTGCCACGGGTGCGCGTGGAGCGCGGCGCTGGGCGCGTCTTCGCGCGGCGCCTTGCCGAGCAGGCGCGCCACTTCCGCCTGACAACACGGCACCACCGCGACGTGATCGGCGCCGCGTGCGATCGCGAGCGCGAGGGCATCGTCGGTCGCGGTGTCGCAGGCGTGCAGCGCGGTCACCACGTGCACGCGCTCGGGCAGTGCGGCGTTGGCCAGCGCGATTTCGCCCGCGGCGCAGTGGAAGCGCTCGAAGCCGTAGCGCGCCGCGCGCTCGCTGGCGGCGGCGGCGAACTCCGCGCGCGCTTCGATCGCCGTGATCGCGCCGCGGCCCGCCGGGCCGACGCGCAGTGCGTAGAGCAGGAAGCCGAGCGCGCTCTTGCCTGCGCCGCAATCGACGATCGAGGGCTGCTCGTGGCGCGCGTAGACGTCGTCGAGCGCGGGGCCGAGCAGCTGCGCGAGGTGCTGAATCTGCTTCAGCTTTCGGCGCGCGTCGGCGTTCAGATCGCCATCGCGCGTGAGCAGGTGCAGATCCTGCAGCAGCGCGACGGGCATGCCCTCGGGCAGCTCGCTCGCGACGCGCTCCCGCGAAATCTTCTCCCGCGCGCGCGTCATACCGGGGTGTGACATACGGCTTCGACGTTGTTGCAGTCGGGGTCGAGCGCGAATGCGCCGTAATAGGTCGGGTGGTAGATCGCGCGCACTCCCGGCGCGCCGTTGTCTCGCCCACCGGCTGCGAGCGCCGCGCGGTGGAAGGCGTCGACTTGCGCGCGTGTCGCGGCGCTGAACGCCATATGGCGCGGGCTCGCCGGCTCGCGCACTTCGATCACCCAGAACACCGGGCGGTCAGGGCCGAAGGCGCACATGCGGCGCGTGGGGAAAGCTGGATCCCAGCTCGCGGTCATCTCGCGCTGAAGGGAAGCGCCGAGCGGCGCGCAGGCGGCCGCATAGAAGCGCTTCGAGGCGTCGTATTGGGTCGTGTACGCAGAGACGTGATCGATCATCGCTGGATCATTTCCATTGGAAGTGAAGATCGATCTTCACGTCGGGGTGCAGGCTCTGGTGCACCGGGCAGGTGTGCGCGGCGCGTTCGAGCACGGCGCGCGCGTTCTCGGGGATGCCAGCGGGCATCGCGATCTGCAGCGCGAGGCGGCTGATGCGGCGAATCGGCGCGGCCACCATCTCCTTCTCGACATCCGCGCGCGCGCCCGTCATGTCCCAGGCGTGCCGCCGCGCCACGATGCCCATCACGGTGAGCATGCAGCTGCCGAGCGCCGCGCCGACCAGATCGGTGGGCGAGAAACGTTCGCCGCGGCCCTCGTTGTCCTTGGGCGCGTCCGTCTCGATGCGCGTGCCCGAAGGCTCGTGCAGCCCCTCGCAATGCAGATCGCCCTGATAAGTCACCGCCATGCGCACGCTCATCGGTTCCCCTCCTCGCGGGGCCACGTGATAGCGCCTTCGGGCCAATCTTCGGTTTGCACTGGCAGCACGCAGAACTCGTGGCCGGTCGGCGCGGTCATCACCCAGTGCGCGTCGCGCACGAACTTCTTGCGCCGCGCGCCCAGCGCTTCGAGGCGGCGCACCTCGGCTTCGAGGTCGTCCGTCTCGAAGTCGAGATGGAAGGCGCGCTCCTCTGGGCAGTTGGCTGGGCGAGCCATTCGATCTCGCCGCGCACGCCGGCGAGGCGCACGAAGCGGCTGCCTTGCGGCTCGGGCGTCGCGCTCGCTCCGAGCGCACCCGCCCAGAAACGCACGCCCGCGGCGAAGCTCTCGCGCGCGCAATCGACGATCACGCCGATCAGCCGCGAGCGATGCAATTCACTTGCTCCAACTCGGCGCCCACTTCGGGTGCCACGGACGCTCGCGCTCGAAGGCGAGCGCAGCGCGCAGCACGAGATCCTCGCGGTGGCGCGGGCCGACGATCTGCAAACCGATCGGCAGGCCGCGCTTCGAGAAGCCCGCGCGCATCGTCGCCGCCGGGTGCCAGGAAAGGTTGAATGGAATCGTGAACGCCGCGACGCCCACCGGCGCTTGCTTGCGCCCCTCCGTCGTCTCGGGGAACGGGCCCTTCGCCGGCGGCGGGTCGTAGGGCACGGTGGGTGTAATTAGGAAATCGACCCTCGAGAACAGCTCGGCGCACCACGCGTTCAGCTCGCCGCGCATGCGGTTGATCTCGCCGAAGCGCTCGGGCGTCATCTTCGCGCCGGTCTTGATGCCATTGATGAACGCACGCGTGAACAGATGCTCCTGCGCCGGCAAGTACTTGCCGAGCATCGAGAGCTGCGCGAACGCGCCGAGCATTCCCCACGCAGGCCCGAGCAGTGGCGGCCCGCCCGCGATGGGCACGAGCCGGTGACCGGCTTTCTCGAACGCGTGCGCGGCGTCTTCCACCGCGGCCGCGATGTCGGACTGCACCACCGCGTAGCCGAGATCGGGCGAGAAGCCGAAGCGCGTGCCGGCGGGCAACTCCTCCGCGAGCGCCTCGACGTAGGAGATGCCCGGATGCGGCAGCGAGTTCGGATCGAGCGGATGCGGCCCGCATGTTAGGTCGAGCTGCAGCGCGGCGTCCGTCACGCTCTTGGTGAGCGGGCCCGCGACCGCGGTGTCGCCGGTTTCCCAGTGCGAGAGCATGTCGTGGGGGATGCGCCCGTAGGAAGGCTTCAAGCCGAACGCGCCGACGAAGCTCGCGGGAATGCGCACCGAGCCGCCGCCGTCGCTCGCCGTAACAAGCGGAAGCACGCAGCCAGCGAGCGCGGCCGCCGAGCCGCCCGAGGAGCCGCCCGGCGTGACGTCGAGATTCCACGGCGAGCGCGTGGTGCCGTACACGAGGTTCTTCGTGATCGCGGTGTGCCCGAACTCGGGCGCGTTCGTCTTGCCCACCACGATCGCGCCGGCGGCCTTGAGGCGCGCAACCTGCGCTTCGTCGCGCTCCGCGATGCGGTCCTTGAAAATCAAGCTGCCGCCCGTGTTCGGCAGCCCCTCGGCGTACTCGAGATCCTTCACGCCGAGCGGGATGCCCTCGAGCGGGCGCGCCTCGCCGCGAACGATGCGCTGCTCCGAGGTGCGCGCATCTGCGAGCAGCGCCTCGCGCTCGCGCATCGAGACGACCGCGTTGAGATCGCCGTTCGTCTCCGCGATGCGGTCGAGCACGCCGGTCATCAGCTCGACGGGCGAGAGCTTCTTCAAGCGCAGCCGGCCAATCAGTTCGGTGAGCGAGAGGGAGAGTGTGTCGTTCATGGCGCACGATTCTACTCCGATCGCGGGGCGCTATGGCAGCATGCTTCGATGCTGAAGCGACACCAGGATGCGTACGGGCGGATGGTGCTCGACCACCTGCGTGGCGAGCCGACGCGCGAGATCGTCGAGCGAGACGACGGCTTCATCGATATGGGCCCAGGCGCGGAGCTCTATCTCGCTCCCTTCAGCGAGTGGGTTCCGTTCCAGCGCCGGCTCCTGCGCCTCTGCCGCGGCCGCGTGCTGGACGTGGGCTGCGGCGCGGGCCGCGCTGCCCTCGCGCTGCAAAGGCTGGGGCACGACGTGCTCGCGATCGACAACTCCCCGCTGGCGATTCGCGTGTGCCGGACGCGCGGCGTGAAGAATGCGCGCGTGCTGGCCGTGACCGAGGTCTCGATGCGACTCGGCGAGTTCGACTCGATCCTGATGCTCGGTAACAACATCGGATTGCTTGGCAGCCGGGCTCGCGCAAAGCGCCTGCTGACACGCTGGTTCGCGATGACGAGCGAGAGCGCGCGAATCGTCGGCGAAACTCTCGACCCCTACGCGACGACGAACCGCGATCACCTTGCGTATCAGCGGCGCAATCGGCGGCGCGGGCGTATGGGCGGGCAGATCCGCTTGCGCGTTCGTCACCGGCGCTACTGCACGCCTTGGTTCGACTACCTGTTCGCTTCGCGCGACGAGTTGACTGCGCTCACCCGGAATACGGGCTGGCGCGTCGCGCGCTTCGTCCCCGGGCCAGGCCCGCGTTATGGCGTCGTCCTCGAGAAGGAGTCGCAGGCCCGCGCGCAGCCGGCGGGGCGAGCCGGCTCTCGAACCCCGCGATGACCACCCGGCTCCGCTACGGCGTCCTCGGCACTGGCATGATGGGCATCGAGCACCTGAAGAACCTCGCGCTCGTGCCGGGCGCTGAGGTGGTGGCGTTCGCCGACCCGCACGCCGATTCGCGGCGCTGGGCGCGGCTTGTTACGGGTGCGGGGCCCGCCGAGTATGCGAGCGCAGCGGAGTTGTTCGCGGACCCGCGCGTGGATGCGCTGGTGATCGCGACCCCGAACCACACGCACCGCGCAGTGCTCGAGGCCGCGTTTGCGACGGGGAAGCCCATGCTCGTGGAGAAGCCGCTGTGCACCACCATCGCCGACGCGCGCTGGGCGGCGGAGCGCGCCGCCGTGCACCCGGCGCCGGTGTGGTGCGCGATGGAGTACCGCTACATGCCGCCGGTCGCGCGGCTGCTCGAGGAAGTGCGCGCGGGCACGATCGGCCGGCTGCGCATGTTCGCGATCCGCGAGCACCGCTTCCCGTTCTTGCCGAAAGTCGGCGACTGGAACCGCTTCGCCCGTAACACCGGCGGCACGCTCGTCGAGAAGTGCTGCCACTTCTTCGACCTGATGCGTCTGGTGGTCGCAAGTGAACCCGTGCGCGTCTACGCCTCGGGCGCCCAGGACGTGAATCATCGCGACGAGCGCTACGGCGGCGAAACGCCGGACATCCTCGACAACGCGTTCGTGGTGGTGGATTTCGCGAACGGCGCACGCGCGCTGCTCGATCTCTGCATGTTCGCGGAGGCGTCGCGCAACCAGGAAGAGATCTGCGCCACCGGGGAACTCGGGAAAGTCGAGTGCTTCATTCCCGAGTCGACGCTCGTGATCGGGCGGCGCGCGCCGCGCAGCGTCACGAGTGAACACATCGCGGTCGACGAGCGGCTGCTCGCCGCCGGTTACCACCACGGCTCGACGTACTTCCAACACCTGCGCTTCTTCGACGCCGTTACGAAGGGCGCGCGCGTCGAGGTGACGGCCGAGGACGGGCTGCGCGCCGTCGCGATCGGCGCGGCGGCGGAGCAATCTGTGCTGGAGAAGCGCCCGGTCGAGATGCGCGAGCTGATGTGAGGCGTTCGCGCGGCGCTACGGTGCGCGCCGCGTCGCAACCGCGACGTGACGAAGGAGGCAGCGATGAGCGAAGTGGAAGACCAGGCAGCGAAGATCGCCCGGCTCGAAGCCGAGAACGCGGCGCTGAAGGCGAAGGAAAAGCGCGGCACGTACCTCAAGGTCAGCGAGAAAGGCGGCGCGTCGCTGTACGGGATGCGGCGCTTCCCGATTACGTTTTATCGCGAGGAGTGGGAGCGCATTCTCGGCATGAGCGACGAGATCCGCGCGTTCATCGCGGAGCATGCCAGCGAGTTGAAGACGAAGGGCGGCGCGAGCGCCGAGTAATCAAAGGCGCGCGCAGTGTGAGCTGCTTCATACGCGCACCAGTGGTTGCGGTGGCATGCTGCCCGCGCGGCGTCTCCTCGCCGCGTGGGGGGCAGCATGCCGGCGATTCTCGGGCCGATCCTCGGCTTTCGTGGTGCGGATGACACGACCTGGCGCGTGAGCGCGCTGTGGGTGCTCCCGGCAAGAGACGCTGCGCCGAAGCCGAACGCGTCGGGCGCCGTCTTGGCCATCGCGCCGGCGGTTGCGCTCGCTACGAACGCCGAGCGCACGGCGTGGCGCGTGGACTTCAGCGTCACGCGGCCTAACAAGAGCGAGGTGTACGTCGATTACGCGCTGCCAGGCGCCGCGAAAAACTGGTTCGCCGTACCCAGCGCCGGTTTGCCGCTGCAAACCGGCTTCGCTTCGTGCAACGGCTTCGCGGATCCGAAGTACAAGAAGAAAGTCGCCGGCCCGCGCAATGCGCGTTGGGAGCACCTGCTCGGCAAGCACAAGAAGCACCCGCTGCACGTGCTCCTGCTCGGCGGCGATCAGGTCTACGGCGATTCGATCTGGCGCGCCTGCGACCTCGACTGGCTTGCGAAGTGGCTCGACCTCGGCGCGAAGAAGAAAGCCGAGTTCAGCCCAACGCCGGAGCAACGCAAAGCCGTCGCGAAGTTCTACTTCGACCTCTACTGCGAGCGCTGGCAGCAAGAGGGCGTGAAGGACGTGCTCGCAGGGGTTCCCACCCTAATGATGTGGGACGACCACGACATCTTCGACGGTTGGGGATCCCACGACGAGCCGCTGCAAAACACCCTGGTGTTCAAGGCGATCTTCGCGGAGGCGGACGCCGCGTTCCGCGTCTTCCAGCTCCAGGTGAAGCCAGGCGAAGCTCCGCCGGGCTCGATTGCCGGCGCCGCGCTCAGCTACGCGCAGCGCGTGAACGAGATCGCGATCGTGGTGCTCGATCTGCGCAGCGAGCGAACACCGGAGCAAGTGCTCGCGCCGAAGAGCTGGGAGCGCGTTCTCGCCGCGATCGACCTCGCGGCTGCGGCGGGGCCTAAGCATTTGTTCGTGGTCTCGGGGCCGCCAGTGTTATTCCCGAGCGCGAGCACATTCGAGAAAGTGATCGATGCGATCCCCGGTGAGCAGGACGTCGAGGACGATCTGCGCGACCGCTGGGGGAGCAAGCCGCACGTGAAGGCGCGCGAAACGCTGGTGCAGCGCTTGTTACGCGCTGCGGCCGCGAACCGCGTGCGCGTGACGCTGCTCTCCGGCGACGTGCACATGGCCGCGCTCGGCATGATCAAATCGACGCGGCAGCCCGCGGCGCCCCCAGACGCGCACATCATCTACAACCTGGTCTCGTCGCCGATCGTGCACGCGCCGCCCTCTAAGCTGGCGATCTTCGCGCTGAAGCTGCTCGACAAGGAACTGGAAATCGGGCGCGACATCGACGCGAAGATGCTGAAGCTGCCGGGCGCGGACGCGCGTTATCTCGCCCAGCGGAACTGGCTGAGACTGCGCGGCGACGCGCTGGGCGTCGTCAACGCGGAGTGGTGGGTGGAGAGCAAGGACCCGGCCAAGGACGTGATGTACGCGAAGCCGATCAACCCCGTGGCGTGACGCGCAGCTACTTGTTGGGTTTCGCGCGGGCGCTGCGCGGCTTGTTCGTTGCCGCCTTCGGCTTCGCTCGTTTCTTTCCGGCCTGCTTCGCGCGCGGCGCTTTCCTTTCGTGCTTCTCCGCGAACGCGATGCCGCGGGCCAGCCACGCGCGCAGGTCCGCGTCGTCCTCGAAGCCCGCAGGCGCAACCTGCACGAAGCCGCGCATCGTGCGGCCGGTGAAATCCATCGCGCGCGCGTGGGGTTGCGCGACGGCGGCGTCGTGGCCGTCCGGGCCGACGCGCACCATCAGCTCGTCTTTCATGGTGCCCGCGGCCATGTTGCCGTTCACGAAGAAGGCGATGCCGCCGAACATCTTCTTCTCGCTGACGCGCGGATCGCCCTCGAGCTGCTCGCGGATGCGCTGAACGAGTCCCTCGTCGTAGGCCATCGGGATTCTCCTTGCGGCAGCGCCGCTTGCGTCAGCCCTTCGCCGCGTGCCTTCCCGCGCGGCGGCCGAAGAACGTGCTCTCGCCGATGCAGGTGCCGCTCGAATAGCCCTTGCCGTCTTGGGCGATGTTCGAAGCGCACGCGCCCGCGGCGTAGAGCCCTTGGACGGGCGACTTATCAGGGCGCAGCACCTCGCCGTCGCGCGAGACGGCGAGCCCACCGAGCGTGAACGTGCGAAACGCGCCGCTGCCGAGCGAACCGCGCAGCGCCGCCAGCGGCGGCTTATCGAGCGGCTTCAGCCACTTCTTGTACTTGTGCAGCTCGGGGTCTTCACCGCGCGCCGCGTTCGCGTTGTAGTCGGCGAGCGTCTTCTGCAGCGCGCCCTTCGGCATGCCGAGATCCGCCTCCATCGTCGCGACGTCTTCCCAGGCATCGACGACATCCCAGCCGCCGAACTCGGGCCGCCCGAAGCACTCCTCATCGACAATTAGGTACGCCTCCGCGCCCGGCTGCAGCGTGATCTCGATGCTCGATCGCGAGTGGTAGACGTCCTCCGCCACGAAACGCTTGCCGAGCTTGTTGACGAGGATGCCCTTCAGCAGCTGCTCGGGCGGATAGAACGGATACGTGATTAGGGCGCCCGCCATGTGCAGCGCCTCGCCGCCCGCAGCGAGCCCGAGCTGGATGCCGGCGCCGTCGTCGTTGGGCGTGTACTGGCGCTCGAGGCGGTCATCCAGCAGATGCGGCGCGTACTTCTGGAGCATCTCGGGGTTGTTGGTGAAGTGCCCGGTCGCGAGCACCACGCCTTTGCGCGCGCGCACTGTGCGCTCGCGCTCAAAGTTGCGGTAACGCACGCCCACGATGCGCTCGCCCTCGCGCACCAGCTCGCGCGCCCAGCACTCGATCGCGACGCGCGCCCCTAATGCCTGCGCGCGCGCGATCAGCAGCTCCATCATCTTGGCGCCGCCCGCGTGTCCCTCGAGCGCAACCTTGTGCCCGCGCGGCGCCGGTTTCGCCTGCTCGCGATAAGGCCACGCCTCCTCGTTGCCGCTCCAGATCAAGCACTCGTCCGTCATCTGCAGGACGTGCTTGCCCTTGTACATCGAATCGTTGAACGGGACGCCCTGCTCCATCAACCAGTCGAAGTGCGCGACGCTCTCCGTGCAGTAGAGGTGGATCTTGTCGAGATCGGGCTCGGGCGTGTTAGCAATTAGGTACTTCTCCATGTCGTCCGCTGTGTCCGCTACGCCCACCGCCTTCTGCACGCGCGTGCCGCCGCCCGCGTAGACGTGCCCCGCCGCCATCGCCGTAACACCTCCGCCGCCGCTCGCGCGCTCGAGCACCAGCACGCTCGCGCCCGCGAGCCGCGCCTCGATCGCGGCGCAAGCGCCAGCGCAGCCGAGCCCTACAACGACGATGTCCGCCTCGTCATCCCAGTGCGAGATTTCGCGCGCTTCGAGAACGCGGTAGTCGTGAGCCGCCACGGAGGTCCTCCACTGCCCGTCGAGAGCAGCGGGGCACGTTAGCCGCGGCTGCGCTCCTGCAACGCGGCGTAGAGCGCGGCGTACAAGAAGGAGGCGCGCTCGACCGTCTCGTGGTCGTCGCGCGAAACGAGCGGGAAGCCGCGGGAGATCAGCTGGAGGCCGGGCGCCTCGGGCGCCAGCGCTTCCTGGCCTGCGACGTCCGCGGCGTGCACGATGCGCGCGAACTCGTGCAGCACGGGATCAGCGAGGCCGTACGCAGCAAGGATCTGCTCGAAGGACGTAACACCCCCGTCGTTCGAAAAGCGCGCGCCGGACGCGTCGAAGCCGGTCGCGTCCTGCTCGCCCTGCACGCGCGCGACCTCGTGCGGCTCCACGAACACGAACTCGGCCTGCGGGTCAACGAACCGGCGCACGAGCCACGCGGTGGCGGTGCGATTCACGCGGATGTGCTTGCGAGTCACCCAGCGCATGCGGCGCGCGCTCTCGCCTGTCAGCTCCGCACGAGCTTCCCAGGCAACTCGCCCGTGCTCTCGCCGTGCTCGAACGTCACCGCGCCCGCGCAGATCGTCGCGACGTAGCCGTAGGCGCGCTGCACGAGGCGCTTGCCTCCGGTCGGCAAGTCGTAGGCGATCTCCGGGTGTGCGACGCCGAGCTTGTCCCAATCAATTAGGTTGAGATCCGCCTTCATGCCGACTGCGATGCGGCCGCGATCCGTCATGCCGACGAGCGCGGCGGTATCGGCGCTCTGGCCCTTCACGAGCATCTCGAGCGGGAGCTTGGGGCCGCGCGTGCGGTCCTTCCCCCAGTGCGACATCAGGAACGTCGGGAAGCTGCCGTCGCTGATTAGGCCGACGTGCGCGCCGCCGTCGCCGAGACCGGGCACGACATGGGGGTGCTGGAGCATCTCGTGGGTCGCGTCGAGGTTGTTGCTCGCGTAGTTGAGCAGCGGGCGGTAGAGGAGCGCTTTGCCGTCGTTTGCGAGCAGCCACTCGTAGGCGAGCGCTTCGGGCTTGACGCCGCGGCGCCCCGCCTCGGCCGCGAGGCTCTCGTCCGCGGACGGCTCGTAGTTCGGTCGCTCGCCGAGGCGGTAGATCTTGTCGAACGAGAACACGAGGCTCGCCAGCGCGGGGTTCGGCTTCTCGCCGAGCAGCTGTGCGCGCACGGCCGGATCGCGCAGCTTGGCCATGCGCTCGGCGCGCGTGAGCTTCGCGAGGCCCTGATAAGTGGGGTGCGAGCAGAACGGGTTCAGCGAGGCGTCGAAGCCGAGCAGCACGCCGATCGCGCGCGCCGGGACCTGCGCCTTCATGGGCAGGCCGCGGTCGTTCGCAGCCGTAATGGTTGCGAGCATCGTGCGGTAGGACTCGGGCGCCTGGTCGGACTGCGCCATCGAGATCGAGATCGGGCGGCCCGAGACCGCCACCATCTGGCGCAGCATCTCCCATTCTTGTTCGCGGCCCGCGAAGTCCGAGACGAACTCGAACACGCCCTTGCCCGCTTCGCCCATGCGGCGCGCGATGCCGATCAACTCGTCCGCGGGCGCGGTGAGGCTCGGCGTGAAGCGGCCGTCGCTCGTGCGGTGGTTCTTGGTGCGCGAGGTGGTGAAGCCGATCGCGCCGGCGCGCACGGCGTCGCGCGCGAGCACGCCCATCGCGTCGATCTCGGCTGCGGTCGGCGCCTCGGTGTGATCCGCGCCGCGCTCACCCATTACGTAATAACGCAGCGCGGCGTGGGGAACCTGCGCGGCGATGTCGAGCGCGCGCGGCTGCGTTGCGAGCGCGTCCATGTACTCAGGGAAACTCTCCCAGGCCCACTTCACGCCTTCCCAGAGCACGCTGCCCGGGATGTCCTCGACGCCTTCCATCAGCTTGATCAGGTAGTCGTGGGTGCCCGGCCTCACGGGCGCGAAGCCGACGCCGCAGTTGCCCATCACCACGGTTGTTACGCCGTGCCAGCACGAGGGCGAGATCAGCGCATCCCAGGTGGCTTGGCCGTCGTAATGGGTGTGCACGTCGACCCAGCCTGGTGTGACGAGCAGGCCGTTCGCGTCGAGCTCGCGGCGCCCGCGTTCAGCGACGCGACCGACCGCGACGATGCGGCCGCCCTGCACGCCGACGTCGCCGCAGAAGCGCGCGCCACCGGAGCCATCGAGGATCGTTCCGCCGCGGATCACGAGGTCGAGCATTGGGTGCCCTCCGGTGTGGTGCGCCGCAGTATGCTGCTCGCTTCCCCTGAACGCGAACCTCGGAGAGCAGCGCTATGCAGGACTACGAGAACTACGACGGGCTCGGGCTCGCGGCGCTGGTGAAAAAACGCGCGGTCTCGGCGAGCGAGTTGTTGGATGCGGCGATCGCGCGCTGCGAGGCGCGCAACCCGGCGCTGAACGCGGTGGTGATCCCGATGTTCGAGCAGGCGCGAGGCGCGGCCAAGGCGGACGTGCCGAGGGGCGCGTTCGAGGGCGTGCCGTTCTTACTGAAGGACCTGCACCTGAACGTGCCGGGAGTTCGCACAACGAACGGCTCGAACCTGTTCGCGGAGAACGTGCCCAAGAACGAGAGTGAGTTGGTTGCTCGTTACCGGCGCGCGGGCCTCGTCGTGTTCGGGAAGAGCGCGAGCCCAGAGTTCGGGCTCACCTGCACGACCGAATCGCGGCTGTACGGCCAGACGAAGAATCCGTGGAACCTCGGCCACACCTCGGGCGGATCTTCGGGTGGCGCTTCGGCCGCGGTCGCGGCTGGCATCGTGCCGCTCGCCAACGCGAGCGACGGCGGCGGCTCGATCCGCATCCCTGCGAGTTGTTGCGGGCTGTTCGGCATGAAGCCGACGCGCGGCCGCACGCCGCTCGGCCCGGACTCGGGCGAAGGCTGGAGCGGCATGAGCTGCGTTCACGCCGTAACAAGGAGCGTGCGCGACAGCGCTGCGCTGCTCGATGCCACTGCGGGCCCCGATCTCGGTGCGCCCTACGCCGCGCAGCCGCCGCTGCGCCCGTGGCTCGCAGAGTTGGGCGCGCACGCTGGGCGCTTGCGCATCGCGCTCGACACCGAGTCGTGGAACGGCGCCGCCACGCATCCGGATTGCGTCGCCGCAGCCGAGGACGCGGCGCTCTTGTGCGAGTCGTTAGGGCACAACGTCGAGCGCGCGCGGTTCGCGCCGAGCAGCATCGAGGAGCTGCGCAAGGCGGCGGTCACCGTAATCAGCGCGAACATCCGCTTCACGATCGAGGACCGCGCGCGCGTGCTGGGCCGCGAAGCGAAGCCTGACGACGTCGAGCCCGGCACCTGGCTCGTCGCGAGCCTCTCGAAGAGTCTCGATTCGGTCGCCTACGCGGGCGCGACCAAAGTGCTGCACCGCACCGGCCGCGAGCTCGCGCGCTTCCTCACGCAGTACGACGTGCTGCTCTCGCCGACGATGGGCACGCCGCCGCCCGCGCTCGGCGTGCTCTCGCTCTCGAACCCCGATCTGAAGGAGCAAACGCGCGTGCTGATGGAGGCGACCGGCTACACGCAGCTCGCCAACACCTCGGGCACGCCATCGATGAGCGTGCCGCTGTTCTGGAACGCAGCCGGCCTCCCGATCGGCGTGCAGTTCACCGGCCGCCACAACGACGAAGCCACCCTCTTCCGCCTCGCCGCGCAACTCGAACAAGCAAGGCCATGGTTCGCGCGCCGGCCGGCGGCGTGAGCGGGACGTTCCACGACAAACGCGACGAACGTACTGGGGACGTTCCTCGACGAAACTCGGTTGCCGGCGTGACGAGGCTCCACAGAGGCGTCGCCGAGATTTCGTCGAGGAACGTCCCTGGGTGTTTCGTCGCGTTCGTCGTGGAACGTCCCTAGTCGGAGTCTTCGTTTGGAGGTGCTGCTCATGAGTCTCGAAGTCACTCGCCTTGCAGGCGCGCTGGGTGCGGAGGTGCGCGGGATCGATCTCGCGCGGGCGGATGCGTCCGACGCCGAGCGCATCCGTGCGCTCTTGCTCGAACACAAGGTGCTGTTCTTCCCAGCGCAGGCGCTCACGCAGGAGCAGCACGTCGCGCTCGGGCGGCACTTCGGGCCGCTCGAGGCGCACCCGAACTTGAAGAACCCGTTTACGAAGCACCCCGAACTGTTCGAGCTCGCCGCCAGCCACGGCGGCGTCGCCGACGAGTGGCACACGGATCTCACGTTCCTCGCGTCGCCCTCGCAGATGTCGATCCTGCGCATGCTGAAGTGCCCCGCGGTCGGCGGCGACACCATGTTCACGAACCTATGCGCCGCTTACGACGCGCTCTCGCCGCCGTTGCGCGAGCTGTGCGACGGCCTAACAGCTCTGCACGACGCGCACCCGCACGGCAAGCCCGAAGTCACCGCCGTGCACCCGGTCGTGCGCATCCATCCCGACACGGGCCAGCGCGCGCTCTACGTGAACGAGCACTTCTCGCGCCGCATCGTCGAGCTCTCGCATCCCGAGAGCGAGGCGCTGCTCGGCTTTCTCACGGGCTGGGTGCACCAGGAGCGCTTCACCGTGCGTTACCGCTGGAGCGAGGAGACCATCGCGTTCTGGGACAACCGCTGCACGCAGCACTTCGTGGTCGCCGATTTCGAGGGCGAACGCATCATCCAGCGCGTCACCGTGATGGGCGACCAACCGAAGGGCAACGCGGCGCGCTGGCCCATCTGGAAGCCGACGCGGATGAGCGCGCAGACGCGGCACGATCGCGCGATCTTGAAGCTGCTGGCGGAGCGCGGGAAGAACGACGCCTAACTACTGAGGCCCGAGCGAGCACAGATGCGCCGCGAACCGCCGCGCGGATCAGCTGCGGCCGCAGGCTGTCAGCTGCATTCGCTGGGCTTCGCGCCCGCCACCGCAGGGCCGAAGCGCGCTGCGAGCACGCCCTGACGAGCAAGCTGCCGTCACGAGAGTTTCTTCGGCCGCAGCAAACCTTCCTGCGCGATCGTCGCGACGTGCACACCCGCGCCGTCGAAGACGTGGCCGGTCGCGAGCCCCCGCGTGCGAATCAAGCCGTGGCCTGTTAGGTCCATCAGCAGCCAGTCGTCGGCGCGCACCGGTCGGTGGAACCAGACGGCGTGATCGAGGCTCGCGCCCATCCAGTCGAGCGAGCCGGGCCCGCCGCTCGGCGGCCCCCCCGCGCGCGAGTTCGAGATCGCGTCCATCGGGTTCATGTCGGAGAGGTACGCGAGCGCGCAGTAGTGGAGGCGCGCGTCGGCGCCGAGCGCGAGCGGGTAGCGCGCCCACACCAGCGAGCCGGGATGCGTGCGCGCGCCCGCGACATCGCAGCGCTGGATGCCCGCGTCCGAGACGCGCTCGAGCGTTTCGGGCGCCGGCACGCCAGCAGGCATTACGAACGACTGCGATTCCGCGCCTTCCTCGAAGCGCTGAAACGAGCACTCGAGCGTGAGGATCGCGCCCGCGCTTTGGCGCGCGACGACGCGGCGCGTGGTGAACGAGCGCCCGTTGCGCACGCGATCGACCTCGTAGCGCACGGGCTCGCCGAGTTCGCCGCCGAGAATGAAGTACGCGTGCAGCGAGTGGACGCTGTGTTCCTCGCGCACGGTCTGCGTCGCCGCCCATAATGCCTGCGCCACCACCAGGCCGCCGTACATGCGTCCCCACGAATAACGCGGGCTCTCGGCGACGTAGGTGTCGGGCCCGTGAGGCTCGAGCGTGAACACGCGCGAGAGATCGAGGGCGGGCTGGCTTTGCATGGGCGCGGGAGGCTAGGAACTTTCGCGCGGTGCGCTGCGGCTACGGCGCCGTCATGCGCCCCGGCGCGAATTCGCGCCGCCCGGTGGCGGGCACCGCGCGCGTTGCCTTCGCGAGCCCGAACAGCGGCATGTTGTTGTAGACGCACTCGAAGTCGCCCGGCCGCACGCGGTAGGTCTCGTGCCAGATGCCGACATCGCCATTCGAGCCGACCGCGTTATTGAACGCCTTCCACGCCGGTAAGTGCTCGCGCGCTTTGTCGAGCGCGTACTTCTCCAGCTGCTCGAACGAGCGCCAGTACTGGAGCAATACGCTCGTGCGTCCACCCCATGGCTCGACGCCGAGAAAACCCGAGGCGCGATCCGCTTCGAGTTCCTTCAGCATGCGCCCCATCGCCAGCGCCACCGGCAGCCACTTATGGATCTTCCAGAACTTGTTGATGCGCATGCCGATCAGGAACACCACGAACTCGCCGTCCGTCTCGGCCGTCAGTCGCTCCGCTCGAAGCTCCGCCATTTCTCTGTCGCTCCCGGTGCTTGGCGCATCATACTGAGCGCGATCAACCCATCACTGTTCGGTGTCGGGCTGTTGATCGCGATGGCCGCGCCGCCCGCGACCCGCGCGACCACGGTGGAAGAACGCATCGCGCTGTTCGGCCCGGCGGCGCGCGTGCGCATGCAGCCTTACTTCGCGGCGGCGGGCGTCGCGTATCCGCCGACGCGCGTCGTGCTCGTGGGCCTCAAGGCCGAGCGGCGACTAGAGCTCTATGCCGCAGGTCCGGACGGCGCGCTGCGCTTTCTGCGCTCCTACCCCGTGCTCGCAGCGAGCGGCGTGCTCGGGCCCAAGCTGCGCGAAGGCGATCAGCAGGTGCCCGAGGGCCTCTACCGCATCGACTCCCTCAACCCGAACAGCCAGTTCCACTTGTCCTTGCGAATCGGCTACCCGAATGCCGACGACCGCCGCCGGGCTGCCGAAGACGGCCGCAGCGATCTCGGCGGCGCGATCATGATTCACGGCAGCAGCGTCTCGGTGGGCTGCCTCGCGCTTGGCGATCCAGCGTCCGAGGAACTGTTCGTGCTCGCGGCCGAGGTGGGGCTCCCTAACATCCGAGTGATCCTGAGTCCGATCGACTTTCGACGCAGCCAGCTGTCGCCCGGCTACACGCCCGCGCTGCCGTGGGTACCCGTGCTCTACGACGAGATCCGCGCCGCGCTCAGCGCGCTGCCGTGACCGAGACGCGCTCAGTCCTCGTCGCCATCGGCATCCGCGGGCAGCTCGGCCGCGACGATCTCGTGCGCAGCCGCGCGCGCCGCGGCTGCGCCGTGCGGCTCGATCTCGTTCAGGCGATCGATTAGGCGCCGCAGCCGCCCCGTGCTCCTGCGATCGAAGCGCAGCACGAGCCGCGCCAGGCCGGGCGCATCGCTCTCTTCCTCCGGCAGCGCGCCGCTCGCCTCGATCGCGCCGCGCACGATCACGTCCGCGAACTCGCGCGAGAGCGCGGCGAGTGCCTCGCCGCTCGGCGCTTCCTGCACGCGCAACACGAGGCGGTCGCCCACGTACCGGCTCGAGTGGTAGTTACGGTAAAAGCTCGTGATCTCGGCGACGGCGGCCTCCACCGAGTCGGTCACCTTGAACAGCGCCACGTCGTCGGGCGAGATCAGCTTGCGGCCGAGCAGGTGCGTGTCGACGTACTCCGCCCAGTCGCGCCAATAACTCCCGCCCGGTTCGTCGACGAATACCACGGGCAGCATCTCGCTCTTGCCGGTTTGGATCAGCGTCAACGTTTCGAAGCCTTCATCGTGCGTGCCGAAGCCGCCGGGGAACAGCGCGATCGCGTGGGAGTGGCGCACGAAGCTGACCTTGCGCGTGAAGAAGTATCGAAAGTTCACGAGCTTGTGATCGCCAAGAATTACTTCGTTGGCTTGTTGCTCGAACGGCAACCGGATGTTCACACCGAACGAGGCCTCGCGGCCCGCACCGCCCTGCGCCGCCTGCATGATTCCGCCGCCCGCTCCCGTAATCACCATCCAGCCGCGCAGCGCCATCGCCTCGGCGAAGGTTTCGGCTTGCGCCCAGTCGGGTTGCGTCGGCTGTGTGCGCGCGCTGCCGAACACCGTGACTTTGCGCACGCCCTCGTAGGGCGCGAACACCGCCAGCGCCTGGCGCAATTCCTTGATCGCCGCGTTCACCAGCTTGAAGTCGCCCTCGGACGGGTCGTCGCGCAGGAAGCGCAGCGCCGTGACGATCATCTGGCGCGCGTACTCGGCGTTCGCTTCGCTGCGCGGCCCGAACTCAGCGAGCGCGGCGGCCACGAGCGCGTCCGCGTCACGATTCAACTCGGCACTGCGCAGCTCATAGCGACGTCGCGGTCGGGGCATGCGCGGAGTGTTACGAGGGGAAGTCATGCGTCAATCGGCTGGAGCGCGCGCTGTGAATGAATGCAACTCAACTCGCGCCATCTCCCCGCAGCACTGCGGGCAGCGTTCGCAGCAGGATCGTGAAGTCGCTCGCCAGCGACCAGGTGTCGATGTACTCGAGATCGAGGCGCACCCAATCCTCGAATCCGATCTTGTTACGGCCGCTGACTTGCCAGAGGCAGGTGATGCCCGGCCGCATCGAGAGACGCCGGCGCTCGGCCGTGCGATAGGCCGCTACTTCACTCGGCAGTGCGGGGCGCGGGCCGACCAGGCTCATGTCGCCGCGCAAAACGCTCCAGAGCTGCGGCAGCTCGTCGAGGCTGAAGCGGCGCAAGAAGCGCCCGACCGCGGTGATGCGCGGGTCGCGCCGCATCTTGAAGACCGGCCCGTCCATCTCGTTGTGCAGCGCGAGTGCTTCCCTGCGCGCTTCGGCGTCGAGCACCATCGTGCGCAGCTTCGGCATACGGAACAACCGGCCGTTCAGCGAACAGCGCACTTGTTGGAAGAACACCGGCCCCGGCGAACTGAGCTTGATCGCGAGTGCTGCCAGCGCGATCACGGGCAACGCGAGCGCGAGCAGCACTGCCGAGCCGGCGACATCCAGCGTGCGCTTCATCGCGAGCCAGCCCGCGCTGTGATGCACCGGCGCGAAAGAGAGCGCAGGCAGCGAGCCGAAGCGCTTCACGCGCGGCGCGGGCAGCAAGTCGCCGAACACGTCCGAGAGCAGCGTGATCGGCACACCCGCGCTGGTCGCCGCATCCACCACATGCACCATTTCCTCGAGCTTCGAGCGCGGCACCGCCACGATCACTTCGTCGATCACCTGATCCGCGAGGATTTCCGCGATCGCGCTCAGCGGGAACACGCGCGAGGGCTGCACCGCCGGGCCGCGCTTCGGGAGGTTCGCGTCGACGAAGCCGATCACGCGCAGGCCCCATTGCGGGTGGTTCGCGATCACGTCCTCGACGTAGGCGGCGCGCGGGCCGGAGCCGGCGATCAACACGTTGCGAGTGTTATGGCCGGCGCGCCGGAACAGGCGCATCAGGCCGAGCGAGAGGATGCGCATGCCGCCCAGCACCGCGAGCTGCGCGCCCGCAAAGACGGTCGGGAACGACGCTTCGACCGGCACGCTCGTCATGAACGCGAGCGCTGCCAGGGCGAGCGCGGAGATCAGCGCCGCGAGGGCGAGCGAACTCGATATCTGTGCAACGGAATCGCGCCGCTGCGAGTCGTACAAGTGAAAGGCCCGCAGCGCGAGCGGCCAGGCGAGCGCAGCCGCAAGCCCGAGCGGCAGCAACTCGATGCCCGCGCGAGTCACACCGAAGACCGGGATGCGCACGATCAGCACGAACAGCGCGGCGCTGACGATCACGTCGGCCAGCTGCAGCACTGCATCGATCTCGCGCGAAATCGCTCGGAGCATCAAGCGCGTTTCGGCAAGACAGGCGCGGCGCTTGCGCGCAATGTTGCGCACGCGCGAACGCCTGCGGCGCGGGTACTCTGCGCGCCCCGTGTCGAAGCACCCCACGCTGCAAGCGCTCGCCACGCCCGGAGTGAAGGCGCTCGCGCTCTCGCGCTTCGTGCGGGCGATCGGCGGCACGACGCTCGTCACCGCACTCGGCTGGCACGTCTACGAAGTCTCGGGTTCGACGCTCATGCTGGGCGTGCTCGGCTTCGTCGAGTTCCTGCCAGCCATCACGCTCGGGTTGATCGCGGGCGCGATCGCCGACAGCAGCGACCGCGTGCGCGTCACGCTGCTCGCGCAATTCGGCTGGGCGCTGGTTGCGCTGGCGCTCGCGCTGTTCGGCGAGCGTGGGCTTCCGGTGTTATTGGGCTGCGCGTTCGCCTCGGCGGGCTGCATCGCGTTCGAGCTCCCCGCGCTCGCGACGCTGCTGCCGAACCTCGTGCCGCGCGAGATCTTCCCGAGCGCAGTCTCGCTCGTCGCGACGCTGCGCAACCTCGGCTGGACGCTCGGCCCCGGCCTCGCGGGTCTCGTGATCGACCGCTTCGGAGTCGAGTTCACATATGGCATTGCGGCCGGGCTCGCGGCTGCTTCCGCGCTGCTCGTCTCGCGCATTCCGCGTGCGGCGCCGCCCAGCGAGCGGCGCGAAGTGAGCCTGCGCGCGATCCGCGAAGGCATCGCGTTCGTGCGCTCGGAGAAAGCCGTGCTCGGCGCGATGACGCTCGATTTGTTCGCAGTGCTGTTCGCCGGCGCCAGCGCGCTCCTGCCGGTATACGCGAAGGACATCCTCCACGTCGGCCCGCAGGGCTTCGGGATCCTGCGCGCATCCATTACGGCCGGCACGTTCTTGATGTCCGCGATTCTGCTGATCCGCGCGCCGATCGCGCGCGCCGGCCGCGCGCTTTGCATCGCAGTCGCTGCGTTCGGCCTCGCGACGATCGTTTTCGGCCTCTCGCGCTCGTTCGAACTCTCGATGCTCGCGCTCCTCGCTGCGGGCATGGCGGACGAAGTGAGCATGGTCGCCCGCAACATCATCATTCAGCTCGGCACGCCCGATTCGCTGCGCGGCCGCGTCTCGGCGGTGAACGCGGTCTTCATCGGCGCCTCGAACGAGCTCGGCGCCGCGGAATCGGGATTCCTCGCCCACGCGACGAGCGCGACCTTCTCGGTCGTGTTCGGTGGTTTCGCCTCGCTCGCCGTGCTGGCGGTGGTGGTGCGCAAGATCCCGCGGCTTCTGCACTTCCGCCTAACACCTGTGCTGGCTGCGTGCGCGCTCGGCGCTGCCCTCGCGGCGCCGCCCGCGCATGCCGAGCGCGACGCGCACGCCGCGCCCGCGAGCGCGGCGCCTGCCAGGAGCGCGGCCTCGCTGTTCGCGCCACATCACGGCGCGGACGGCTACTTCGTGCCGTGGGCCAGCGACGAGGCGCGCGGCGGTTTCCCGTTCCTGCGCTGGCAGTTCTCGCGAAACCCGTACGGCGAACTGGCGCGAAACCCTGCGCCCGTGGTCGCGAACGACGGCTCGTCGCTCGCGCGAAGCCTGCCCCGCGGCGCCGCCGAGATCACCTGGATCGGCCACGCCACGTTCGCGGTACACGACGGCGCGGACGTGTTCCTCACCGATCCGCATTTCGGCCCGCGCGCGCTCGTGCCCGCGCGCCTCGTGCCGCCGGGCATCCCGCTCGCATCGGTGCCGGCGGCTGCTTTCGCGATCGTCTCCCATAATCACTACGACCACCTCGACGCCTCCACGGTCGATCGCTTGCCGGAAGACTTCGCCTGGTTCGTGCCGCGCGGGCTCGCCGATTGGTTTCGCGCCCGCGGGCGCAACAACGTGGTCGAGCTCGACTGGTGGCAGAGCGCGAAACGCGGCCGCTTCACGATCACCTGCCTGCCCTCGCAGCACTGGTCGAAGCGCATCGAACAGAGCACCAACGAATCGCTCTGGTGCACCTGGCTCGTCGATTCGGGCGAGCGCAAATATTTCTTCGGCGGCGACACGGGCTACTTCCACGGCTTCGCCGAGTTCGGCCGGCGCTTCGGCCCGATCGACGCCGCGCTGCTCCCGATCGGCGCTTACGAGCCGCGCTGGTTCATGGATTTCCAGCACATGGATCCGGCGCAGGCATTATTGGCGTTCCGGGACCTGCGCGCGCAAACGCTCTTCCCGATGCATTGGGGAACCTTCGACCTGACCGACGAACCGCCCGACGAGGCCCCGCGCGAACTCAGGCGACTGCTGCCGGGCTCGGGTGTGGATGAGCGCGAAGTCGCACTGCTCTCGGTCGGCGAGACGCGGCGGCTGCGCCCAGTGCCTACTCAGCGCTGAACGCTCGCCGCCCCAGCCGAACTCAATCGCCCGGGCCAAGGGCACGCGCCGGCCTGCTGCTCGTAGCGAGCGGCGCGCTCCGAGACTTTGCGCGCGACGCCGAACAGCCACGGCTTCTGGTCGAAGCTGCGGCGCTGAAAACCGGTCGGGCCTTCGTGGTATCCCAAATAAAGATGGAAGGCGTCGTGCTTGGCGATGCCGGCGCTGCGCGAGAGCAGATCTGCGTAGAAGCCGACGAAGTCGATCACGTCGGCGAAATCGTCGCGCTTGGCGTGGCGATTGCCGGTGTGGTCTCGGTAGTCCTGCCACGCGGCGTCTTGCACCTGGCCGTACCCGAAGGCGGACGACGCGGGCCCGACCGGGATCACGCCGAACAGCCTGCGCCAGCCTGGGCGCGCCTTCGCCCGGTAGCGCGATTCCTGGTGCAGGATCGCCATCGACGTGGCTGGCGCGACGCCCCAGCGCTCCCGTGCGCGCTCCGCCGCGTCGCGCCACGCGGGCTTCTCGGCGAACAGGCCGCACAAATCGTCGAGTTGTTGGGGAGGCAGCTGCGCGCAGGCGAGCGCGAACAGGCTTGCTGCCAGCACCGATGTCGCGATCGCCCCGAGACGCAGCGCGAGGCTCGCGGTTGCTTCCGGCTTGGCTTCGCGCTCAGCCACCCGCCGCCCGGCGGTCGTGCAC
>JANNRF010000039.1:0-15094 GCA_031401135.1 Deltaproteobacteria bacterium | reverse complement strand
GACGAGATTGACGTTATCCAATCCTATATGCCGAAGCAGCTGTCCGATGATGAGGCGAGGGCAGCAGTTGCGGCGGTGATTGCGGCTGTGGGAGCAGCTCCTCGCCGCCGCAGCCCGCCGCCCCGCCGCGCCTCCTCGGTTCGCGCGGAGGGGGTTTGCGGGCGGGTTGCCTCGTTCTCGCGTGAGCGTCGGGACGGAATTGGGTCGCGGAGCCAGTGGGCCATCGAGGCCCGCTGGCTCCGCTGAAATCCCTGAATTTCGAGGCATGGAGGTAGCCTGCGCGCATGGAGATTCGGACGGGGCGGTTGTTGTTGCGGTCGTGGCGGGTGGGCGATGAAGACGCGCTCGTGCGGAACATTAATCACCACTCGGTTTGGCGGAACACTGGATCGCTTCCGTTTCCGTATGCGCGGGCGGACGCGGATGCGTTTCTCGCGTTCATCGCGGCGAGCCCGAACGACGTTCATCTCGCCATCGTGGTGGCGGGCGAGCCCGCCGGCAGCGTTGGGATCTATCGGCGCAAGGGGCTCGAGCAGTTCACGGGGGAGCTCGGCTATTGGCTCGGGCCAGCGCATTGGGGCCACGGCTACGCGACCGAGGCGGCGCGGGCGCTGACGGAGCATGCGTTTGCGGAGACGGATATCGCGCGGCTCGAAGGGCGCGTGTTTGCGTGGAACCCGGCTTCGTGCCGCGTGCTCGAGAAGGCGGGGTTTCGGCTCGAGGGCCTGAAGCGCCGCTCGGCGTTCAAGGACGGAGAGCTGGTCGACGAGTTTCTCTACGCGCGCTTGCGGGACGAGTAGAGCCAGCGCGCGGCTGTTAGGGCGGTGTGGGCCAGCGCGCCGAGCGTGAGGGACGCCGCGAGCACGACGCCCGCGTGCTGCCAAAACTCGTCGCGCTGCCAGGCGCCGTTCGCGAGCGGCACAAGCAGCGTGACGCTCAGGTACGTGGCGAGCGGCACCAGTGCGATGCGCCTGGGCTCACCGCCGCGCGGCGCGAAGCACGCTTCCACGCATGCATTCAGCAGCCACAGCGAACTCAGGTAAACCGCGATGCCTTCGAGGCGATGCGCCGCGCTCGCGGAGAGCCACACGGGCAGCGCCGCCGCGCGCAGCTCCAGCGCAATCGCGATGCGCGCGGCGTTCACGAGCAGAGTTGTCAGGTACGCGAGTGCGGCGGCAGCCAGCAGCCACGCCGCGCACGCAGCCGGGCGCTCGATACGCGGCGTGAAGCCGAGCACGAGCGTCGCGAACGCGATGATCCAGTAGTTGAGCCCGGCGCAGGCGGGAGCGATTAGGTACGCGAGCTCGCGGCTCAAGTAACCCGCGCCGGGCTCGAACTCGAAGCGCTGGCCCGAGAAAAGCGTGACGAGCGCCGTGGTGGGGCCGAGCACGAAGCCGAGTGCTTCGGCGCTCGCGCTGGCGTAGAAGGCCTTCACGCCGAGCGCGAGCCCGAGCGCGGCGCCGTAGAGGACGGCGCTGCGGCGCAGCTCGCTCACGCGGCCGTCGCGCTGTGCGCCCGCGCGCGCCGTGCGCGTGCACGTACGCCCCAGCTCACCGCCGCAATCGCCGCCAGCGCGTACAGCACCGCGCTGAGTTCCGGCTCCGCGCCAATGCCCACCGCGCCGCCCACCGCCGCGTCCGAAACGCCCGCGGGCAGCGGCAGCGGCTGCCTCACGTCGGTCGCCGGTTCGCGCGTGTTCGTAACAAGCTTCGAGACCGCGACGAACGAGGTGTACGGCGTGAGCAAGCTGTAACGCAGGCCAAGCGCGAGGATTTCGCCGCGCGCGTCCTCGGACGGCTCGCCGAGGCCGTAGTCCGAGAGCGTCGCGATCCGGCTGCGCGCCCACAGGTACGGCAGCGCGCGGTTCTCAGGCAGCAGTGGTGCACTCGCGAGATCGAAACGCTGCGAGAAAACGCCGCGACCCGTAACACCTGTGACGACGAGCTCGCCGCGCGCTTCGCCGCGCCACTTGCCCGTCACCACCACGGGGCGCGCGGCCAGCACGTCGGGAATCCCGCCCGGTTCGAGCGCGTAGGCGTCGAAGCCCTCGGCGCGCACGCGCACGTCCGTGAGCACGGGCTCTCCGACATAAGCTGCGAAGCGCAGCGCGCTCTCCTCTGCTTCGTCTGGCCCTGTCACTACGAACGGCTCGCCCTGCCCGGCGCGCGCGAGCCCCTCGATCAGGTGGCGGTTCACGCCGTTGCCGATGCCGAACGCGAACACGTTGGCTTCACCCAGATGAGCCGCGATGAACTTCAGCGCCGCGTCGTCCGCGCTCACGTAGCCGTCCGTAATCACCACGAACGTGCGCGCGAGGCCAGGCTCCGGCGAGAGCGAGAGCGCATGCCCGAGCGCGGGCAACAGCTCGGTCGCGCCGCCGCCGTAATCCTGGTCGATCATCGAGAGCGCGGCGCTCAGGTTCCAAGGCGTCGCCGCGAGCGACTCCGGCGCGAACACGCGAGAGCCGCCGGAGAACAGCAGCACGTTGAACTTGTCGACGGGCCGCATCGTTGCAGTGAGCTTCCGCAACAACTGCTTTGCCGTGTCGAGCGGGAAGCCCATCATGCTGCCCGAGACGTCCACGATGAAGACGAACTCGCGGGGCGGCATCGCCGCGGCCGTCACGCGCGCCGGCGGTTCGACCATCAGCAGGAAGAACTTCTCGTCGCCGGCGTCGAAGAGAGAAAGGCCAGATTGCACGGCGTCGCCCGCGAGGCCGTAGGCCAGCACGAAGTCGCGGTTCGCGCCCGCGCTCTCGTCGGGGCTCAGCTCGAAGCGATACAAGCTGGGCGACGCGTAGCCGCCGCCGAGCACGTGAGACGGGCTCGCGACCTCGCGCAACGGCAGGCCCGCGGAGATCGCGCCTGACAGCGAGAACTTCGCGGGCGACGCCACCCCCGCGTGCAGCGTGGGCGACGCCGCCCAGTCGTCTGCGAGTGCTGCGCCCGCAGCGCGGCTCGCGTAGCGCGGCCCGACCACGGTCGGGAACACGAACTCGTACCTGCCCTCGGTGGGCACGAGCAGCTCCGTGTAGCGGAGCGTCACCTCGATGCGCTCGCCAGGCATTACGTTCGCGACGCTCATGCTGAACACGTTCGGGCGCTCTTGCTCGAGCAGCGTGGCGGTTTTGCCTTCGCGCTTGGCCGCCTCGAAAGTCTGCTGCGCGCGCTTGCGCTCCTGGATCTGCGCTTCGATCAGCTGGTCGCGCAGGCGCATCTGCAAGCCGTTCACCGCCGCGCGAGTCGAAGCCGGGAAGACGTAGCGCGCGTTGATTGGGCGCAAGCCGTCGTTCTTGTAGGCCTGCTTGACGGTCACGTCCGCGATCACGCCCGAGACCGCGACTTCCACGTGCGTCGATTCGAGTGGGAAGCGATCCACGTTTGGGTCGCCGCCCTCCACGAAGAAGTACGGCGAGAGCGACTTGTCCTCACGCGCTGCCTCCTCCGCGAGAGCAATCGCCGTTGAAAGGAAGAGCGAATCCAGAGCGCTCAGCAGAACCAGAAGCGCGCGGCCGCGGCCGAACATCGAGTCTCCTAATGCCTGGGGCGTGTGCTCCGGAGTGGAGCGAGCCCTAATGGCATGCGAGTGACGCCGCGTCCGCCGCGAGAGTTCCAACTCCGTGCGGACGACAGGAGCGGGTCGGCTCGACGCCGCCGCCAAGAACCGCACACGCCAGAGCGGAGTCGAATCGCCGTCGATCGAGCCGCAGCTTCGCTTCGTGAACGCGCTAGCAGCGGGCGCGCAGCGACCGCCCAGCGCGCTTCATCGCGGCGCCGGCTTCTCCCAGATCGAGATGTGCTTGCGGCTGTCACCCGTGAACGGCTGCCGCTTCCACCCGCCCCAGCGCTCGCGCAACGTCATCCCAGCAAGCTGAGCCATCAGGTCGAGCTCCGAGGGCCAGACATACCTGAAGGGAATGGAAGAGCGTTCGACTCTTCCATCGGCGACCCAAAAATGGTGAGACGTGAGGGCCTGCGTTGCGACGTCGTACTCGTCGAAACCCCAGCGCGTTTCGCTCACGTGGAACGCACGGATTGTCTCGCCCGGTGGGAGCCGCTGGATCTCAGGGAGCATGGCCTCGATCACGAAGCAGCCACCCGGCTCGAGCTGCGCCGCGACGTTGCGAAAGCATGCGACCTGCGCCGCCTGCGTCGTCAGATTCATAATCGTATTGAAGACCAGGTACGCGAGCGAGAACTTCCCTTGGGCGGTCGTCGTCGCGAAATCGCCGATCGTCACGCCGATGCGTTCCCCGCCTGGTTTCGCTCGCAGCTTCGCGACCATCGCCTTCGACAATTCGATTCCGTGCACCGGCACCCCGCGCTGCGCGAGCGGAAGCGCAATTCGGCCCGTCCCGATCCCGAGTTCGAGCGCGCGTCCGCTCCCGGCGAGCTCGGCGAGGAGGTCGACGACCGGGGCGACGGCCGCCGGGGCGAACATCTCCGCTGTGGATTCGTCGTACCTCGCGGCGGCGCGCTCGTCGAAGTAGCCGTCGTCACCGTGCTCCACCGAAACTTGCTCCATAATCAGCCCTGAAAGCGCGCGAGCCGGCGAAATCTTCTGTCGCTCTCACAGCCCGTACTTCTTGAGCTTCGTCCAGAGCGTGCGCTCGCCGATACCGAGCAGGTGCGCGGCCTCGACCTTGTTATCGCTCGCGACCGAGAGCGCGCGCAGGATCGTCTTGCGCTCGACCTCCGAGACGGCGGCGTCGAGGTCGAGTGTTAGGGCCTCGGCGCCCGCAGCCGGCTCCGCGCTGCGCGGCAAGAGCTCCCGCGCGAGCGCTTCGTCCACCTCGCTGCCGAGCGTCAGCACCGCCGCGCGCTCCATCGCGTTGCGCAGCTCGCGCACGTTGCCCGGCCAGCGATAGCCGCGCAGGATGGCCTGCGCGCTCGGCGTGAGCGCGAGCGCACCCTTGCCGAGTTCGCGGCCGAACTCCGCAAGGAAGCTGGCCGCCAGCGCGGGCACGTCCTCAGCGCGCTCGCGCAGCGGCGGCAGCTCGATGCGCAGCACGTTCAGGCGGTAGTAGAGATCCTCGCGGAAGCCGCCGCTTGCGATGGCGGCTTCGAGGTTGCGGTTGGTGGACGAGACGATGCGCACGTCGACACGCAGGCGGCGGTTCCCGCCCACGGGCTCGATCACGCCTTCCTGCAGCGCCCGTAACAGCTTCGCCTGCAGGCGCAGATCCATGTCGCCGATCTCGTCGAGGAAGAGCGTGCCGCCGTCGGCGGCCGCGAACTTGCCCTCGCGGTCGGTGTGCGCGCCAGTGAAGGCGCCGCGCACGTGGCCGAACAGTTCGCTCTCGAGCAAGTCTGCCGGGATCGCCGCGCAGTTGAGCGGCACGAACAGCTGCGCCGCACGCGGGCTGCGGCGGTGGATCGCGCGCGCCACGAGTTCCTTGCCGGTGCCGGTCTCGCCCGTAATCAGCAGCGCGCTCTTGGTCGGCGCGATCTTCTCGATCGCATCGAACACGCGGCGCATCGGCGGCGAGGAACCCACCAGATCGTCGAAGCGCGGCGCGCGTTCGGCCTGCTCGCGATGGAAGCGGTTTTCGCTGCGCGCGCGCGAGAGCTCGAGCGAGCGCTGGATCAACAGCTCGAGCGCGTCCACCTCGAACGGCTTCGCCAGAAAATCCACCGCGCCGAGCTTCATGGCCTCGACCGCGGATTCCACGGTTCCGTAAGCAGTCAGCACGATCACCGGCACCTGCGCGTCGAGTGTGCGCAGGCGGCGCATGAAGCCGATGCCGTCGAGCCCTGGCATGCGCAGATCCGTGAGCACGAGCGCGGCCGATTCTTCGGCGAGGGCGGCCAGCGCGCTCTCGGCTTCTTCGAACGCAGCCGACGCAAGCCCTAAGCGCTCGACCAGAATCTGCAGGATGCGCCGCGTGCGGCGATCGTCGTCGACGATGACTACGCGCTTCACGGCGCCACCTCGGCCAGCGGCAGCTCGACGCGCACGCGCGTGCCCGCGCCGGGCTCCGAGGCAATCGAGATGCGTCCGCGGTGTTCGTGCACGACGCGCTTCACGAAGGTGAGGCCGAGCCCGATGCCGCCTGAGCGCCCCGTCACGAACGGCTGGAAGATGCGCTCGCGCAGCTCTTCCGGAATGCCCGGCCCGTTGTCGCGCACTTCGAAACCTCCGTAGCCCTCGCGGGGCGCCAAGATCGCCACTTCGATCACGCCGCCTTCGCTGAGCGCCTGCACCGCGTTCACCAGCAGGTTCACCGCGACCTGATAAATCAGCTCCGGCTCGCGCGCGACGTTCGCTTCGCTCGCCGGCAGCGCGGCGCGCTCGATGCGGACGCCCTTCGTGCGCGCCGGGTGGTTCACGAAATCCGCCGCGCGCAGCACGATCGGCGCGAGCGGGCCGGCCTCGAGGCGCAGCGGGTGCGCGGGGTTCAGCGTGAGCAAGTCGTCGACCACGCCGCCGAGGCGCCCGACTTCTTCGCGAATCATCTGCGCGAGTTCGCGCACTTCGTCGTTGGCTTCGGCGGGCAATGAGCGATCGAGGATGTGCACGGAACTCTTGAGCACGCCTAATGAGGTTCTGATCTCGTGCGCGACGCCCGCGGCGAGCTCGCCGACGAACGCGAACTTTTCCGCCTCGACGAGATCGTGCTGCGCGCGCGCGAGTTCGGCAGACATGCGGTTGAACGAGCCTGCCAGCGCGCCGACCTCGTCGTCGCTGCGCACAGGCACGCTGCGCGCGCCGCCGCGCGCGAGCCCGCGAATCGCGGCGCTGAGCTCCGAGAGCGGGCGCACGACGCGGCGCGCCGCGATGCCCGCGACGAGCAGCGCCGCAATCGTGGCGATGCCGAGCGTGAGCGCCATGCGGCGCTGCAGGCTTGTTACGGGCGCGAGCGCCAGCGCGCGCGGCTCCGCCACGAGCAGCCGCCAGCGCGGCAGGTCGGCCGCGAGCGCCGCACGGCCAACGATTAGGTCCGTCGCGGGCTGCACCGCCCAGTCCGGCGCGGCGAGCGGCGTGCGCGCCGCCTCGATCGCCCCGCGCTTGATCGCGTCGCTCCACCTGCGTCCCACGTCGGCGGCGCCAGCGAGAATCGCGCCGTCCTCGGCACACAGGAGCACCTCGGCCGCGATCTTCTGCGCCGCGAGGTCGCTTCGCACGGTCCGCGTCACCGCAGTAAGCGCGGCCCAATCGAACACGCCGACGAGCGTGCCGAGGGTGCGGGCCGGGTCGTCGGGATCGGGGATTGCGCTCGTCATCACGAGCCGCGGGGTGAGGAAGTGCGGCGCGCCGAGCGGACCGATGATCGCGTCGCCAGAAACACTGCTCAGCCCCACAGCTCCCGCCCACCGCGGCAACGCGCCGATCGTGCGCGGCTCGCTTGCGGCCACGACGCGCGCTTGCAGATCCACCACGAAGTATTGGTGCGGCAGCGCCTCGCCCGCGCGCAACGTCGCGAGCGCCATCGAGACGCGCTTGTCGAGATCGGCGACACGCACATCTCGCATCAGATCCTGGCGCGCGAAACTCGCGAGCGTTTGCCGCTCGGCGCGCAGCACGGACGAGAGGTGATCCGCGGTGTGACCCGCCTCACGCGCGAGCGCATGCCCGATCGCAGTCTCGAGCGCGGCGCTCGCGTTGCGCGTCGCGAGCGCACCGAGCAGCGCTCCGGGCAACGCGACGAGCGCGAATGCGAACACGAGGAGCTTGTTACGGAGCGAGAGACGCGGTACGGATTGATCCGGCGGGCGCGGCGCTTCGCTAGGCGGTTCGATCATGTGCGAACTCACACCGGCAACCTCGGCGCACCCTAGCATCGGGCCCGCGACGTTCTCTGCGCTGCGCCGTTCGCTAGCGGGCATTGGGCTCGCCCTGCTCTTCGGCGGTGCCGTCTTCGCGCAAGAGCCGCCCGCCGAAGAGACCGGCCGAGACAGCATTGCGGTCGAACCCGCGACCCCGCCCACGCCTGAAACGCAACCTGCCGACGACGCAGCCGAGCGCGTCTACTCGCTCGGCCCGCTCGAATACCGCACGGCGCGCGGCGTGCGCTTCGGGGAAAGCGGGCTCACGATCGGCGGCTTCACCACGTTCGAGATCGAAGACACCGATGGCGAGCCCGCGAGCATCGCGCTCGACGGCCTCAACTTCTTGGCGCTCTACGAGCCCGTCGAATCGCTGCGCTTCTTCGCCGAACTCGAGATCGGCGAGTTGCTCAGCTGGGAAGCGGGCTCGAGCGGCGTCGAGTCTTCGCCTCGCGCAAACTTCGAGCGGCTCTACGTCGAGTACAGCGCGAGCGACGCACTGAACTTCCGCGCCGGCAAGTTCCTGACGCCCTTTGGCCACTGGAACCTCGTGCCCGCGGAGCCGTTCGTTTGGACCGCCACGCAGCCCGCGATCCTCGAGATCGGCCTCGACGAGCACCAGACCGGCGTCGCGATCTTCGGCTCGTTCTACCCTCCGAAGCGCGTCATTAACTACTGGGTCTACGGCCAAGTCATCGACGCCTTCGACGTCGAGAGCGACGAGATTCCCGCGGAGCGCACGGTCGGCGGGCGCATCGAGTACGGCGAAGCGCGCGGCGCCTGGTCGTTCGGCGGATCGGTGCTCGGCTCCGAGCTGGGCGGCGCGTGGACCACCACCGCCGGCATCGACGCGAAGTGGCGCGCGACCGACCGCCTCGAGCTCTCGAGCGAACTGCTCGTCTCGAGCGGCGACATCCCCGGCCGCGATCTCTGGGGCGCGTTCATCGAGGCGAACTACCCGCTCGATCGCCTCTCGCCGAAGCTCGCGAAGCTCTACCTCGTCGGGCGCGTCGAACACTTCGACTTCGCCACTGAGCGCGCCACGCAGATCTTCGACTTCGGCCTCACCTGGCTGCCTGCGCCCTGGCTCAACCTGAAGGCCGGCTACCGCGCCCCCACGCATTCGACCCCCGAAGTGCGCGCCGGCCTCAACGTCTCGATCTCGGTGCTGTTCTGATGCTCGCGCGGGGCACATTGTTAGGCCTCGCTCTGGCGGCCGCGTTCGCGCTCGCGGCGCCGCTCGGCGCCGAAGAGATCGTGGTGATCGTGCACCCGGAGCGCGCCGCAACCCTCGGCGCCGACCAACTCGCGCAGATCTACTTGAAGCAGCGGCGTTATTGGGGAGACGGCGAGCGCATCGTGGCGGTGAACCTCGAATCCGCGAGCGCGGTGCGCGCCGCGTTCGCGCGCGCCGTGCTCGGCCAGAGCCCGGCGCAACTCAGCGTCTACTGGAACCGGCAATATTTTCTTGGCGTGCTGCCGCCCGCGACGCTCGCTTCGGACGAAGCCGTGAAGCAGTTCGTCGCCCGCGAGAAACGCGCGATCGGCTACATCCGCGCCAGTGCGCTCGACGACAGCGTGCGGGTCGCGTTTCGGCTGCAAGAGCGTTCGCCTCCGCCAACGCGCGATTAGGGCATTCGCCCCCGCGCGGCGGCCGAGCGAGGTCGGAGCAAGCCGCGTACCGCCGCTAGCACGCGTGTCCGGTGACGCCGCGCACGCCTTCCTGCCGAACTCGGCAGCGCGCTGCTGGAATCGGCAGGCGGCGGGCGCTGCGTAGCGCCCGCAATCGCGCGCGGGCAGGCATCGACCTTGCACCGAAGCTGCGCGCGACGCATTAGGCGTCGAGTGCTCGCGGCAAACAGGTGTCCCCCCTGCGCGCCGCGGACCCGCCGCCTGCACGGCCAACGCCGTGCAGGCGGCGCTGTCATTAACGGCTTGCTCGCTGAACCAATCGAAGCGCGTCCCGGAAGTGGATGACTGTCTTGCACCCGAGCCGATCGAGTTCGGTGACGATCTCCTCTGAACCGAAATCCCTCGAATTGCGAGTAACGAAGATCCCGGCCGTCTGAGGGTTCCGTTCGAGGTGAACCGTGACCGATGCAATCACGAGTGCGTCCTGCGGCGAGAGGTCCCGATAGGCGGTCGACCGATCCCAAACTGCGCGATCCAGACCGATGACCTCGGCGACCGTTAGCGTGCGGCGAATCGTCTCCCCCAGACTCGCTTGTTGCTCGCTCTGCGCGCGGGCAAGGAAGCCCGACGCGCCCTGAAGGGGTCGCGCCTCCTCGCGGAGGACAACGCTGCGTGAGAGTTCGCTCAGTTCTGTCGTAAGGCGCTGCTGCAGGCCACGGCGCTCGTTCCGCCGCCGCACGAGATTGATAACAGCTTCGGCAATTGAGAAATCCGGAACGACAAGTCCGACGGTTCCGCGTTCGCAGGCCTCCAGGAGGTCGATAGCGGGGCGCTCTTCTTCCTGACGGAACGCGATCTCGAGGAGAAAATTCGTCTCGACGTACAAGTTCATCGTCAGTGCAACTCGAGGCGTCCTCGCCGCACGGCCTCTAAGAAACCAGTCTGCTCCGCCCAAACCATTGCATCAGCTGGCAGGCGCGCGCCGGCCGGATCGCGCGCAAGCTCGGCAAACCAGCCGGAGACAAGGAACTCAAAGCTTGCGCGAGAAAGGTCCTCGGGCGCGATCCCGGCCGTCTCCAGGTAAGGCGAGAGCGGCGGGAGCGACGACGTGACGAAGTCGGGCGGGACCGGCTCGGACCTCGTTGTGTTGTTAACCCAGAAGTAAAAGCGATCCGGGACGGCGAGGACAAAGAATCTGGCGTTGGGGAGCCAACCGTGAGCCGCGAGGTTCCGGCGCGCGATCGCGGCCCACTCCGGTGTTGTCCCCAGCTTGCTCTTCACTTCGACGACTACCGCGGGGACGCCGCGTTCGTCGAGGATCTCGATGTCATTCGCGTGCGTCATGTGTCGGAATGTAGCCACGACTAGTCGCCTAGCTTCCGAAGAGAACGCCGAAATGCGTCGAACTGCGCCAATTCTTCCCTCGCGCTTGCTACTCCACCAGCTCCAGCGGCACAGGCATTAGGTTCCAGGTCAGCACCGAGCCGGGCGCGGCGCTTGTGTAGATCACTTCGCGCACCGGCTTCCCGCTGACCCACACGTAGCGGCGCAGTTCTTTCTGCTTGTCGCTCGCGACGTAGAGTTCATCGGTCCCGTCGCCGTCGAGATCGCTGAGCAGCGCGGCGTGCTCGAAGCCCGACGAATCGGTGTCGATCGATTCGGTCGACCATGCGGCGTGCGGATCTTCGCCGGGGCGCGCGAGCCAGAGGCCGGTGTCTTTCGCTGCAATCACGAGCTCGCGCTTGCCATCGCCGTCGAGATCGCCGGCTGTTAGGAAGCGGCACATCGGATCGCTGAGCGTCACGACGATCGCGCCGGCCGCTGGGTCGGTGCCGGCGTCATAGCGTTTGATCTCGAGGTTCCCGCCCTCGGCGGCTTCGACCGAGACGTAGAGCTCGTCGCGCCCGTCGCCGTCCACGTCCGCGACCAGGATCTCCTTCGCGTGCCGCAGGCCGAGATCGGCCACGAGCTTCCGGCCCTCGCCCTTGGCCGGCACGTAGCTCACCACGGCGCCGGGCTGCGGGTTGCCGTCGAGCTTGTTGGGCGCGCTCGGTGTCGCGTAGATCTCGAGCACGCCGTCGCCGTCGAGATCGCCGAGCTCGATTTCGTGCACGAACGTGTCGGGCTTGCGGTCGAGTTCGGTGGCCTGCCAGCCGCCGCCGTCCTTCGCGCGCAGCACCGCGACCACGCCTTGGTCGTGCGTTGCAACCGCGAGCGCTTGCTTGCCGTCGCCGAACAGGTCGGCGGCTTCCGCGTCGCGCATGCGATCGAAGGCGCCGCCGAACGCGGCCTGCCAGAGCGTCTCAGCCGGCGCGAGGCCAGCCTCCGTCTTGCGCCAACTCTTGATCGCGGCCTGCATGCCGCCGAGCGTGATCAGAGTCGGGCCCGCGCCGGGCGCGTCGAACACCATCGCCTTGTGGAAGACGTTGCTCTCCGCGTCGCCGACCGATGAGGCATTCCAGCTTCCGCCCTGCCGCGTGAGCACCACCAGCTCGGACTGCGGGATCTGCTTGCCGCCCTCGCTGCGAAAGGTGGAGAGCGCGAGCAGCAGTCCGCGCGGGAGATCCGCGGGCGTCTGCGGCGCGCTTGGCGCAGCGGAAGGCGCAGGCTCGGAGTTCGCGGCTGCGCCGGGAGCGGGCTCGTCGCCGCCGCAGGCTGCGAGAACTGCCGAGAGCGAGAGCGCGAGAGCGGAAGCGAGAGCAGCGAACTTCATCGTCGGAAATCTCCTGGTTGCGCCCGTTTCGGCCGCGCGCGATCGGGGATTTATGCCGAGCGCTGGCCCCGCGCGCCAGCGCGTGTTATTTCGCGCGCGTGAGCGATCTCGCGCCGCCGCGCGGCACCCGCGATTTCTACCCCGAAGATCTGCGCCTGCGCAGCTGGCTGTTCGAGCGCTTCCGCGGCAGCGCGCTCGCCTTCGGCTTCGAAGAAGTCGATGCGCCGATCGTCGAGCACGCCGAGCTCTACATGCGAAAAGCCGGCGAGGAGATCGTCGATCAGCTCTACCACTTCCAGCTGCACGATCGTCACCTCGCGCTGCGCCCCGAGTTCACGCCGTCGCTCGCGCGCATGGTGATCGCGCGGCAGGGCGCGCTGCGCCTCCCGCTGCGCTGGTTCTCGATTCCGCAGTGCTGGCGTTACGAGCGCCTGCAGCGCGGGCGCCGCCGCGAGCACTACCAGTGGAACATGGACATCTGGGGCGAGCCCGACGTGACCGCCGAGGCGGAGCTGATCGCCGCGATCTTTCACGCGCTGGACGCGATGGGACTCGCGCCTGGCGACGTGCGGATGCGCGTGAACCACCGCGCGCTGATCGAGGAGAGCCTGCGCGCGGGCGTGCTCGCCGCGCGGCCGGAGGCGTTCGCGCCGCTGTGCGTGGTGGTGGACAAGCTCCCGAAGATCGGGCGCGACGCGGTGATCGAGCAGCTCGTCGATGCCGCGGGCGAAGTGCGGCTCGCGCGCGCCGACGCGGAGCAGGCGGTTGCGCTGCTCGAAGCGAAGGGGCTCGACGACGCGGCGCGGCTGGCGGGCGCGCAGTCTCCGGCGCTCGCTCAGCTGCGGCGGCTCTTCGCGTTGCTCGATGCCTACGGCGTGGCGGACCGCGTCGCCTTTGACGCCTCGGTGGTGCGCGGCCTCGCCTACTACACCGGCGTCGTGTTCGAGGCCTTCGACGCCGCGGGCGAGCTGCGCGCAGTGTGCGGCGGCGGGCGCTACGACCGGTTGCTCGAGGCGCTCGGCGGAAAAGCCATGCCAGCGGTGGGCTTCGGCTTCGGCGACGCGGTAATCGCCGAGCTGCTCGCCGAGCGCGGCAAGCTCCCCGAGCCCGCACGTTCCCTCGACGCGGTCGTGTTCCCGCTCGGCGAGGAGGAGCGCCCGGCGGCGGTGCGGCTCGCGCGCGAGCTGCGGCGCCAGGGCAAAACCGTGGAGCTCGTGCTCGGAGCACTCAAACCAAAGAGAGTGTTCGCCGATGCGAACAAAGCCGGGGCGCGGCACGTTTACATGATCGGGCCAGAGGAACGGGCGCGCGGCGTCGTGCGCATCAAGGATCTGGCCACGCAAGAGCAGCGGGACGAGCCGCTCACCTAACAAGACGAGGTAGCCACTCAAAAGAAATGCACGCCTGGACCATCCGCGACAGCCTCGAGCTCTATAACGTTCAGAACTGGGGGCGCGGATTTTTCAGCGTCAACGAGAACGGCGCGCTGGAAGTGCGGCCGCGCGGTGAAGCCGGTCCGCCGATCCAGCTGCCAACGCTCGTCGAAGATTTGCGGCAGCGCGGCCTGCGCACGCCGATGTTGCTTCGCTTCCCGGACATCCTCGCCTCGCGCGTGAATCGCATCGCAGAGGCGTTCAACAGCGCGAGCGCGGCTTACAGCTACAACGGAAAGTTCCGCGGCGTCTACCCGATCAAGGTGAACCAGCAGCGGCGCGTGGTGGAAGAGCTGATCAGCTTCGGCGCCCAGCACGGCATCGGCCTCGAGGCGGGCAGCAAGCCGGAGTTATTGATTGCGCTCGCGCTGCTCGACACGCCCAACGCGCTGATCATCTGCAACGGTTACAAGGACCGCGCCTACATCGAGACGGCGCTGCTCGCACAGCGGCTCGGCCGCACGCCGGTGATTGTGATCGACCGCTTCCACGAGATCGAACTCGTGGTGAAGGTGGCCAGCGAGCTCGGCATCAAGCCGCACATTGGCATCCGCGCGAAGCTCCAGTCCAAGGGCGCCGGCAAGTGGATCGACTCGACCGGCGACAAATCGAAGTTCGGCCTAACAGCCAGCGAGATCGTCGACGCGGTGGAGCAGCTGCGCGCGAGCGACATGCTCGACTGCCTCGAGCTGCTGCACTTCCACATCGGCTCGCAGATCACCGCTATCCGCGCGCACAAGGACGCGCTCCGCGAAGCCTCGCGCATCTTCGTGGGCCTCCACGAGCTGGGGGCGAAGCCGCGCTTGCTGGATGTCGGCGGCGGCCTCGGTGTCGACTACGACGGCTCGCAGACGAACTTCCATAGTTCGAAGAACTACACCGTGCAGGAGTACGCGAACGACGTCGTCGCCTCCATTCAGGAAGCCTGCGACGGCGCCGGCATCCCGCACCCCGACATCGTCACCGAAGCCGGGCGCTGGATGGTCGCGCACCACGCGCTCTTGTTATTCGATGTGCTGGGCTCGTCCGAAGTGCGCAGCGGCAGGAAGCCCGAGCCCGTGAAGGAAGACGATCCGAAGGTGCTGAAGGACCTCTCCGAGGTCTGGTCCGGCGTCAACAAGAAGAACGTGATCGAGTCCTACCACGACGCGCTCCAGATCAAGGAAGACGCCGCGACGCTGTTCAACATCGGCCAGCTGGATTTGCGTGCGCGCGCCCGCATCGAGCGCCTGTTCTGGGATTGCTGCGAGAAGATCCAGCGCATCGCGGCCGACCTGAAGGAAATGCCCGAGGAGTTGCAAGAACTCGAGCGCGGCCTGGCCGACACCTATTACGGCAACCTGTCGGTGTTCCAGAGCGCGCCCGACCACTGGGCCGTGAAGCAGCTGTTCCCCGTGATGCCGATCCAGCGCCTCAACGAGAAGCCCTCGCGCCGGGCGATCATCGCGGACCTGACCTGCGACAGCGACGGCAAGATCGACCAGTTCATCGACCAGCACGACGTGAAGAACGTGCTCGAGCTGCATCCGCTCGACGGTCGACGTTACTAC
>JANNRF010000038.1:0-17187 GCA_031401135.1 Deltaproteobacteria bacterium | reverse complement strand
ACGAACTACGCGACGCTCGAATGATTGCTGCGATCCCAGCTACTTGATGGCCAACGCGTTCGGAGGACTCCCTGTCCCGCCCAGGATGTTGAGCGGCGCCGACACGAAAAAACTCTCGTACACGCCATCGCTCGCGCAGTCCGCGGCGAACTGCGTCAGCTGGAACATCTCGCCGATCGCCATGCCGAAGCGGCCGATGATCCAGTGTTGCAGGAAGCCTTCGGGGGTCGGTGAAGTTCGGCGGCGGCCAGGATTCGAGGGCCGGGTTGTCGGAGCAGAGCGCCGCCGGGTGTCGGTCGAAGATCCACTCCGCCATCGCCTCGCCGCACGCGAGCCCCGGCGTTCGCAGGTTCGCCGTAACAGCTAGCCGTTGCCGCGCCTGCGCCGTCTGCTGCTCATACCACCCGACCCAGCCCGTGTGGATCAGCCACACGTCGCCCGCGCGAAGCTCCACGTTCTGTGCGCGCCGCGTGCTCTCGAGGTCATCGACCGTGATCTTGTCGTCCGTCGCGCAATCGAGCGGGCGCCCCTGGCTCGCGCGGTAGCGCGCTACGTCGAGCAGCACCGCGCGCCCCGCGATGCCGCGCCGCGCCCAGTGGTCGATGCCGAGCTTGCTCTTGTCGCCGCTGTGCCGCAGCTGCTCGTTCTTCACGCCACCCCAGAAGCCGTGTTCATAATCACCGACGTGCGTGAGCCCGTCCCACTGGCTCGAAGCCTGAGTAAAAAAGTTGTCGAGCACGTCGTCGCCATGGTGCCCGATCGGGATCTCGCGAAAGACCGTGTGCCGGAAGCGCCCGCGCCCGAACAACGGCGGGTTCGGCTTCTCCTGCTCCCAGTTCATCGCGAACACGGCGCCGCGCTTGACGAGCTTCGCTGCCGCGATGATGGCTGCGGGCGTCTGCAAGTTGAACATGCCTACATTGTCGTCGTCGCCGAACAGACCCCACGCGGTCTTCGGCGGATTGCCGGGCTTGAACGGGAGATCGCGGTAACGGGGCAGGTTGTTGGGGACGGACATCTCGCGGTGCTCCTGACGCGTCGTACCGCACGAGCTGCGCGGTGTTCCGCGAGGTAGCACGAGTGGTTTCGCGTTGTGGATCGGGCGCGGCTACCTCAGGCGCTCCGCTCGCGCTCTGCCCACGCCACCACGCGCTGCACCCACGCGTCGTGTGCGCGCTGCGCGGTGCTCGCGACGAAAGCGCGTAGCGGCCGCGGCGCTGTTATGCGCACGACGTGCGTCACCTCGGTGCGCTCTCCCGCTGCGCGCAGTGCAAGCTCGTGGCGCAAGTGCACGCCGAGGCTCGCCCAGGCATCGAGCTCGATGCGCGCGTACACCGCGCTCGCTTCGGCTACGCGACGCGCAGCGCGGTACTTGTTAGGGATGCGCAGCGGCCCGAGCGGCACGAACTCGTGCAGCAGGCACTCGCTGACGCCGCCCTGCTCGCGGAGCGATTCGACGCGCGTGACGAGCGGGTGCAGCTCGGGCGTCAGGTCGAGCCGCGTCGCCTCGATCACGCGCGCGAGCGAAGCGCGCGCCGACCAAGCCCGCGTGAACACGATCGCGTCGCCGTCTTGCTGAACGCGCGCTGCTGCGAGCCCGCCATGTGCCTCGTCGCTCATCGCGCGCTCGGATCCACTGCTTCGCTCGCGGCAGTCTCGCTTGCGAGCGCCCACTTCTCAGGCTCGCGCTTCGCGCGCACCGCCTTCGCCAGCGTCCGCAGATAACGCGCACGCTCCCAGCTCTGGAATCCGAGCGTCTCGAGGTGCGCGGTCGGCAGCTGGCAATCCATCAGCGCGAAGCCCTGCGCGGCGAGGTGCTGCGCGAGCGTCACGAGCGCCACTTTCGAGGCATCGCGCGCGCTGTGAAACATCGAGTCCGCGAAGAACGCGTTGCCGATCGCGATGCCGAACACGCCCCCAACAAGTCGCTTGCCGTGCCACGCCTCGCACGAGTGTGCGAAGCCGCATGCGTGGAGCGCGCGATACGTGTCCGCGAGTTCGGCCGTGATCCAGGTGCCGCGTTGCCCGGCGCGTTTCACGGTCGCGCACTTCGCGAGCACGGCCTCGAACGCGGCATCGAGCGTCACGCGGAAGAGGCCCTGCCTGAGCGTGCGCGCGAGCCGCTCCGGCACGTGAAGCGCACTCGCCCGATTCGACTCCGCTCGCGGTTGGCTCGCTGCGCGCGGCGAGGCGCCGCTTGCAGGCCGCAGCGGCAACACTCCTCGCGGATCCGGCGAGAACCACAAGATGGGCGGCTCGTCGTACCACGGAAAGATTCCCTGGGCGTAGGCGAGCAGGACGCGCTCCGGCGCGAGATCTCCGCCGACCGCGAGCAAGCCCGAGGCCTCCGCCTCCGCCGGATCGGGGAAAATGTGCGCGCGCGGCAAGCGATAGACCGTCAACCTCGACTTCCCCCGCAGCGACGAGAAAATCGCCGGGTTATGCTGCGCCTCTTCCTCAGAACGGAGCACCCCACTTCATGAATCTCGAGTTTTCCGACGACCAGAAGTTCGTCCAGAAGTCTGCGCGCGACTACCTCGCCGAGCACAGCAAGCTCGAGGTCTGCCGCAAGGTCCTCGAATCCGGCCAGCCTTACGCGCCCGAATTGTGGAAGGGTGTCGCCGAACTCGGCTGGCTCGGCACCGCGATCCCCGAGGCTTACGGCGGCGCCGGCTTCGGCTACCTCGAACTGGTGCTGATCGCCCAAGAGCTGGGCCGCGCGCTCGCGCCGATTCCGTTCTCCTCTTCCATCTATCTGTGCGCCGAGGCGATCCTCCAGGCCGGCACGGAAGAGCAGAAGAAGAAGTACCTGCCGCAGCTCGCTTCGGGCGCGCTGATCGGCACGTTCGCGCTGGCCGAAGGTGCGGGCGATTTCGACGCCAACGAGGTGACGACGACGTTCGACGGCAAGACCGTTAACGGCACCAAGTTGCCGGTGCCCGACGGCGCCGCCGCGGGCCTCGCGGTGGTTGTCACCAAGGAAGGCGCCGGCGTTTCGCTGGTGCTCGTGAACCTCGACGGCGCGGGTGTTACACGCACGAACCTCGCGGCCTTCGACCCGAGCCGCCCGCAGGCGAAGCTCGCGTTCAAGGGCGCGGCGGGCGAGCGGCTCGGCGCAGCTGGCGCGGGCGCGAAGATCGCGAGCGCGGTGCTCGACCGCGCGGCGGTGCTGATCGGCTACGAGCAGGTGGGCGGCGCCGAGCGCGCGCTCGAGATGACGCGCAACTACACGATGGGGCGCTTCGCGTTCGGCCGGCCGATCGCGTCGTTCCAGGCGCTGAAGCACCGCATGGCCGACGTGTTCGCGAAGATCCAGATCGCGCTCTCGAACGGTTATTACGCCGCCTGGGCGCTCTCGAACGACAACGACGAACTGCCCGTGGCCGCGGCCACCACGCGCGTTGCGGCCAGCGACGCGTTCACGCTCGCGAGCGAAGAGCTGATCCAGATGCACGGCGGCGTCGGTTACACGTGGGAGTACGACTGCCACCTGTTCTACCGCCGCGCCCGCTCGCTCGCGTCGACGATCGGTTCGCCGGTCGAGTGGCGCGACACGCTGGTGACGCGCGTCAACGCGACGATCTGAGCTCGCTCTCCGACCCAACAACTTCCACTTCTCTTCAACGAAGCGAAGGAAACGCACATGGACTTTAATGACACGCCGCAAGAAGCCGAGTTCCGCGCGAAGGCGCGCGCCTTCCTCGACGCCAACCTGAAGAAGCTCGACCCGAGCGCGGGCGAGGCGGGCGAGTTCGAGAACGAATCGCGCGACGACATCGCGCGCGCGAAGGCATGGCAAGCCAAAAAATTCGACGCCGGCTGGGCCGTGCTGACCTGGCCCAAGGAGTTCGGCGGCCAGGGCCTCGGACGGCTCGAGAACGTGATCTTCAATCAGGAAGAGGCGAAGTATCAGACGCCGCCGCCCGTGTACGGCATCGGCCACGGCATGCTCGGCCCAACGCTGATGGCCCACGGCAATCAGGCGCAGAAGGATCGTTTCGTCAAAGAGATGGCGCGCGGCCAGGTGATCTGGTGCCAGCTCTTCAGCGAACCGGCGGCGGGCTCGGATCTCGCAGGATTGCGCACGAGCGCGGTGCGCGACGGCAACGACTGGATCATCAACGGTCAGAAGATCTGGAGCACGGGTGCTCATTATTGTGAGTGGGGAATGATCGTCACGCGCCACGACCCGAACGTGCCCAAGCACGACGGGCTCACGTATTTCATCATCGACATGAAATCCGCCGGCGTGGACATCCGCCCGATCAAGCAGATCAACGGCGGCTCGGGCTTCAATGAAGTGTTCTTCACCAACGTGCGCGTGCCGGATTCGCAGCGGCTCGGCGGCGTGGGCGAAGGCTGGAAGGTCTCCATCACGACGCTGATGAACGAGCGCGTCTCGATCGGCGCCGGCCAGGGCGCGGGCCGCGTGAAGGACTTGTTCCGTCTCGCGCGCAACGTGAAGCGGCGCGGCAAGCCCGCCATCGAGGATTCGGCGACGCGCCAGCGGCTCGCCGATTTCTTCGTGATCTCGAAGGGCCTGCAATACACCGGCTACCGCACGCTCAGCGCGATCTCGCGCGGCGCGACGCCGGGCCCCGAGGGCTCGATCGGCAAAGCGGTCGGCGCGCCGCTCTCGCAGGAGATGGCGCTGTTCGCCTCGGAGCTGCAAGGCGCGGTGGGTGGGCTGCTCGATCACAGCGCCTCGCCGGACGCGAGCTGGATGGAGGGTTACCTCGCGTCGCCCGGCATTCGGATTGCGGGCGGTACGGACGAAGTGCTCCGCAACATCATCGCCGAGCGCGTGCTGGGCCTGCCCGCGGAATCGCGCGCGGACAAGGGCATCGCGTTCCGCGACATCCCGTCGGCGACGGCGAGGAAGTAGTGCTGATGAGGCGGGCGCGATCTGCGCCCGCCTCGCGTGTGATCTCCGCGTTGGTGTTATTGATGGCCGTGCGAGCGAACGCCGAGCCCGTTACAGCGCCGCGAATCGCGCCGCTTCCGCCTGAGAAGTGGAGCCCGACGGTGCGCGCTGCGCTCGAGGCGACGCTGCCGCGCGTCGCAACGCTGAACGGCGAGAGCACTCCGATCGCAGGCGCGAAGCCGCTGCCGATTCTCAGCGTGATCGCCCACGACGAGGCCCTTCTCGCGCCCTTCCTCGGCTTCGCGTCCGCGCTCGCGCAGCACGGCGCGCTGCCGCGCCGCGATTCGGAGTTGCTCGCGCTGCGCACCGCGTGGCGCTGCGGCTCCGCGTTCGAGTGGGGGCACCACGCGCTGTACGCGCGCGCCGCAGGTGTTAGCGACGAGGAGATCGCGCGCGTCGCGGAAGAGGCGATCGCGTCCGCGTGGTCGCCGCGCGAAGCGGCGCTGCTGCACGCTGCGGACGAATTGGTCGCGACGCAGCGCATCAGCGACGCGACCTGGGCGATGTTGCGCGCGGAGCTGACCGACGCGCAGCTGGTCGAGGTGCCGTTCGTGGTCGGGCAGTACGCAATGCTCTCGATGGTCGCGGAATCGACCGGCGTCGCGCTCGAAGCGGGCCTGCCACCGCTCCCGCCGACAGCGCGACGAGACGCGCAGCCCCAAGGGAAAGCGGAGTAGCCTGCGCCGATAGCGCAGGAGCAACTCATGCCCGTCCGCGTCGAGCAGAACGGCTTCGTCACGACTGTGATCCACTCGCGCCCCGAGGCGCGCAACGCCGTCGATCGCGTGCACGCCGAGGCGCTCGCGGCCGCGTTCGCCGCGTTCGAGAGCGACCCGGCCGCGCGGGTCGCGGTGTTATGGGGCGAAGGCGGAAACTTCTGCGCGGGCGCGGATCTGAAGGCCGTGGCGACGGCGCGCGGCAATCGCGTCACGCCACCTCTTGCCGCAAGCGGAGCGCGCAGCGAGCCGCAGGCGAGCGAAGTCGACAAGTCCGGCCCGATGGGGCCGACGCGCATGCAGCTGACCAAACCTGTTATTGCCGCGGTCGCCGGCTACGCCGTCGCGGGCGGGCTCGAGCTCGCGCTCTGGTGCGATCTGCGCGTGGCGGAAGAGGGCGCGACCTTTGGCGTGTTCTGCCGGCGCTGGGGCGTGCCGCTCGTGGACGGCGGCACAGTGCGCCTGCCGCGCATCGTCGGCCAAGGCCGCGCGCTCGACATGATCCTCACTGGCCGGCCTGTTATGGCGGACGAGGCGCTGCGCATCGGGCTCGCGGACCGCGTCGTCGCGAACGGCGCGGCGCGCAGCGCGGCTGAGCAGCTCGCAGCCGAGATCGCGGCGTTCCCGAATCGCTGCATGCGCGCCGACCGCCGGAGCGCGCTCGAGCAGTGGAGCCTGCCCGAAGCCGGCGCGCTCGCGAACGAGTTCCGCCACGGCGCCGCGGTGATCGAGAGCGGCGAGACCCGCGAGGGTGCGGCGCGCTTCGCGGCGGGTGCGGGCCGGCACGGGAGCTTCGGCTCGTGATGCAGGCGGGCGGCGCGCGTCGATCGTCGTGGCTGGCCGCGCTCGATGCGTTCTCCCTAATCGCTGCGGCTGGGCTCATTGCAGTGAGCTTCGCACGCATCGAAGCGTTGCCTCCGCTCGCGTGGTTGCCGCTGCTCGCGGTTGCCGCGCTCGCCGGCTGGGCGTTCGCGGATTTCGGCAGCGGCCTCGTGCACTTCCTGTGCGACCGCTTCGGGAGCGAGAGCACGCCCCTGCTCGGGCCCGCTGTGATCCGCCCATTTCGCGCCCACCACCGCGATCCGCGCGAGATCACGCGCCACGGCTTCGTCGAGTTGTCGGGCAACAACGCGCTCGCGCTGACGCCTCTGCTCGCGGCGAGCGCCGGGCTCGCGCCGAACTTCGGCGAAGCGCTGCTCGCGAGCGCGTCGTTCTCGTGGCTGATTTCCGCGAGCGTGGGCCTTTTCACTACGAATCAGATTCATCGCTGGGCGCACACGACGCGACCGCCGCGCATCGCGCGCGCGCTCCAACGACTACGAGTCGCAATCAGCGCGGAGGCGCACGCGCGACATCACGCAGGCGCGCACGATGTCGCGTTCTGCATCACCAACGGTTGGTGCAACGCGCTGCTCGATCGCGCGCGCGTGTGGGCACGCGTCGAATCTGTGCTGCGCGCGAGCTTCGGCCGGCGGAACGCGAGCGAGCCACACGCGCCCGGCGGCGCCGGCCGCACAAAGGAGCAGCGCGCGTGAACGCAGCGTCTTGGCAGGAGTTCTATAACGCGGGCTGGCAGTTCCCGTGGGCCGTAATGGTCGTGCCGTTCGCGTTTGCGCTCTACCGCGCGATCGCGCGCGAGCGGCACGAGAATGCACTCGATCCCGCGCAGGCAAAGTTCCTATCGATCTGGACCACGCTGTTTTTGGTCGAGACGCTGCTCGATCCGGTTGCGACCGGGCCGCTCGCGAAGTCGCTCAACTCGGATGTCGCTTCTCAGCTGCTCGGCCTCACGTTCATTCTGCTCGGCGATTTCCGCGTCTACTGGCTCGTGCTGCGCTTCCGCACCCCCGGGCAAACGAGCGCGCGCGCGGCGCTCGAAGCCGCCGCGCTGTGCGCGATCGCGCCCGCGCTCGCAGGCCTCGCACGCCTCAGCGCCGGCCCCGAGCAAGCAATGTGGCTCACCCACGAACTCGTCTCGCTCGGCCTCGTGTTCGCGCTCGCACGCTTCGCGCTGCCCAGCGAACTCAGCCACGCGCGCAACGCCGGATTCGTGCGCAGCGTGCTCGGCTACGTCGCCGCTTATTACGGCCTCTGGGCCGCGGCCGATCTGCTCATCCTCGCGGGCATCGACACCGGCTGGCTGGTGCGCCTAGTCCCGAACCAGCTCTACTACGGTTTCTTCGTGCCGTTCGTGTGGCGCGCGTTCTTCGCGCGAAACGCATCGGCCGAAAGCGCCTGATCGCGATGCAGACGAGCCGCCTCGAAGCGTTCAGCGACGGCGTGATCGCGATCATCATCACGATCATGGTGCTCGAGTTGAAAGTGCCGCACGCCCCCGAGTTGAGCGCGCTCGCGGCGCTGCTGCCGGAGTTTCTCAGCTACGCGCTCAGCTTCGTCTATGTCGGGATCTACTGGAACAACCATCACCACATGCTGCACACGCTCGAGACCACGAGCGGTCCGATCCTGTGGGCGAACCTGCATCTGCTGTTCTGGCTCTCGCTGATTCCGTTCGTGACAGGCTGGATGGGCGAGAATGGGTTTGCACCGATGCCGGTCGCGCTCTACGGAGTGGTGTTGCTGCTCGCCGCGATTGCGTTCCTGATCCTCCAGGGCAGAGTGATCGCGCATCAGGGCGACCAGTCGATTCTCGCAGCCGCGGTCGGGAGCGACTGGAAGGGACGCGGATCGGTCGTGCTGTACGCGCTCGCGATTCCAGCGGCGTTCGCGAGTCCGGCGATCTCGGGTTGTGTGTATGTCGGGGTCGCGCTTCTATGGCTGGTGCCCGACCGCAGGATCGAGCGCGTGCTCCACGGACGCATGCGAGCGGGAGACAAGAGATGAGCGAGGACGCGAGACCTACGAAGAAGCTGCGCTGCATCCAGCGCAGCGTGGATCGCCACTGGGTCGGCGACGGGTTCCCGGTCCGGACGCTGCTGGCCTACGCAAACCTGGGGCCCGTGATCGATCCGTTTCTGCTCTTGGACTACGCCGGTCCCATGTTGTTCCCGCCGACGCGCGAGCGCCGCGGCGTCGGCGAGCACCCGCACCGCGGGTTCGAGACCGTCACGATCGTCTACCAGGGTGAAGTGGAGCACCGAGATTCCTCAGGCGGAGGCGGGACGATCGGGCCGGGTGACGTGCAGTGGATGACGGCAGCGTCTGGTGTCGTGCACGAGGAGTTTCACGGCCGGGAGTTCGCTCGACGCGGCGGCATGTTCGAGATGGTCCAGCTCTGGGTGAACCTCCCGGCAAAGGACAAGCGGGCGCCCCCGCGTTATCAGGAAATTCTCAGCACCGCGATTCCCAGGGTGGGCCTGCCCGACGGCCGCGGCAGCGTGCGCGTGATCGCCGGTGAGTTCGCGGGCGCAAAGGGTCCCGCCAGCACGTTCACGGAGATCCATCTCTGGGACCTGCGCCTTACGAGTTCCACGACCACGCCCCTGAGCGTGCCCGATGGATTCACCACGGCTCTGACTGTGCTCGAGGGTGCTCTGCGCGTGAACGGCTCAGAGGCGATCCAGGCTGGGGAGGTCGGATTGTTCGACCGTGCGGGCGAAAGCATCCGCATTGACGACGGAGCCGGCGCGAGGGCCTTGCTGCTGTGCGGTCGACCTATTGGGGAACCGATCGTCGGTCGCGGTCCATTCGTGATGAACAGCGCCGACGAGATTCGGCAGGCAATGACCGACTACCAGAGCGGGAAGATGGGGCGGCTGGCGTGACCTTGCAGAACCAGCCAGTGCTGGGGCCAACGCGCTCTGCTCGCGTGCCGGCGCGCTAGTTCGCCCAATAAACGTGCTCGTCGTCCTCGCGCGACGGCGCGTTGAGCGGGTGATCCACCGCGATCGGCCCTTCGATCAGCGAGGGCCAACTCGGCAGCACCATCTGAGATTCGTGCTCGGCGAGGATCGCGCTGAGCTCCACCAGCTTGTCGGGCCGCGCATCGGTCAAGTTGTTGCGCTCGGTCGGGTCGCTGCCCAGGTCGAACAGCCACGTCTTCTTCGGATGCTCGGAGACTTGCAGCTTCCAGTCGTCGGCGAGGATCGAGCGGTAGTGGCCGCTCCTCCAGAAGACCGCGCCGTGGGCGCGGCCCTGCGCTTCGCCGCGCGCGAGTTTCACCAGGTCGACGCCGTCGATCGCGCGGTCGTTAGGGAGCGGCGCGCCGGCTGCGCCCGCCGCGGTCGCGAAGATGTCGATGTGCGCGACCGGGGAGTGGAAGCGCTCGCTGGCGGGCAAGCGCGCGGGCCACTTCGCGAAGAACGGCGTGCGCACTCCGCCTTCGAAGAAGGTCATCTTCCAGCCGCGATAGGGCTTGTTGATGTCGGGCAGGCCGATGTAGTCCGCGCCGCCGTTGTCGCTGGTGAAGATCACGAGCGTGTTCTCTTCGAGGCCTTGCTCGCGGAGCGCAGCGAGCACGGTGCCCACGCCGCGATCGAGCGAGCGGATCATCGCGGCGTAGGTGCGCAGCGTGTGGTTCTCGATTTGCGGCAGCGCGTCGTAATCGCTGCGCAGGGCCTGCAGCGGCGTGTGCGGCGCGTTGAAGGCGAGGTACAAGAAAAACGGGCGGTTCTTGTTGGCGTCGATCGCGCGCGCGGCCTCGTTCGCGAGGTAGTCGGTCATGTAGGCGTTAGGCCGGAAGCTCGGGCCACCGTCCTTGCGCACAGCGGTCCGCAGATTCGCCCACAGGAACTTGTCGATCGGGTCGAAATCCTGAACCGAGTTCACGACATTCGGGTCGTCCTTGTCGAGGTACATCGAGGCGCCCGACAGGAATCCCAAGTACTCGTCAAAGCCCTGCGCGTTGGGCTGCAACGCCGCACTCTCGCCGAGGTGCCACTTGCCGAGCCCGAGTGTGCGGTAGCCACGTTCTCGTAACAGCTCGGCGATCGTGATCTCGCTCGACGGGACTCCCTGCAGTTCGCGCGGCGGCACGTCCTCCTCGCGGTCTTCGTAATAGACCGGCGGGCGCGGCTCGTTGCGCCGCATCCACGCGACCAGCTTCATGAACTGCTTCGGCGCCGGCGTGAACTCGAAGCCGAAACGCGTCGGGTAGCGGCCGGTCATGATCGCCGCGCGCGAGGGCGCGCAGGTGGCGTTGCCGGTGTAGCCGCGCGTGTACTCGACGCCGGCGCGCGCGATGCCGTCGATGTTGGGCGTGGGCACCGCGCCGTTCGCGACGCCACCGCCGCCGAAGCTGAGATCGTTGTAACCGAGGTCGTCGGCGACGATCACGATGATGTTCGGTAGGCGCTCGCCGCTCGGCGCGGCAGCGGGCCCCGCCTGCCAGACTACGGGCACGTTCTCGCCCAGCGGATCGAGGATGCGCCCAATCACGCCGGGGACGCGCATCGCGATCTCCGGCCAGTTCAGCCACAGCGCGATCGCGATGCCCGCAACGGCGGCAATTCCGATGGCGAGCTTGCGCATCGAGGACTCCTTCCCGGGCAGAGGCGGCGCCGGGAGACTTGTGGCAGTTTACGTGCCACAAGAGGAGCAGTGCAATGACGATCGCGCTCTACCCGAAAAAGGAGCAGCTCGAAGCGCTGCTCGCCGGCCCAGCGGATTCGCCGGTCGTGATGCTGAACCTGCTGCGCTTCAAGCAGCACGCGAGCGCCCCGGACGAACGCGTCTCCGGCCAGGAGGCGTATCAGCGCTACGGCGATGCGATGCGCAAGCTCGTCGAGAGCCGCGGCGGGCGTTTCGTGTGGATGGGGCGCATCGACGGCCAGGTGATCGGCGAAGGCGCCGAGGGCTTCCACGTCGCGGCGTTGGTCGAGTACCCGTCGCGCAAAGCCTTCGTCGAGATCGCGACGAGCCCCGAGGTCGCCGCGATCGGCGTCCATCGCGCCGCGGGCCTCGAAGGCCAGTGGCTGCTCGCGACCACAGAGCGTCCCCAATAACTCGATCGCGAAGGAGCTTCAGATGGAGTTCGTGCGTACACCCGACGAGCGTTTCCGCGACCTACCGAGCTGGCCGTACGCGCCGCACTACGCGAGCGTGCCGGACGGCGAGGGCGGCGCGCTGCGCATGCATTATGTGGACGAGGGCCCGCGCGACGCCGCGCCGATCCTGTGCCTGCACGGCCAGCCGACCTGGTCGTACCTGTATCGCAAGATGATTCCGCTGTTCGTCGCGGCCGGGCAGCGGGTGATCGCGCCGGATCTCGTCGGCTTCGGCCGCTCCGACAAGCCGACACGTGTTACGGACTACAGCTACGCGCGGCACGTCGCGTGGCTGCGAGCGCTGCTCGAAGCGATCGATCTGCGCGGCGCGACGCTGATCTGCCAGGACTGGGGCGGGCTCGTCGGCCTGCGCGTCGTCGCGGACGAGCCCGAGCGCTTCGCGCGCGTCATTGCCTCGAACACTGGGCTGCCCGACGCGAAGGGGATTCCCGAGGCCGCCGCGCCGGCGTTGCGCGCGCTCTACGCGGGGCTCGCTGTGCCGCACTCGATGCTCGAAGTGGCGCAAGGCTTCGCGAAGGCAGGCGCGGGCGGCGCGCCGCCTTTCATGTACTGGCAGAAGCACTGCGCCGAGTCGCCGAGCTTCACGCCGGGAAACGTGCTGCGCGCGATGTGCCCGAAGCTCGCGCCCGCGGAGGCCGCGGCCTACGGCGCGCCGTTCCCCGACGAGAAGTTCGTCGCGGGCGCGCGCCGCTTCCCGATGCTCGTGCCGATCCTGCCCGACGACCCGGCGATCCCTGATAACCGGCGCGCCTGGGAGAAGCTGGGCGCGTTCAACAAGCCGTTCCTCACCGCGTTCACGGATAGCGACCCCGTCACCAAGGGTGGCGACGTGCGCTTCCAGACGGAAGTCGGGGGCGCGAAGGGCCAGCCGCACACGACGATTGTTGGGGCGGGCCACTTCGTGCAGGAAGACGCGGGTGAAGAACTCGCGCGCATCGCACTCGACTTCATCGCGCGCACGCCGGCGGCCTGATAAGCACGATGCGCATCCTCCCTCCGCCCGACAACGACTACCACGGTTCGCAGCTCGCCGTCTGGTTCCTCTGGTTCCAGATCGCGGTCAACGCGTTCCGCGGCTTCGTGCACGTGTTCTGGGACGACTCCGGCGCTGGGCGCATTGCCGGGATCGACCTCACGCAGAACGGCGCACCGATCATCAGCCTGCTCGCGGCGATCGGTGTCGATCAGGTCGCGTGGGGGGTGATCGAGTTCGGCGTGGTGACGCGCTACCGGCGCTGGATCCCGACTCTGCTCGCATTCTTGCTCGCGAAGCAGGCCGCAGGGGCATGGCTGTTATGGATCTGGAAGCCGCTCGGAGTCGAGGCGCCCGGGAAGTACGGCGCGCTGATCACGCTGCCGCTCTTCGCGCTCGCGTTCTGGCTCTCGCTGCGCGAGCGGCGGCGCGATGCGTGATTCGCTGCTCACGTGCGTAGCCGTCGCGTGCCTACTCGCGACGATCACCCGCGCGTCCGAAGGGACTGCACCGCAGTGCTCCTCCTCGAGCGCGGGAGTTGGCGCCACGGCCAGGGCGCCGGGTGTTATGGCGGTCTCGGCCGGCGACATCCCGGTCGCTCACTCTCCGCAGGGCGGCTACGGCAAGGTGTTCCCCAAGCTCGTCCTCGCGGCGTGCACCGAGCCACTCGCGCCGGGAGCGCCGGACTTGCGCGGGCTCTGGAAGACGCTGCGCGCGGAGCAGGCCGAGGCGCCGGGTTCGCGCTTCCTCTCGATCGTGCGATTTCTCTTCTGGAAGACGCTCGGCGTAGAGCGAACTCGCACGCCCGTGCCCGCGGGCGATCGGATCTACGAGTACGTCGAGCGCATCGAGCAGTGCGGCAACCGCATCGTCGACATCGGAGGCGGCACGATCGCCGATGCGCGCGCGGACGGCAGCGCGGAGAACGCGGTGCACGACGTGTCCGCGTTCGACTTCGAGACGCCGATCACCGCGATCGCGAGTTATGTGGACGGAGTGTTCGTGCTGCGTCCGCCGAGCATTCCCATCGAAATCACGCGCAGACTGGATGCCGACGGCCATCTGGTTTGGCAGCGGCCGGACCTCGGCGACCGCATCGTGGTTCTCGAGCGCATCGGCGGCCCGTGCGACACTCCGCCCGGCACGGCGTGGGCGCGCTGAGTGCAAGCGGCGCTTCGCCGCGCGCAGCACCTCGTCGTCTCGCATTCCTTCGCAACCGCTGAGAACCCCTAAGCGCTGCCGACTCGCACGCAGATTTCTTCTTCGACGCGCCAGAGCCGGTCCTGCCCCCACGTCGCGTAGTCGGCTGCGCCGCCACCGCGCACGCGAAAGCTCGGCACGCCCCAGAGGCCGAGCGCGAACATCTCGGCGCGATTCGTTTCGAGCTCGGCGCGCCAGCCGTCGTCGCGATCGAGATGCGTCAGCGCCTCGCTCCACACGAGGCCCGCGCGTTCCACCACGAGCCGCAGCCCGGCGTCGCGGCCGGTGTCGATGCCCTGGGACCACGCTGCGCGCATGAACTCCAACAACAGCTCGGCTGCGCGGCCACGCTCGCGCGCCCACGGAAAGAGCGAGAAGCAGCGCTCGACGGGCCGGCCCACGGGGTCGCAGATGCGCCCGAACGGAACGCCCGCGTCTTCGGCCTCGCGCTTGGTGTCGAGCGCGATGTAGAACTGCTTCGCGCGTGGCACCGGCAAACCGCGCATCACCATCGGCAGCACCGGGCGCAACACGAGCTCGACCCCGTAATGCTTCGCGAGAGCGATCGCGCGCTTGGCCACGATGTACGTGTACGGGCTGCGCAGCGAGGCGAAGAAATCGAGCGCGACGGGGGGCGCGCCGCTCGCGGGCTTTGCGTCGCGCTGCGGCGCAGGGCGCGGCGCGACAAATGCGCGTGCTGCATCGCCCTTCGCCGCGCCTTCGCCGATCAGCCGGCGTTCGAGGTGGTGCAGGCGGTCGATGCCCCAATACCACTCGCCCTCGTAGTGGAACATCGCGCCCAGGTAGTGGCCGAGTCGTTCGCGCAGCGCGCTGCCTCCGGCGATTGCCGCGCTCGCCTCGGCTTCGCTCGCTTCGCTGAGTTCGCGCGCGAGCGCCGCGAGTGCGCCCCCATCGCCGCTCCAAAGCGCTGCGGAGACGCGCGGGGCGGAATCGAGGAACGTCACCTGAGAGATCGCGCGCGCCAGCACACGCTGTGCGAGCGCGAGCGCTGCGGGAATAGGCGCCGCCGCATTCGGGGGAAACGCAAGCCCGTAACCGCGCGCGACATCGGCGGCGTCGCCGCGCGCGAACGCTTCGAGCAGTGCACGTTCTGGCGCCGCTGCGTCGCTCGGCTTTGCCACGAGGTGCGGGACGAGAGCGATCTCGTAGCGCTCCGTCACTGCGCGCAGCGTCTGCGCCGCGAGCGCGCTGTACGGGTCGTCGACTTGATGGAAGTAGTGCACTTCGCGCGCGCGCCCGCGTAGGCGACGCGCTGCGCTCGCGGCGGCGCGCCGGAGTGCGCGCGTGCGCGGGCTCGTCGCGATCGACATCGCAATCGGCGCCACGCGCCGCACAAGCGTCACGCAGCGCTCCTCCGCGCGAGCGCGGCGTGCGCCAGCGCCGCCGCCGTAATCAGTGCGAGCAGGGCGACCACGCGCGGCCCGCCTGCCACGAAGTACGGATCGACCGGCACCGCGATCGTCTTCTCCATCGCCGCGATCTTGTAGATGTGCGCGTCGCGAAAGCGCGGGTCGCTCGCGATCTCGATCATGTCACGCCTGCTGCGGTAGCGGACGACACCCGCCATCGACCAGCGCTCGGCGCCTGCGAGCCCCCAAGTCTCGATCGCGTTCGCGGCGGTGTTGCCGCCGAGGATCGGGTGCGAAGCGCGCGCGAGCAGCGCGGGCGTCATGTAGGCCATGTAGCGCTCCAGCACTTCGCGGCCGCTCTCGCCGGGCTTCATGTCGCCGACGGGATCGGGCGCGGCAGTGAACTCGATCAAGTTCACCATCACGAAATCGGGGCCGGTGTCTTCCGAGAGAAACTTGCGGAGCAGCGCAATGCGGTCAGGCGGATAGCCGCGCTCGGTCATGTTCGCGACGTAGCCCTCGACTTCGGCGGGCGTGAGCGGCGACGGGAAGCCGTCGTACCAGAGCCGGAAGAGGGCGTAGAGCAGCGCCGCCGCAAGCCACGGGACAAGGTGGCGCGTGCGATTCACGGACGCGGGCATCGGAGATCTCCTGGGCGAGCCGCCATTGTGGCACAGCAGGTGCCATATTGTGGGCAGCATGAACGACGCAGCGCACGGCGGCTGTTCTCCCGGCGGCGTCCGCGGGAGGCCTGCGTGGCGCGTGACTCATCGAACTCGACAAAAACTCGCGGGCATCCGCATCCGCAAACAAGGCGGACGACTCTTCGCCGAGCCGTAACAAGGAGCTGCTGATGGCCGATTCATTGCTTCGCATCGTGGGCGCACCGGGCTCGCCCTACAGCCGCAAGCTGCGCGCCGTGCTGCGCTACCGGCGCATCCCGCACGCCTGGCTTCAGGCCGGTTCCCTCGGCGCGCGCGAGTTGCCGCGACCGCGGGTCGAGCTGCTGCCGCAGACCGTCTTTCCAGGCGCGAAGGAAGCGCTCACCGATTCGTCGCCGCTGATTCGCCGGCTCGAGCGGGAGTTCTCAGGCAGGTCGGTGATCCCCGACGACCCCGCGCTCGCGTTCCTCGACGCGCTGCTCGAAGACTACGCCGACGAGTGGGCCACCAAGATGATGTTCCACTACCGCTGGGCATACGCGGCGGACATCGCCCAGGCGGCGGCGATCCTCCCGCGCTGGCGCCGCGTTGACGACGCGGAGGAAAACGCGCTGGCAATGGCGAAGCTGTTCTCGGACCGGCAGATCGGCCGGCTCTGGGTGGTGGGCTCGAACGCCACCACCGCTCCCGTGATCGAGGAGAGCTACCGGCGCTTGTTACGGCTGCTCGACGCGCGGCTGAGGGAGGCGCCCTACGTGTTCGGCGCGCGCCCGGCGGCTTCCGACTTCGGCTTGTACGGCCAGCTCACGCAGCTCGCGGGCTTCGACCCGACGCCGCGCGCCGAGGCGCTGGCGATCGCGCCGCGCGTCTCCGCCTGGGTCGACGTCGTAGAGGATCTCTCGGGCCTCGAGCCGAAGGACAACGAGTGGGTCTCGCGCGATGCGATCACGCCAGCGCTGAAGGGGCTGTTCGCCGAGATCGGGCGCGTCTATGCGCCGTTCCTGCTCGCGAACGCGGACGCGATTGCCCGCCGAGCCGAGCGCGTCGAGTGCTCGATCGACGGCAAGCCCTGGGTGCAGCAGCCGTTCCCTTATCAGGGAAAGTGCTTGCAGTGGCTGCGCGAGGGCTACGCCGCGCTCGCGAGCGGCGACCGCGCCGCGGTGGACGGCGTGCTCGCGGGGACCGGATGCGAAGTGTTATTCGCGTAGCTGCGTCTCAGGGGGTGAACCAAATCGGCGACGTCCAGGCACGTTCCTGGATCGTCGTCGGCACGCGCGGATCGCTGCAGGCGTCGGGCCGCTCGCCCTCGGGCAGCGCCGCGCACTTCCAGGTGGTCCAGCGGCAGGTCGGGCTCTCGACCACGCGGGCATAATAAA
>JANNRF010000037.1:0-18267 GCA_031401135.1 Deltaproteobacteria bacterium | reverse complement strand
GACGCGGTCGCCAGCGCGCGGCCGGTCGATCATCCCTCGCGCGCAGCCTCGTTCGTTACCGCGGTGTTCGTCGCGCCCGGCGAGCGTGTGGAGGTGGGTCAGCCGCTGGTCGAGTTGTCGCCGTACTTCATCGATCAGCGCATCGCGCGCTTCGACGCAGAACTCGAGGAGCTCTCCAACGAATCGAAGCTCGCGCAAGCCGCGCTCGTGGTGGAGGAGCAGCGCTGGGTTGCGCCGGGCATGCGGACGAGGCCCAAGATGCCGTCGCTCGAGCACCCGACAGCCGAGTTCTTCGCGAAGCAGCTCGAGGTGCTGAAAACGCATCGACAGACGCTGGTCGAGGATCGCAAGTCGCTCACTGTCCGCAGCAGCTTCGCCGGGCGCGTCGCCGCGCTCGCGTGGCTCGGCGCTTCGATCGCGGAGGGCGCCTCGGTGGCGTCGATCCTGCCCGACCACGCCGAAGAGATCGTCGCGTACCTGGCCCCAACAACCGAGCCCGGAGCGGTTTCGGTGGGAGCGACGGCGCATCTCGTGAGCGCAGTCAGCGAGGCGTGCCGAAGCGCCGCCCGTGTGATGCGCCTCGGCGCGGCGGTCGAACCGGCGCCCGAACAGCTGCAAGGACTTCTCGGGCTCCCCGTTCACGGCACGCCGGTGCACATCTCGCTGCCGCAAGATTGCTTGTTGGGGATCGGTCAAGTCGTGAGCGTCGAGTTCTCGCGCAGGAGGGCAAGCTGATGCGTCGTATCTGGGTTTTCACGCTGGTCGCGCTGCTCGCATTTGCGTCGGGCTGCCGCCACTTCGCCAAGATCGGCAACTTGTTCGACCGCCGAGCGAAAGTGGAAGCAGCGATCGCGCGCGACGGCATGCAAGACGATCCTGCCGTCGAAGCGAGTCGCGCTGAACTCGAGGCGGAGATCGCGCGCGAGGAGGGCGAAGCGGTCGTCGATTCGCTCGAGCTGCGAGTTGGCGCGGAAGTGCAGGGGGATGCGAGCGTGCCCGTGCTCGCGCGCTTGCCGCTCGCGAACCCGGCTGCTGTGCGCGCGCAGAAGGAGGCGCAGCACGCCAGCAGCGAGGCGGCGCTCGCGAAGCTCGAAGAAGTGGCGCTCGAGCGCCGCGCGGCACTGTGCCTGCCGTCGCTCGATCGGCTCGTGTATGCCGAGCGGATGCAGATCTACGAGCGCTACGCCGGGCGCCAGCGCGAACTCGTGAAATGGAACGCACAACTCGTGCGGGCCGGCATGCTGGACGAAGTCGCCGCGGCGGGCTTCGAGCTCTCGAGCAAGGTCGATCTCGCGACGCGTGTGCCGAACCCGCTGGCGCTGCCCGCGGTTCGGCCTGACCGCACCTACGCGGTGCTGCCCGCTCTGCCGGATCGAGTCGAAGAGTTCGGCGCGCAGCCGGAGCGAGTGCGAGCGGAAGTGTTACGGAGTCAGCCAGCGATCGGCGTACATCGCGCGCTGAAGGAGCGTTATCAGGCGCTCGCGCGCAGCGAAAACGCGAGCCGCTATCCGTCCGTCAAGTTCGTGGATCTCGGATTCGAGCCCGTGACCCATCGCGGCCAGCAGCAGTCGGTGCTCGGGCGCGTCGGGATCGAAATTCCGTTCGGCACGAAAGCGCGCGCCGAGGCGAGGCATTATTCCGCTCTGGCGAACAGCCAGACGAGCCAGGAACGGGCCGTGGTCGAGGAACGGATGCTGGAGGCGCAGCTCGCGCTCTCGGAGCTGCAGACGTTTCACGATCGCAGCGCGCACTGGCGCGAGTTGCTCGTGCTCGCCGATTCCGCCGAGGCGGTCGCGGACCGCTGGTTCGCACAGCGGCTCGCGCGCCCGGACGAAGTGGCGGGCTTGCTCGACGAAGTCTTCCGCACGCGCGAGGCGGTTCTCAAGGCGCGCGAACGCGCTGGGCTCGCGGACTGCAGCCTGCTGGCAGCCACCGGAGTGAGCGCGGCGAGCTGGCCGCGGGAGTGATTTCGCGATGGCTGCGAGCCGCGAGGCTGCGCTCGCGCTCGTGGCGCTGCTCGGCTGGCTGAGCGCGCTCGCGAGCCCCGCCCTGGCGAAGGGCCTCGGCGAGTGGCCGCTTTGCGAAGCGTCGGCTGCCGCGCGCGATCCGTCCTCGAATCGGCGCGTGCTCGTCGCCGACAATGAGCACTCCGGCGATCTGTTCGCCTTCGAGCTCAGCGAACGCGGGCTCGACGGGATGCAGCGCCTCGCCATGCCGGGCGGCGCTGGACTGCGCGACATCGAGGCGCTCGCTACGCAAGGCGAGCGCCTGCTCGTCGTTGCATCGCACAGCCGTAACAAGGAGTGCGAGTTCAAAACAAAGCGCTGGCAGCTTCGCTGGCTGCGCGCCCGCGCCGGGCACGAGCTCGAAGAAGAGGCAACGATCGACACTTCAGCGCTTCGGGCAAGCATCGGCTCGGGCGTAACAGACTGCGTCGCGGCGCTGTTCGGCCCCGTGGCGCCCCGCGGTGCGAGAGCGCTCTGCAGGGCGCTCTCGAAGGGCGAGCGTGCGCCGGATCGGGCGAAGTGCGGAGCGCTGAACATCGAGGGCGCGGTGGCGGTGCCCGAGCCGGACGGTCCAAACGACGCGAGCCGAATCTGGCTGGGGCTGCGCAACCCGCTGGTCGCAGGGCGCGCCGTTCTGCTGCGCATGGCGAGCGATTCGCGCATGCTGCGCTTCGACGCCGTCGCCTCGATCGACCTCGGCGGCCGCGGCCTGCGCGAACTCGCGTTCTCGGAGGGCACGCTCTGGGGAATCGCCGGGCCGACCGCCGACGCGATCGAGCCGTTCAGCTTGTTTGCGATCCGCGGCAGCGCTCTCGCCCCGGGCGCAAAGCTCGCAGCGCCCGTGCGCCAGCGGCAGATCCCGCCGTTCTCCGAAGGCCTCGTGATCGACGGCGCTCGCGCCATCGTCGTGACCGATGGCGAGATCGGCGACCCGACTCGCGAAAGTTGCGAGAAAGGTTCGTCGCAGCGCAGCGTCGTGTTGCCGTGAGCCGCTGAGACAGCGCTCGCGCAGCGCGCGCAGGAGGGCGCGACACGTCTCAAGTCATCTCACTGCGGCGTCGAAATCACACGGATGACGACACGGCGCGCTGCCGATTTCGAGATCCCGAGCGAGCTGCCGATTCTGCCGCTGCGAGAGTCGGTGGTGTTTCCGTACATGGTGCTGCCGCTGTTCGTGACGCGCGAGAAATCCGTCGCGGCCATCGAGGACGCGCTGGCCGGCGATCGCTTGTTATTGCTCGTCGCCCAGCGCAACGCCGAGCTCGAAGACCCGGGCGCAGACGATCTCTACCGCGTCGGCACGGTCGCGATGGTGATGCGCATCTTGCGCCTGGCGGACGGGCGCGTGAAGGCGCTGGTGCAGGGCATCGCCAAGGCGCGCATCGATTCGTTCGTGGAGAACGAGCCGGCGCAGTGGGCGCAAGTCTCCGTGCTGCCGGATGAAGAAGAGGGCGAATGGAACGCCGAGGCCGAGGCGCTGGCGCGCACCGTGCGCGGGCGCGTCGAAGAACTGCTGCCGCTCAAGAACCTGCCGCCTGAGATTTTGTCGATCACCGCGAACATCCACGAGCCCGGCCGGCTCGCGGACCTGATCGCTTCGAACCTCCGGCTGCGGCTCTCCGAAGCACAGGAAGTGCTCGAGGCGATCGATGGCCTTGCGCGGCTGCGCCGTGTCGACGCGCTCTTGCGGCGCGAGCTCGAAGTCAGCTCGATGCAGGCCGAGATTCAATCGCAGGCGAAGGAAGAGCTGTCGCGCGGTCAGCGTGAGCATTACCTGCGCGAGCAGCTGCGCGCGATCCAAGCCGAACTCGGCGAGACGGATTCGCGCCAGGAAGACGCGCTCGAGTATCGGCAGAAGCTCGACGAGGGCGGCCTAACACCCGAGGCGTACGAAGAGGCGATGCGCCAGCTGCGCCGCCTCGAGCGCATGCACCCGGACGGCCCCGAGGCCCAGGTGGTGCGCAGCTACCTCGACTGGATGGTGGAGCTGCCCTGGTCGAAGCTCTCGCCCGATCGCATCGATCTGAAGCGCGCCAAGCAGATTCTCGACACCGATCACGCGCACCTGGAGAGCATCAAGGAGCGCATCCTCGAGTTCCTCGGCGTGCGCAAGCTGCGCCAGGATTCGCGCGGCCCGATCCTCTGCCTCTCCGGGCCACCCGGCGTCGGCACGACCTCCCTCGGCCGCTCGATCGCGCGCGCGATGGGGCGCGAGTTCGTGCGCGTGTCGCTCGGCGGCGTGCGCGACGAGGCGGAGATCCGCGGCCACCGCCGCACTTATGTGGGCGCGCTGCCTGGCCGCATCCTGCAAGGTCTGAAGCAGGCGAAGACGCGCAACCCGGTGTTCATGCTCGACGAGCTCGACAAGCTCGGTGCGGACTTTCGCGGCGATCCGTCGTCCGCATTGCTCGAGGTGCTCGACCCCGAGCAGAACTCGAAGTTCAGCGACCACTACCTGAACGTGGCGTTCGATCTCTCCGCAGTCTTCTTCATCGCGACGGCAAACGTGCTCGAACGCGTGCCGCCGCCGCTGCGCGACCGCATGGAAGTGCTGCGCGTGTCCGGTTACACGCCGGAAGAGAAGCTCGACATCGCGCGCTCGTACCTAATTCCTCGCCAGACCGAGGAAGCCGGCCTGCCGACCGCGCGGATTCGCTGGAGCGACGGCGCGCTGAGCAGCATGGTCACCGAGTACACCTTCGAAGCCGGCGTGCGCGATCTCGAGCGCAAGGTCGCCGCGATCTGCCGTAAGGCAGCGCGGCGCGCGGCAGAGGGCGACACGCGCGTGGTGCGCGTCGAGCCGAAGACGCTCTCGCGCTTTCTCGGCCCCGCGCGTCACGAGCAGACTATGGCGAGTTCGGTCCCCGAGATCGGCGTCGCCACGGGCCTCGCTTGGACCGAGGCGGGCGGCGACGTGTTACGGATCGAGGCCGCGATCACACGCGGCCGCGGGCTCGTGCTCACCGGTCAGCTCGGCGACGTGATGAAGGAATCTGCGCAAGCCGCCCTGACTTGGGTGCGCTGGCGGCTCGCCGACTTCGGCGTCGATGAAGACCTGTTCGCGCGCCGCGAGCTGCACGTGCACGTTCCGGCCGGCGCAATTCCCAAGGACGGCCCTTCCGCGGGCGTCACGATGGCGACGGCGCTGGCTTCGCTCGCGACCGGGATCGCGGTGAAGCCGAACGTCGCGATGACCGGCGAGGTGACGCTGCGCGGGCGCGTGCTGCCGGTGGGCGGCGTGCGCGAGAAGGCGTTGGCGGCGCTGCGCGCGGGCATTCACACGATGCTGTTGCCGGAGAAGAATCTCGACGATTTGCGCGAGGTGCCGAAGGAGCTGGCGAAGAAGATGAAGTTCGTGGGGGTGGCGCATATGGACGAGGTGTTGGAGCACGCGCTGGAGCGGAGTCCGAGTGTTAGGAAGAAGACGAGGCGGGAGCCGGTGCGGATGGCGACGCGCGGGCATGTGGCGAGTGTGAAGGCGAAGGGGCGGCGGTAAGAGCCGGAGCTTCGGAGCGGCGGCATCGAAGAGTCGCCGCCGGAAGAGGTGCTCGTCGCGAGCTCCCGCTCGGGGCGGGAGGGGTGCTGTCCGGCTGCGGGCCTTCTCGCGGGAGTGTGCGGGCAGCGGGTACGACGGGCAGCGGGGCGAGTTCTGCATCGCCGTGAGGTGGTGGCGGAGATCCGCTGTGCGTTCGCTGCGGTTTGGTGTGCCGAGGTGCTGCTCGTAGCGGCCCTCCGCGGCCACACCCCGCTCCCGCCCCTCGCTCGCCTCGGCACGAGTGCACGCGCGCAAACTGAGGTGGGAGGGTGACGCTCGCGCGCCGTTGAGGCGCGCTCGCGTCACGCTGCGCGTTGTTCGTGGCGAAGTAATGTGCGCTCGTGAAGCAGCTTCGTGACATCGGAGAGTTCGCGTTGATTGCGCGCATTGAGGCGCTCGCGCGCGTGGCGTTTGCGGGGGTGCGCACTCCCGCGATCGCGCTTGGGATTGGGGATGACGCGGCGCTGTTACGGGTGCGGGCTGGCGAAGAGGTAGTTGTTACGACCGATGCGCTCGTAGAGAGCGTGCATTTCGATTTTGCGCAGGAGACGCCGCGGGTGGCGGGGCGGCGGGCGATTGCGGCGAATCTGTCGGACTTGGCGGCGATGGGGGCTCGGCCGCTCGGGTTTGTCGTGGCGCTGGCGGCGCCTGAGGCGACGCCGGTTGCGCATGCGCTCGGGCTGGCGCGCGGGATGCTCGATCTCGCGGTTCGCTTCGGGTGCCCGCTCGTGGGCGGGAATCTCGCGCGGGCGAGGGAGATTTCGCTCGCGATTACCGTGCTCGGCGCGGTGCGGCGGGGGCGGGCGTTGTTGCGGAGTGGGGCGCGGGCGGGCGATCGCATGTTTGTTACGGGCACGCTGGGTGGCGCGGCGCTGGCGCGCGCGCGCGGGCGGGTGCGCGTGGCGGCGGAGCCGCGCGTGGCGGCGGGGCGCTCGCTCGCGGGCATCCGCGGGGTTGGCGCGTGCATCGATGTTTCGGATGGGCTCGCGGCGGATCTCGCGCATGTTTGCCGGGCTTCGCAGGTGGCGGTGCGCATCGATCCGAGTCGATTGCCAACGCCGCCTGGTTTTGCGGCGGCGTGCGCGCGCGCGGGATGCGATCCGCGTGCGCTCGCGCTGGCGGGCGGCGAGGACTACGAGTTGCTCTTTACCGCGCGCGGACCCAGTGCGAATGCGGTCGGCCTCGCGCGGCGGCTCGGGGTCGTCGTAACCGAGATCGGCCGCATCGAGCCGGGCAAGCCGGTCGTGCACGGGCTGCCGCGCGGGTTCGGCGCTGGGGGATTTCGGCACTTCTAGCAAGCGGCGCCTCGCCGCGCGCAGCGAGGCGAAGCCGAGTGGAGTAAAAGCGATAGCCAGCGGACGCGCAGCGTCCGCCCTTCGGCCGGCTCGGAAAGCGCGCAATCCGTCGGCGGATTCGACCGAAGAACTGCAAGTCGACTGGGCTTGTCGACCGTCAAGCGAACGTGCTGTCGCGCCGATAGGCAGCCCGTGCGTTTGTCCCTCGTTCATAAATTCGCGCTCGGCTCGCTGGCCGCGGCGGGCGCTGCTTCAGCGGTGCCGCTGCTCGCGAATTCTCTGGGCGCGCCTGCGAACTCGGCGTTGACAACGGTGCTCGCGATCAGCGCGGGCGGCGCGGTCGGCCTCGCGCTCGCGCGGCGGCTGCTCGGGGATCACGCGCAGGCAGCTGTGCTCGCGCGCCGCGCCGCGCGGGGTGATTATGGTCCGATCGAGCCGCTCGAAGAACCCGCGCTGCTGGACGAAGCGCACGAGCTCGCGGCTGGCGTCGCGAAACTTTGTGACAGCCTGCGCACGCTCAGCGGCGAGACCCACGCGATCGGCGAGCGCATGCAGCGCGCGGTCGATGCGCTCGCGAGCGGCGGCAAGCGTGCAGACGACACGGCGCGCGAGATTTCCGACACGATCGCTGACGTGGCGAAGGGCGGCGCGCACCAGAAGCAATTGATGGCCGAGGTGCAGCGCGTCTCCGCGGAGATTGCGGGCGCGATCGAGGCCAACGCGTCGCGTGCGCGCGAGGCGTTCGGCTTCGCAGCCGAGGCGAATCAGAAGGCGAACTCGGGCGTGGATGTCTCGCGGCTCGCGATCGAGAAGATGCGCAGCGTGTTCGAGCGTATGGACAACGCGGGCAAGATGGTGTTCGACCTCGAAGCCAAGACGCGTCATGTCCATCAGATCACCGAACTGATTACGAGCGTGGCATCGCGCACGAACCTCCTCTCGCTGAACGCCTCGATCGAAGCGGCGCGAGCCGGCGAGGCCGGGCGCGGCTTCGCGGTCGTCGCCGATGAAATCCGCAAGCTCGCCGAGAGTGCGCAGCGCAGCGCCGACGAGATTTCGAAGCTGGTGGGCGAGATCGAGAGCGACACGCACAGCGTCGCGGACGAGATGCGCCTCTCAGGGCAAGTGATTGCCGAAGGCCGCGACGACGTGAATACGATCGCGCACTCGCTGGCGCAGATTCTCGCGGCGGTCGCCGAAGCGTCGTCGCGCTCGGAAGAGATTTTCGAGCAGGCCGACGTGCAGGCGCAGGGCGCCGAGCGCATGGTCGCCGCCGTGAACGAGGTAACAGGTGTTGCGGCGACGAACGTCGCGGCGGTCGATGTCGTGGCGGGCGCGGCGGAAGGCCAGATCGAGGCGATGAGCGAAGTCGTTACGGGCGCACAGGCGCTCGCCTCGATTGCGCGCGAACTGGCCGAGGCGACTGCGCGCGCGCGCACGGGGAGCGCGCGATGAGCGCGGTCTCCGCAAGCGAGAAGCGCCTGCTCGCGTTCGAACTCGGCAGCACGCTGTTCGCGCTGCCGATCTCGGGCGTGGTGGAAGTCGCCGAGAGCGCCCGCGTGGCGCCGGTGCCGATGCTGCCGCGCGCGAGCTTCGGCGTCGTGAATCATCATGGCGATGCGCTGCCCGTCGTGTTCGGCGGCGCGCTGCTCGAGTTCGGAGGCGAGAGCGCGCCGGCGCACCTGCTCGTGCTCGCGGGCGATGCCGACGACCCGGATCGTTATGGCCTTCCGATCGATCGCATCCTGGGTCTCGTGGCCGGCGAAGCGAAGCCTGCGCTCGGCAAGAACCCGGTCGCCGAGCGCCGCCCCCACGAAGGCCGCGTGATGAACGTGATCGATCCGCGCCGCCTGCTCGCGTGCGCGCTTCAGTTGGTCGAAGAGTCGGTGAGCGGCGTTCGGCCGCAGGGAGAACCGCAATGATAAGAGTGCTGATCGCAGACGATGCGTCGTTCATGCGCCAAATGATTCGCGACATCATCGAGCCCGAGGGCTACGAGGTAGTCGGCGAAGCTTCAGACGGCGTCGAGGTCGTCGAGAAGTTCCGCAACCTGCGGCCAGACCTAATCATGATGGACATCGTGATGCCCAAGCGCTCCGGCATCGACGCCGTGCGCGCGATCCGCTCCGAGGATTCCACCGTCACGATCGTGATGTGCAGCGCGCTCGGTCAGGAAACGCTGGTGATGGAGGCGATCCAGGCCGGCGCCAAGGATTTCATCGTGAAGCCGTTCAAGCCCGACGCGGTGGTGGCGACGCTCGCGAAGGTGACCGAGAAGTCGGAGTAGCCAGTGGACCTGGCCAAGTACCGAGCGCTCTTCCTCGAGGAGGCGACCGAGCACCTGGCGGAGCTGAGCCGGGCGCTGCTGGCGCTCGAGAAGAACGCCGCGGACACGGAGGCGATCGATCTCGCCTTCCGGATGGCGCACTCCATCAAGGGCATGGCCGCCTCGCTCGATTATCACGGCCCGGCCGAGCTCTCGCACAAGCTCGAGGATTGCCTCGCAGCGCAGCGCGCTGACGGCCGCGTGAGCGCGCGCGCGAGTGCGCTCTTGTTCCGCGGCCTCGAGGCTCTCGAACGCATGGTCGCCTCGCTGCGCGCAACGGGCGAGCCGCCGCACCCGGCGGATTCTGCATTGATCGCCGAGTTATCAGGCCAGCCGGCGGGCGCGGCCGAGACGCCGCCAAAAAAAACCTGAGCGCGGCGGCGGGGCAGTCCGACGCCGCGCCAGCCGAAAGGCAGAAGCCCAGCGCAGCAGCGCCCACCCCCGCACCCACGCTGCGCGTGCGCGCCGAGACGCTCGACCGTTTCCTCTCGTCGGTCGGCGAAGTGGTGCTCTCCTCGAGCCAGCTGCGGGGCCTCGCGCAGCGCGAACGCAGCGCCACCGCGGAACTCGCCGCGGGCCTCGATCGCATGGATCGCGTGGTCGGCGATTTGCAGCGTCGCGCGCTCAGCATGCGCACGGCGCCGCTGCTGCGCGTAGTGGAACCGCTGCCGCGCGTGGCACGCGAAATTGCGCTCGAGCTCGGCAAACAAGTCGAGGTGGTGTTGCGCGGAGCGGAACTCGAACTCGACCGCGGGATTCTCGACCGGCTGGGCGACCCGCTCGTGCATCTGGTTCGCAACGCCGTCGATCATGGGCTCGAAACGCCGGAGGAGCGCAGGCGCGCCGGCAAGCCCGCGGTTGGCCGCATCGTGATCGATGCGCGGCGCGAGCGCGACCAGGTGCGCATCGCGGTGAGCGACGACGGGCGCGGCATCGATCTCGAGAAGGTAAAGCGCCGTGCGATCGAGGCGGGCTTGTTACATCCCGATCTCGCCGACGACCTCCCGCCCGATCAGATCGCCGCGCTGGTGTTCCGCCCGGGCCTCTCGACGGCGCGGGAAGTCTCGAAGATTTCCGGCCGCGGCGTCGGCATGGACGCCGTCAAGGCGACCGTCGAAGCGCTCGGCGGCAGCGTCGAACTCAGTTCGCAAGCCGGGCTCGGCGCCACCACGATTTTGTGCGTTCCCGTAACAGCTGCCGTACAGCGCATGTTGTTGCTGGGTGTCGCCGGAGAAATCGTGGGCCTGCCGATCGCCAAGGTCGAGCGCGTCGTCGAGCTGGATGTGGCGACCATCGAGGACGCTGGCCGCGAGCGCTTTGCGATCGTCGAGGATGCGCCGCTACTCGTGATCGATCTCGTCGAGCGGCTCGGCCTCGGTCCGCGCATCGCGAAGGGCGCGGCCCTGCTCGTGCTCGCGGATGTGCGCGAGCAGCGCGTGGGCTTGTTAGTGGAACGTCTGCACGGGCAACAAGAGATCTACGTGAAGCCGCTCCCGCGGCTCTTGGCTGGCGCGAAGGGCCTGGCGGGGCTCACGGTGCTTTCGGACGGCGTGCCGGTGTTCTTGCTGGATCTGAACTCGCTGGCATGACCCACGCCGCTCCCCACGACCGGGACGAGGCGCGCGCCGTCGATCGGCTCTGCGAACTCGCGAGCATCGGCGCCGGCCACGCGGCGGGTGCGCTCGCGACGCTCGTCGGGCGCCCGATCGAGATGTGCGTGCCCGAGGCCCGCGTGCTCGAGCCCGGCGCAGCCGACGCGCCGCTTGCGACTGCGCTCGGCGGCGACGCGCGCGAGTGGTCGGGCGTGATCTTCGAAGTCGAAGGCGGACTGGGCGGAGCGCTGGGAGTGTTATTCCCAGCGGCGAGCCGCGAGCGCCTGCTCGCGAAGTTGCTCGGCGAGAACGCAGGCATCCCCGCGCAAGCGGAATCGGCACTGCGCGAAGTGGGCAACATCCTCGCCTCGCACGCGCTCTCCGCGATCGGCGACGTGCTCGGCGCGAGCGTGCTGCCGTCGCTCCCGCGGCTCGCGATGCAGAGCGCGCCGCGCGAACTCGCGCAAGTGATCGCTGCGGGCGCAGAAGCGCGCGCGGCACTGCGCATCGAAGTCGAGCTCTGCGATCGTGCGCGCGGGCTGCGCGGGCTGCTCGTCTACGCCCCCGCGCGCGTCGATCTCGCCTAAGCGCTCTGATAGCCTCGCGCGCCGTAATGAATGCCGATCGCGTGCGTGCGCTGCTGCTTTCCGTGAGAACTGGCGAGGTCTCGCCGGACGACGCGCTCGAACAGCTGGCGCAGCTGCCGTTCATCGAGACCGAGCATGCGCGCGTCGATACGCACCGCGCGCTGCGGCAGGGCATGCCCGAAGTGATCTTCGGCCTCGGCAAAACGCCCGAGCAGATCGCATCCATCGCGCGCACGCTGCGCGGTGTGGGCCAAGCGGCGCTCGTGACGCGCGTCGAGCGTGCCGTCGCAGCAGAGGTGCTCGCCCGCGAGCCGGGTGGTGATTACGACCAGGGCGCGCGCCTGCTCTGGTACGGGCCGGCGGAGGTAGCCATTACGGGCGTGGGCACGATCGCCGTCGTGTGCGCGGGCACGGCGGATCTCCCGGTCGCGCGCGAAGCGGCGGCCGTCGCGCGCCGTCTCGGAAACAAGGTAGACCTAATCGCTGATGTGGGCGTCGCGGGCCTGCACCGGCTGCTCGCGGCGTCGGACGCACTGCGCGCCGCGCGCGTGCTGATCGTGATCGCGGGCATGGAGGGCGCGCTGCCCTCGGTGGTGGGCGGCCTGGTGGCGCGGCCCGTGATCGCGGTGCCGACGAGCGTCGGCTACGGCGCATCGTTCGGAGGTATTACGGCGCTGCTCGGAATGCTGACGAGCTGCGCCTCGAACGTCTCCGTCGTGAACATCGACAACGGCTTCGGCGCGGCGGTCGTCGCCTCGCTGATCAATCGCGCTTGAAAGTGGCGGCGCGCAAGCGGTCGAAGGCTTTGCGCGCGCGCGTGACTGCGCCCGGTCACGGCGCTGAGCGGCCGCAGACGCTGCTGCATCTCGACACGTTCTCCGGCATCGCGGGCAACATGTTTCTCGGCGCGCTGCTGGATGCGGGGCTGCCGCTGCGCGAACTCGAAGCCGGGCTCGCGGGGCTCGGCGTCGCGCATCGTCTGCGCGTCACGCGCGTGCACCGCGGCGCGCTCGCGGCGCGTTACGTCGAGGTCCTGGTGCCGGGCACGAAACGCGCGCGCACGGCTCGCAAGCCGAAAGCCCACGCACATTCACACAGCCATGCAAACCACGCGCACGATCATCCTCACGACCACGACCACGACCACGACCACGACCACGCGCACCCGCATCCGCACGAACCTGGCCGCAGCTACGACGAGATTCGCCGCTTGCTCGCGCGCGCGAAGCTCGCTCCCGCCGTGCGCGATCGCGCGCAACAGATCTTTGCCTGCCTCGCTGAGGCCGAGGCGCGCGTGCACGGCATCCCGGTCGCGCGCGTCCACTTCCACGAAGTCGGCGCGGTGGACGCGATCGTCGACATCACCGGCGCGGCGCTCGGGCTCGAGTTGTTGGGGATCGCGCGCGTGACGGCGTCGCCCGTCGCGCTCGGTCACGGCACGGTGGAAACCGCGCATGGACGGCTGCCGCTGCCTGCGCCCGCGGTGCTCGAGTTGTTACGCGGTGCGCCCACCGTGCCGGCGCCGGTGGCGTGGGAAACCGTGACTCCCACCGGCGCGGCGATTCTGCGCGCGATCGTCGACGAATGGCGCACGCTGCCGGCACTCACGATCGACGCGATCGGCCACGGCGCGGGCAACGACCGCCCGGGCCCGCTGCCGAATGTGCTGCGCGCGGTGCTCGGCCGCAGCGGCGGGCTCGCGCGCGACACCGTCAGCGTCCTCAGCTGCCACCTCGACGATCTCGTGCCCGAGCACTTCGACTTCGCGCTCGAACGGCTGCTCGCAGCCGGCGCCCTCGATGTCGCGCTCCAGCACGCGCAGATGAAAAAGAACCGGCCCGGCTACGCGCTCACCGTGATCGCCCCGCCGCAGCGCCGGGCCGAGCTCGCCGAGATCCTGCTGCGGGAGACGGGCAGCCTCGGCGTTCGCGTGCAGGACGCGGAGCGGCTGCTGCTACCGCGCGAGGTCGTGCGCGTATCGACGCCGTTCGGCCCTGTTCGCGTCAAGCTCGCTTACGACGCGCGCGGGGCGGCAAGCGCCTCGGCTGAGTACGACGACGTGAAGCGGATCGCCTCAAAACGCGGCCTCCCCCTCGCGAAAGTGATTCGCGCCGCCGAAGAAGCTGCGCTGAGCGCGTTGACAACGCCAAGCCGTCGCTCGTAGGATGCCCCCGTCTTAGGAGGACATTCGTGGCGGATCTACCGAACGCGGTCGTAAAGCGATTGCTGACCAAGCACGGCGAAGGCATGCGCGTCGCGGGTGACGCGATCGAGAAAGCTGTGGCTGCCGCGGAGGACTACATCGCGCGCCTCGCCCGGGAAGCGCACGCGATCGCCGCCGCTGACAAGCGCAAGACGATCATGGAGAGCGACATCGTTCAGGCGCGCGCGCGCGTCTCCTGAACGGGGCGCCGCTCGGCGCCCAGCTCGGTTGCCCTCGCTCCCAGACCGGTTGTCCTGGATCCCAGACGGCGTGCTTTGCGCGCCTACGCCGGTCCGGATCGCGCGAGAGGGCTCGCGAAGATCTCGGCGAGGTATTCGATCCAGGCGGCTTCGTCGCGTTCGCCGAAGCCCCGGAAGCGCACGCCGAAGCCTGCTGAGGTCGCGCCGGCAATGTCCACCTTGTAGACGCGTTCGGCGTCGACGAGCAGCACGCGTCCCAACTCGGGGAGCGCGATCTCGCAGCGGTGGACTTCCTCGAGCGGCCCCCGCCAATCGGTGCCGATGAAGGCGCCGAGCCGTGCGACCGAGGTGGTGAAGGCGTCGCGACCGTCGCCGAGACGAAACGAGAGGCGCCACGGCAACCGGCTGAAGCGCCGTCGCGCTTGCGCGCTGAGAATGCGTTCGACCCCGGCGGCTACGCGGTCGCCGTCGAGCGGCTGCACCAGATAGCCGGCGGCGCCGACACTGCGCGCGGCTTCCCGCACCTGTTCGCGATGGTGCTCATCAACCAGCACGACCGGAATGCGCTCGACGCCCGGCAGCGCCTGAAGATCTGAAATCAGCTCGATGCCCTCGGAACGCCCCAAATGCGCGTCCGCGAGCACGAGCTCGAAGCTGCGTTCCTGGAACGCGCCGAGCGCTTCGTGCGCGGAGAACTCGATGCGCACGCGGAAGCCGAGCTGCTCGAGGCGTCGCGAGAGCGCGGCGTTGCGGCCGAGGTGCGGGCCCACGAGCAGAAGACGGTGCCCCGCTCGGGGGCGGCGCTGCGCTGCCGAGAGAGGCACGCGCGCCGGCATGGTCCGCGCGGCGACGATCAGCGGCGGGCGCTCGTGCGCGAGGCGTTCGCGCAACGATTCGAGCCGCTCCGTGAGCGCGATCTCGGCGTCGGAAGCGTGACGCCAAGTGGAATCGAAGCGCGTCGTTCGCTGCTCGGCGGAAGTCGCGCGCAGGCCCGTGAGCGGGCCGCGGCCAGGCAGGATCGCGCGTTGCGCCTCGAGCATGCGGACCGCGGCGTGCGCGTCGTCGTGGCCGAGCGAGAGCGCGAGCACCTGGGCACCGGCCTCGAGCGCCGGACTCGCACCGAGGGCTGCGAGGCGCTGCGCAGCGATCCGCAGGTTGCGCTCGCGAGCGCCCCACGCGGCGCGGATGCGCGCCTCGAGGTCGGCGGCGCTCGCACAACCGCCCAGAGCGATTAGGGGCAGGAAGAAGAACGGCAGCGGAGCGAAGCACTTGATCTGCGCGGCGCCGACTGTGCTGAACGAAATCGACTCGTAGCGGCGCGGGCCTTCGAGCGAGCCGAAGGGTTCGATCGACACGCGCAGCCGCCCGCGCAGGCTGCGCCCACCGGGTAGTGGCTCGACTGCAACGCCCAGCTCCGTGAGGCGGGCGGCGAGTTCGGCCAGCGGACGTTCGTCGGGTTCCGCCACGCGCAGGCGCTCCTCCAACCCGAGGTTTCGACGGAGCGGCGCGCGCGCTTGACTCCACAAAAAGGAGACGCCCCGGGAGGCGGTGCCTCCCGAGGCGTCTCGGTGCAAGGAGCTGTTGGCGTAGCGCCTACATCATGCCCGGCATGCCACCGCCGCCCGGGCCATGGGCGTGTCCGCCGCCCTCGGCCTTTTCCTCTGGCTTGTCGGCGATCATCGCCTCGGTGGTCAGCAGCAGCGCAGCGACGCTGGCGGCGTTCTGCAGCGCCGAGCGCACGACCTTGGTCGGGTCGATCACGCCAGCCTTGTAGAGGTCCTCGTAGGTCTCGGTTGCGGCATTGAAGCCGTGAGCGCCCTTCGCGGACTTCACGCGGTCCACCACGATCGAGCCTTCGACGCCCGCGTTCTCCGCGATGCGACGCAGCGGCTCTTCGATCGCGCGGCGGATGATCGAGACGCCCGCGGCCTGCTCGGGCGAGAGGCCCTTCTCGATGCCGTCGAGCGCGGCCTGGGCGCGGATCAGCGCGACGCCGCCGCCGGGCACGACGCCCTCTTCGACGGCCGCACGCGTCGCGTGCAGCGCATCTTCGACGCGCGCCTTCTTCTCCTTCATCTCGGTCTCGGTCGCAGCGCCGACCTTCACCACCGCGACGCCACCGGCCAGCTTCGCGAGCCGCTCCTGCAGCTTCTCTTTGTCGTAATCACTGGTGGTCTTGTCGATCTGGCTGCGGATCTCCGCGATGCGGCCTTCGATGGCCTTCTTCGCGCCGGCGCCGTCGATGATGGTGGTGTTGTCCTTGTCGATCACGATCCGCTTGGCGCGGCCGAGATCCTTGACCGTGACGTTCTCGAGCTTGAGCCCGAGTTCCTCACTAATCACTTGGCCACCCGTGAGGATCGCCATGTCCTGGAGCATCGCCTTGCGGCGGTCTCCGAAACCGGGCGCCTTCACGGCGGCCACGTTCAGCGTGCCGCGAATCTTGTTCACCACGAGCGTCGCGAGTGCTTCGCCGTCGATCTCCTCGGCGACGATCACGAGCGGGCGGCCCTGGCGCGCCACCTGCTCGAGCACCGGCAGCAGATCCTTCATCGAGCTGATCTTCTTTTCGTTGAGAAGAATCATCGCGTCTTCGAGCACGGCTTCCATCGAGTCGGGGTTCGTGACGAAGTAGGGCGAGATGTAGCCGCGGTCGAACTGCATGCCTTCGACCACTTCGAGCACGGAGTCCATCGACTTCGCCTCTTCGACCGTAATCACACCTTCCTTGCCGACCTTCTGCATCGCCTCGGCAATCATCTTGCCGATCGCCTCGTCGCCGTTCGCAGAGACGGTGCCGACCTGAGCGATCTCGTTCGAGTCGCGCGTCGGTTTGCTGAGCTTCTTCAGCTCCTCGACCACGGCCGCAACAGCCTTGTCGATGCCGCGCTTCAGATCCATCGGGTTCATGCCCGCGACCACGAGCTTGCTGCCTTCACGGAAGATCGCCTGCGCGAGCACGGTCGCGGTGGTGGTGCCGTCGCCGGCGACGTCGGAAGTCTTCGAGGCGACTTCCTTCACCATCTGCGCACCCATGTTCTCGAACTTGTCCTCGAAGGAGATTTCCTTCGCGACCGTGACGCCGTCCTTGGTGACGGTCGGCGAACCCCAGCTCTTCTCGATCACGACGTTGCGGCCCTTCGGCCCGAGCGTGACGCGCACTGCGTTTGCGAGGCCGTTCACGCCGGCGAGCAACTTCGCCCGGGCGTCCTGGTCGTACTTGATTTCCTTCGCCATGTCTGGCTCCTAATCAGTGAGGGGTTGTGGGCGAGCGGACTACTCGATGATTCCGAGCACGTCCTCTTCGCGAATGATCAGGTGTTCCTCGCCGTCGAGGTTCACTTCGCTGCCGGTGTACTTCCCGAACAGCACGCGGTCGCCCTTCTTCACGTCGAGCGGGCGAACCTTGCCGTCTTCGTTGGCTTTGCCGTTGCCGACGGCGATTACGCGCCCCTCCTGGGGCTTCTCCTTGGCGGAATCGGGAATGATGATCCCGCCCGCCGTCTTCTGTTCTTCATCGACGCGCTTGATCAGGATGCGGTCGTGAAGCGGACGAATCTTCATCTGCAAGTCCTCCGGAGTGCGCTGGCCTTTCGACTGCGCGGTTCAAGTCGCGGACGCGCCCTCGCGCAAGTTCCGCGGGAGTCCGGCTGCGAGGGCCACCGAGCTGGCACTCGCAGCGACAGACTGCCAAGAAGCGCGCGCACTGTATCGCGAGGGTCCTTTCGGTCAACGGAATCTGCGCGCAGCTTGGCTGTTCAGAGCTATTCGGTCCGCTAGCGTGCGCGCGAATCTCGAGCGAAAGGAGCCGTGCGATGGCGGTGTTGACGCGAAGACAGCGAGAGATCTACGAGTTCATCCGGGATTTCGTCACGAACCGTGGCTACTCGCCGAGCCTCGAGGAAATCGGCGCCGGCTTCGGGCTGACCTCGGTAGCGACGGTGCACCGACACATCGAGCTGCTCGTCGAGAAGGGCTTCGTGCGCAAGGCCGCCAACAGCTCGCGCTCGCTGGAGGCGATCGAGGAGTCGCCCACGCTCGCGCCCATGGTCGAGGTGCCGCTGCTCGGCTGCGTCGCGGCAGGCGCGCCCATCGAAGTGTTCGAGATGGCCGAACTCGTGAGCGTGCCGGCGGAAATGGTGCGCAAGCGCTCCGAGACCTTCGTGCTGCGCGTGCGCGGCGATTCGATGATCGACGAGCAGATTCGCGACGGCGACCACGTGGTGGTGGAGAGTGCAAAGGAAGCGCGCAAAGGCGAGATGGTGGTGGCGCTGGTGCGCGGCTCGGAAGCGACACTGAAGCGCTTCTACCGCCGCGGGTCGCGAGTGATCCTCGAACCCGCGAACCCGGCGTATCGCGCGATCGAGTTGCCCGCGAGCGACGTGGAGATTCGCGGCGTCGTGCGCGGGTTACTGCGGACGTATTGAGCCGGGTTAGAGTGCCTCGCCGCCCCACACAAGCGTCCGAGGTTCCCCGATGCCCGACCGCGATCCGCTCGAACCCTATGTGCGCGCGATCCTCGA
>JANNRF010000036.1:0-6614 GCA_031401135.1 Deltaproteobacteria bacterium | reverse complement strand
TCGCGTATCCGCTGATCCTGCTCGGCGGTTTCGGCGGGTTGCCCGTCGAGAGCGCGCGCTACGTCTTCATCGGTTCGGCCACCGCGCTCGCGCTCGGCTGGGCCGGCGTGTTCATCTTCACGCTGCGCGTGTTCCGAGCTGACGCGGGCTGGGCGCTCGCGCTCACGGCCGCGGGCCTCGCGTTGCTCGGGTACGGCTACGTCGAGAGCGTGCGTTTCGCGCTCGGCGCGCCCGATCTCGCAGCGCTGCGCACACCGATCAGTCCGGTGCTGTGGATCGAGGCTGCCGCAATCGTTGTCTACGTCTGGACCGCGCTCGAGGGCTTTCGCTGCTGGGAGCAGGCGCGCCGCCGCCTCGCGCTCGGCCTGGCCGATCCGCTCGTGGTGAATCGCTTCCTGCTCTGGGGCTGGATCGGCGCGTTCGCGCTGGTCAGCGTCGCGCCGAGCTTCGCGATCAGCCTCGCGGGCGGCGACGGCGCGACCAACGTGCTCGCGCGCCTCGGCACCGGCTTCGGCGGCCTCGCCTGCGCCATCGCGATGCAGCTCGCGTTTCTGCCGCCCGCCGCGTACCGCCGCTGGGTGACGGGCAACGCCGCCGCCTGAGCGCAAGAATTTGCAGGGGCGTGCCTTGACGCTCTGGGATCGCCTCCCAAGCTTGGTCGTTCGCAACGACCGCAAGGGAGTCCATCGATGAAGCGCGTATTCCTGTTCCTAGTGACGAATCTCGCGGTGCTGTTCGTGGCTGGCATTGCAATGCAGCTGCTCGGCGTGCCCGAGATGCTCGCCGCCCGCGGCATGGAGGTGCGGCTGCAAGGCCTGCTCATCATGTCGGCGCTGTTCGGCATGGGCGGTTCGTTCTTCTCGCTGGCGATCTCGAAGTGGGTCGCCAAGCGCTCGGTCGGCGCCAAGGTGATTACGGAGCCGCGCACGCAGATGGAGCAGTGGCTGGTGCAGACCGTCGCGCGGCAAGCGCAGGCTGCGGGCATCGGCATGCCTGAGGTCGCGATCTTCGAGCAAGCCTCGCCGAATGCGTTCGCAACGGGCGCGCGCCGGGATGCCGCGCTGGTTGCCGTCTCCACGGGCTTGTTACAGAGCATGAGCGCCGACGAAGTGGAAGGCGTGCTCGCCCACGAGGTGAGCCACATCGCGAACGGCGACATGGTCACGATGACGCTGCTCCAGGGCGTGCTGAACACGTTCGTGATCTTTCTCGCCTACGTCGTCGGCATGCTGGTCGATTCGCTGCTGCGCCGCGGCGAGGGCGAATCCCGCGGCAGCGGCATGGGCTCGTTCTTCGTGCGCATGGCGGCGCAGATGCTGTTCGGGATGCTGGCCTCGCTGATCGTGAACTGGTTCTCGCGTCAGCGTGAGTTCCGCGCGGACGCCGGCGGCGCGCACCTCGCGAGCCCGCGCAAGATGATCGGAGCGCTCGAGCGCCTCCAGACGCGCGATTCAGCGCCGCTGCCCGCGGCGCTCGCGGCGTTCGGCATCTCGCCCGGCAAGCGCGGCATGTCGCGCTTGCTCATGACGCACCCGCCGCTCGAAGAGCGCATCGCGCGGCTTCGCTCCGAAGCCGGCCTCGCCGCGTAATCGAAACGCAAGCAGGGGTCAGACCCCTTCTTGCGTTTCTCAATCGAAAGGGAGAACGCTCATGGGATTTGTCACTTGGATCGCGCTCGGGCTCGTGGTCGGCGTCCTGGCGAAGGTGATCATGCCGGGCAAAGACCCGGGCGGGCTCGTGATGACGACGATCCTTGGCGTCGCGGGCGCGGTCGTCGGCGGCTGGATCAGCACGATGCTCGGGATCGGCGCACTGAGAGGTTTCAGCCTGCCGAGCCTCGCGATCGCGACGGGCGGCGCGCTGCTCCTGCTGTTCGCGAATCGCAGGCTGCGCGGCGGCAAAAGCTGACAAAGCGCGCCGAGCCGCGCGCAGCGGACGCGAGCGCGCGCTGTGCGACAGCGCGCGCGGGCATCGCGAGCGATTAGGGTGCGCCGCCTGCTCGTGGAGCGTTCTTAGAAGAACGCTGCGTGCGGGCGGAGGTGAGCGTGAGCGCGCTGCTGGGGGACTCGAACGCGATGCGCGTGCTGCGGGCGCGCATCGCGCGGCTCGCGCCGCTGCCGACACCCGTGCTGCTGCTCGGCGAAACGGGCACCGGCAAGACGCTCGCCGCGCGCGAGCTGCACCGCCTCTCGCCGCGCTGCGCGCAGCCGTTCGCGATCGTCGATTGCGGCGCGCTGGCCGCGAGCCTCGCTGAGAGCGAGCTGTTCGGCGCGGAGCGCGGCGCGTACACAGGCGCCGATGCGCGCCGCGCCGGCGCCTTCGAGCGCGCGGGCCGCGGCACGCTCTTCCTCGATGAAGTGGGCGAGCTGCCGCTTGCGCTCCAGCCGCGCTTGTTGCGGGCGCTCGGCGAGCGCAGCTTCGCGCGGCTCGGCGGCGGCGAGCCGCTCCCACTCGAAGCGCGCGTAGTCGCGGCGACGAACGCCGCGCTGCGGGATGCCGTCGCGCGCGGCGAGTTCCGCGCGGATCTGTTCCATCGCCTCGCGGTCGTCGCGCTGACACTGCCCACGCTGCGCGAGCGCCGCGAAGACTTGCCCGCGCTCGTCGAGGCTGGCCTTGCGCGGGCGGCACGCGCGCTCGAACTGCCCGCGCCGCGCTTCGACGACGTCTTCGTCGCCGAGCTCGCGTGTTATGGCTGGCCGGGCAACGTGCGCGAACTCGAGCACGCGCTCGAGCGCCTGCTCGCGCTCGGCGCACCTGCGCGGCTCGGGGCCAGCGACGCGCGCGCGCTGCTCGGCGAGATCGCGGAGCAAGCGGGCGGCGCCGCGCTCGCCGCACCCGTCGCGTTCGCGCGCGCACTCGGCTCCGCACGCGGCAACGTCTCCGCCGCCGCGCGCGAACTCGGCCTCGCGCGCACCACCTATCGCCGCCGGCTCGCGCGAGAGCACTCCGCCACCCACGCGGTCACGCCGGGCTAAGGTGCGCGCGTGCCGCTGCGCGCCGTCGTCTTCGATCTGTTCGACACGCTCGTCGATCTCCACATGGACGGCTTGCCGCTCGTCAGCGTGAACGGCCGCTCGTTCCCATCGACCGCGGGCGTGCTGCACGCCGAGATCGCGCGACACGCGCCGGTGTCGCTCGACGAGTTCGCGGCTGCGCAGCGCGTCGTCGATCAGGAAGTGCGCGCGCCGCGCTACGAAGCCGGTCGCGAGTTCCCGACGCGCGAGCGCTTCGAGCTCGTGCTCGCCGGGCTGGACGTCGCGAGCGACGGGCTCTCCGAGCGGCTCACGCAGTTGCACATGGAGTTGTTACGCGGCCAGGTGCGCGCGCTGGCGCATCACGCCGAGGTGCTCGCGCAGCTGCGCTCGCGCGTGCGGCTCGCGGTATGCTCGAACTTCACGCATTCGCAGACGGCGCTCGCCGTGCTCGAAGACGCCGGCCTGCGCTGGCACTTCGACGCGGTCGTGGTCTCGGACACGGTTGGCTTCCGCAAACCGCGGCCCGAGATCTTCCGCGCGACGCTCAGTGCGCTCGACGTTTCGCCAGAGGAAGTGCTGCATGTTGGCGACAACCTCAGCGCCGATATCGCAGGCGCCGCCGCGCTCGGGCTGCGCACGGTGTGGATCACGCGGCGCGTGCCGAAGGCGGCCGAGGCGCTGGCGAAGCACAAAGGCGCGCGGCCAGATCACGTGATCGAGGACCTCGCGGAGCTCGCTGAGATCGCGGCACGGGGGTAGGGCAGCGCGCGCGGCGCAGTCTGCGCGACGTGCCCCGCTCAAGCTCGCGCGAAGCAGCGCCGATTCGCTCTTCATGGCCAAGCTCGTCGGCATCGTCCTGATGGTTGTTGCGATCTACATCGCGCTCACGGTCGCGACCGAAGGCATGGACGGCGCGTTCGGCGGCGTGTTCGCGGCGCACGGCGAGCGCGCTGATGCGGAAGCGAACGACGAGGCCGCGGACGAAGCTGCAGCCGCAGCTCGCGACGAGCGCCCCGCCGGCACGCCTGCACCCAGCGCCGTGACTTCGCGCGTGCGCGAAAAAATGCAGCGCACGATGGATGAGCGCGCGGACCGCATCGGCGCGCACGCGGAGTAAACGCGCAAGCGAAGCGCGCAGCGAGGCGAAGCCGAGCGAAGTCGACAAGGAAGATTCGTCCTCGCGCGTTTCGCGCGGGGACGAAGCGCGCAGCGAGGCGAAGCCGAGCGAAGTCGACAAGGAAGATTCGTTCTCGCGCGTTTCGCGCGGGGACGAAGCGCGCAGCGAGGCGAAGCCGAGCGAAGCAAACGCGATAGCGTGGCCCGCGTGCTCGTTCGCGAACCTGCCGCCTCCGACTCCGCAACAACTCCTTCGCGCCGTACCGCGAACTACGTGCTGGCGCTGCTCACCGTCGTCTACGCGTTCAACTACCTCGATCGGCAGTTGCTCGCGGTGCTGATGGAGCCGATCAAGGCCGAGTTCGGCGCGACGGACACCGAACTCGGCATGCTCACGGGCTTCCTGTTCGCGGCGATCTACACCGTTGCGGGCATTCCGGTGGCGCGTCTCGCGGACTTGTTGGGGCGGCGCACCGTGATCGCCGTCGCGCTCGCGGTCTGGAGCGCGATGACCGCGCTCACCGGCTTCGCCAACTCGTTCGCGCAGCTGCGGCTCGCGCGCATCGGCGTCGCGCTCGGAGAATCCGGCGGCACGCCGCCTTCGTTCGCGTTGATCTCGGATTACTTCCCCGCCGAGCGCCGCGGCACCGCGCTCGGCCTGTTCGCGATCGGCGTGCCGCTCGGCACGCTGCTCGGCAACGTGCTCGGCGGCTGGATCGGCGCCGAGTACGGCTGGCGCGCCGCGTTCCTCTGGCTCGGCGCGCCCGGCCTCGCGCTCGCCTTGTTATTCGGACTCACGGTGCGCGAGCCCGCGCGCGCAGCGCCGCCGAGCGACACGAGCATCTTCGACGTGATCGGCATCGTGTTCGCGCAGCCGGCCTTCATGTGGATGATCGGCGGCGTCAGCTTCGCCGCGTTTGCGGGCTACGGCTTCGGCATCTGGAAATCGCCGTTCCTGATGCGCGTGCATCACTTCTCATTGGTGGACGCCGGCTTCGCGGTCGGCTTCGTCGGCCTCTTCACCGGCGTCGCCTCGAGCTTCCTCGGCGGCTGGCTCGCCGATCGCGCCGTGAAGCGCGACCCGCGCGGCCCGATGCGCGTCGCCGCGCTCTCCGCGCTGCTGGCGCTGCCCTTCCAGCTCGCGTTCCTGTTCTGCCCGGATCCCTGGATCGCGCTGCTGGTGATCGCGCCGATCGGCGTCGTAGGCGGCATGTGGCCGCCGCCCACTTACGCCGCCTCGCAGAACCTCGTGCCCGCGCACATGCGCGCGCTCACCACCGCGGTGCTGCTGTTCTTCCTCAACCTAATCGGGCTGGGCCTCGGCCCGCTGGTGGTGGGAATGCTCTCGGACCACTTCCGGGAGCAGTTCGCGCACGAGTCGATTCGCTACGCGCTCGGCTGCGTAACGTTCGCGAACTTGCTCGGCGCGTACTGTTATTGGCGCGCCGCGCAGGCGATGGCCGGCGCTCCGCGCGCGAGTGCTTGAGGCCGACGCTCCGCTACTTCCCCTGCCAGTTCGGCGCCCGCTTCTGCGAGAACGCGAGCGGGCCCTCGATGAAGTCTTTGCTCTTGACCATCGCGCCGATGCCGTCGAAGCGCGTCGCTTGCGCTTCCTCGACCGAGAGCCCGAGCCCGCGCATGGCGGCTTCCTTGCTGGCGCGCACCGAGAGCGGCGCGCATTCGAGAATCAGCGCGGCCCACTTCTTGGCGCCAGCGAGCGCCTGACCCACCGGCACCACCTCGTTCACGAAGCCGAGTTGTTTGCCCTCGGCCGCGGGCACGCGCCGGCCCGTCAGCAACATGCCCATCGCGTTCTTCAGCCCGATCTGGCGCGGCAGCCGATGCACGCCGCCCGCGAGCGCCGCGAGTCCTACGCGCGGCTCCGGCAGCGCGAACAGCGCGTTCTCCGCGGCGATGATTAGGTCGCACGCCAGCGCGATCTCGAAGCCGCCGCCCATCGCGACGCCGTTCACCGCGGCGATCACGGGCTTCACGAGGTCGTAGCGCGCGGTGAGCCCGGCGAAGCCGCTGCTCGGTGAGCCGCTCATGTCGCCGCCGCTGGCTTGATACTTGAGATCGTTGCCCGCGCTGAAAGCGCGCTCGCCAGCGCCAGTGATTATTGCGACCCACAGCTCGGCGTCCGCGTGAAACTCGTCGAACGCGATCGCCAGCGCGCGGTTCGCGGCCGGATGCAGCGAGTTCATCACCTCGGGGCGGTTGATGGTGATGATGAAGAGGTGGCCTTCGCGTTGCGTGAGACAAAAGTCGGACATCGCGGCTCCTTCGAGGGTGAGCGCCGATGCTACGCGAAGCGCAGCACGGCTCGCCGCTGCGGGTGTAGGGTGGCGGCGCGCTCAACATGAGGAGACGCGACATGGCGAAGAAGAAGGCGAAGGCGGCGAGCAAGAAGAGCAGGGCGAAGACGAGCGCCGCGAAGACTCCGGCGAAGCGCGCGGCGAGAGCGGCGGGGCCGAGCCTCGAAGCGCTGGCGCGCAAGATCGTGCGCGCGACGAACCAGCCCGA
>JANNRF010000035.1:0-2044 GCA_031401135.1 Deltaproteobacteria bacterium | reverse complement strand
CCGGTGATTATGCGGGAAGTGGTGACGGACGGCGTGTGGGAGATGGACGCGGCGTTTGCGGAAATGGAGAGTTCGTTTCAGGAAGCGCTGTTCAGCCCGAATCCGTTTGCGAAGAAGGGGTGAGCGACCCCGGCGACTAGCAGTTAGGCCTTACGCGCCATCGCGCTTTGCTCCCACGACGCGATTTCCGAGGAACGCCGCGACGGCTCCGGCCAGCGAGCCCACAGCAAGCGCAATCGCCACGCTGTCGTGTCCGGTGAGCGCGGACCCGAGCTCGTCGCAAGCGTCGCGAGGCCGATAGCGAACGCGAGGCTCTGGCCGCGGCGCCGCATACGCGCGGACGCTTGCAGCGCGGCTATCTCGGCCGCGAGGAGCGCGCGCTCCCGGCTCTGCACATGCGCCGCCTGCGCCTCCGCCAGGCACATGATTCGCTCGGCGCCGCCCGGAAGGATTTGGTCGTAGTGCGCGAATTCGACCGGGTCGGGCAGCAAGCCAATCCGAATCGACTGCTGCAAGGTGACTGTTCGGCTCGGGCTACTCGGGATCCCGCTCCCCGGTTTCTCCGGCCTCGTCATGCGCTTGCTCCATGGCAGCGCTCAAGTAGTCGCCCACCTTCATCCAGTGTTCGCGCAGCGCTTCTTCCGCGGGACGCGGGCGCAGACTGCGCAGCCGTTCGAGCGACGGTTCCGGCGGGAACAGCGTGAAAGCCGAGCAAAAGCCTTCGAGCAAGTGACGGAAGCGGTGATCCATCGTTTGCAACATATCGCCCACCTCGGGTTCGCACTTCAACCCCTCTCGGGACACGGGACGGGATGACGTGACGAAAGACTCGCGCGGGCGTGTGACAGATGCGGTCACACGACCTCGGGACGATTCCGGTTGGTCGCCGCGCAGAGTTCGTTCGCGGTGTCAGGGCACTCCCAGAATCCATCCCTCGATACCGGCGACGCGGCGCTCGCGGCTCGTGAGCTCGGGCGTGAAGAACGCTGCCAGGCTGCCGTCCTCGTCCGCGGCGCGCAGTCGAGCCGCAACCGAGTACGCGTCGTGCTGATCGCCGTCTCGCGCCTCGCGCGGGAAGCTCCCGCTCCAGAGCCGCGGGTACACCTCCGCGATCACCGAGCGACCCGCCGGAACAACCCAGCCGTCGAACGGCCAGAAGTGGACGCGCTCGCCAAGCGTTCGGCGTAAGAAGCGGAGCCACGGCAGGCCGGCGTGAGTCGACGTAGCGACCTGGCCCTGCACGTCGAAGTGAAAGACCGACTTCGCGCCGCCCGCGCGTAGCTCCGTGAGACGCCGCCAGCGCGTGTTACCGAAGCGCGCCGCTCCACTTCCGAGTGCGTCTTCGCGGACCATCGATACATAGATTTCTTCGTCGGTCGGCCAATGAGCTTGGAAGTCGTCGAGGAATGCGGGCCAGTCGAGCGGCAGGCCGTGCTTCTCGAAGTATGCGAGTGGGAACGAGAAGCCGTGGTCGATGCCGACGAGCGTGGGTGGGTCGTAGAGGAGGCGCAGCGCCAGCCACTCTGCGAGACCGCGGCGCGTCCAGGACTTGCGCGGGCTCGGTGGCGGCGGGACCTCAGTCGGCTCAGAGGCGCGATCGGCCTGATAAACGCGCAGACCCTTGAGGCTCGATGTTGGCGTTTGCGCGCCGGAGTAGTCGATGCCGAGGTAGCGCTCGAAGGTGGTGAGGCGGCTCATTCTTGGCTTCGCATGTCTTCCAGAAACTCCGACGCCGGCGCGACGCCCGTCACGAGCAAATGATCGCGAGCCGGCGTGCAGGCGACGTAGAGCGGGTGGCGCTCCGTCTCGTAGACGTCTTCGAGATCCGCTTCGTCGGCGACGCTCTCGATGCGCGCTTGCAGCGGGAGGATCTCGTCGTCGCAGGCCGCGACCACGACCGCGCGGAACACCGTCTGCCCTGCCGTCTAGCGACATGGCGCTGAGGCAGGGTCGCACTCCTTTCCAACCGGTCTCATATGTCTCATAAGTGTCTCATTCTCCGCGAACGCCAAATTGGGCCCTTTGGCCCCTTTGTGGCCCCACT
>JANNRF010000034.1:0-21981 GCA_031401135.1 Deltaproteobacteria bacterium | reverse complement strand
CCCGAGCGCGCCCTGATAAACGCCGCGCGCGCGGGCGCGCTGCGAGAAATTCACTTGGTCGGGCACCCCGGACACGAACTCGAGCTACACTTCTTGGGGCCTCCGCGCGGCTTCGCGTCGCTGCGCGCGGCGCGGCGCCGCTTGCTTGGTACCGGCGTCGCGGGAATGCGAACGACGAGGTGCTTCCAACACAGAGGCCACTGTTCGATCTCCGCTCGGCTTCGCCTCGCTGCGCGCGGCGAGGCGCCGCTTGCCGGGCGCAGCCGTAGCACAGGCGTTCGCAGCGGGGCGCCGCAGCGGATGCGCTTGCGATCCGCGCGCGCGAGGATGCGCAGATGCGAGCAAACCTCGAGCTGAAAGCGCGCTGCGCGGATCTCGAGCGCGCGCGCGCGCGCGCCCGTGAAGTGGCGACAGCGTGGCTCGGCGTCGATGAGCAAACCGACACGTACTTCACGACGCGCTCGGGGCGCCTCAAGCTGCGCGAGTCGAGCCTCTCTGGCGCGCAGCTCGTGCCGTACTTTCGCGCTGATGAGCCGAGCGCGAAACGTTCTAGTTATCAGGTGATCGCGCTCGAGGACGGCGCGGGCCTGTTGCGCATGCTGACAGTGATGCTCGGCGTCCACCGCGTTGTGCGAAAGCGCCGTGAGATCGGGCTCTACGAGAACGTGCGGATTCACCTCGATCGCGTCGAAGGGCTCGGCGACTTTCTCGAGTTCGAGGCAGTCTGGGACGGCGGCGCCGCGGGCCTCGCCGAGCAGGGGCGCAAGCTCGCGTTCCTACGCGAGCGGCTCGGAGTGCGCGACGAAGACCTGATCGCGGGGAGCTACGAGACGCTGCTGGGAGCGTGACGGCAGCGCGGGCCGCAAGCTTCGCGCGCGCCAAGGCGCTCGGCTACGCGCGCGGTTGGTTCCCCGATTCACCGGCGCTCTACGGCGATGTCTGGATCAGCCTCGCGGACGCGGCGCGCGCGACGACGCGCATCGGGCTCGGCGCCTCCGTAATCATTTCGACACTGCGCCACCCCGCGGTGACGGCGGCGGCGATCGCACACCTCGAGGCGATCGCTCCGGGCCGTCTCGCAGTGGCGTTCGGAACGGGCTTCACCGGTCGGCGCATGTTCGGGCAGAAGCCGATGCCGCTCGCGACCCTCGCGCGCACGCTGCGCCAGATCCAGGCGCTGCTGCGCGGGGACGCAATCGAGATCGACGGCGCGCTCGCGAAGATGATGCACCCGGCCGGCGTGGTGGCGGCGCGGCCCGTAATAACCCCGTTGCTGCTCGCGGCGGGTGGCCCGAAGCAACTCGCGCTCGCGCGCGAGCTCGGCTGCGGCGTGATGTGCGCTGGCGTCGTGCCCGAGGGCGTGCGCGATGCAGCGATGCTCGCGATGGGCACTGTGCTCGCGCCGGGCGAGACGTTCGCATCGCCGCGCGTCGCCGAAGCGATCGGGCCGGCCATCGCGGTGGTGTGGCACGGCACCCACGAAGCGCGGCCCGAAGCGGTCGACCACATTCCGGGCGGCAAAATCTGGCGCGACGAGATCGAGAAGTTTCCCGCGAACGAGCGCCACCTGTACGTGCACGAGGGCCACCTGGTCGAGATGACGGCGCGCGACCGCAAGGCCTACACGCCGCTGCTCGCGGGCACGACCTTCAGCGGCACACCGGCAGAACTCCGGCAAAAGGCGAAGGAACTCGAAGCCAAAGGTGTCGGCGAGCTGGTCTACTGGCCGCTGGGGCCGGACCTGCCTGGCGAACTCGCGCGCATGGCGGAGGCGCTCGGCGCTACGCCATAACAGGCGCACGTCGCGCGGGTGGAATCAGCTACTTGCCACCAACGCTGGCTTTGAGGCAACTCTTCCCGTGAGGCACTCGCCAATGGGCACTTATCAAGCGCTGCGCGAAGCCGAGCGGCGCCGCGACGAGCGGCTCGCAGCGGCGCCTTTCGCCGAGCCCGCCGGGCCGCGCCGCTTCCGCGTGATCACGATCGCGAACCCCAAGGGTGGCGTGGGCAAGACGACACTGGTCGCGAATCTCGCGGTGTACCTGCGCGCACTCCGCGAAGACCTGCCGCTGCTCGTGCTCGGGCTCGATGGCCAGGATGGCCTCGACCGTACGCTCGCCCCCGAAGCGGAGCCCACGCGCCCGGACCTAATCGATGCGCTCAGAGCCGGCGAACTCGCGGGCGCCGTGCGTTTCGGACAATTCGGCATCGAGTACGTGCCGAGCCCGCCCTCGCGCGAAGGCCTGACGGATGCGCTGCGCGATGCGGGCGGCCTCTCTCAGTTGCTCGGGTCGCGCGCGAGCGACGGCATCGTGTTGATCGACACCGGCAGCGAACTCGGCGCGCCGGTTCGCGCGGCCCTCGCCCAGAGCGATCTCGCGATTCTCCCGGTGCGCGATCTCGAATCGCTCGCGCAGGCGGAGAAGCTGCTGACGCTCGGCTTTGCGCGCGAGCGCGCGCACTTCGCACTGTGCGGCCTCGACCTGCGCGTGAAGTTCGACGCGCCCGATTGCCCCGACGTGCTGGCGCTATTGCTCTACGAATTGCGCGTGCGCGGCCTCTCGCACTTCGCGACTTGGATCTCGCGTAGCCCCGCGGTCGAAGCGCTCGGGACGACGCCGGATGGTCGCAGGCGGACCGTGCTCCACGGCGCGCCGGGCTCGATCGTGCACCGCCAGTTTCAAGCGCTCGCGCACGAAGTGCTGGCGCAGCTGGGCGCGCTACCTCCGTTGCCTGTCAGCGCGCCGTTCGAGCCGGCCTCGGCGCCCGCTCAGCGCGCCAGCGGCGGGCTCGCGAGCTGGATTCTCGCGCGAGGCAAGCGCGCCTGAGCCGCGCCTCGCGCGAAGCCTAATGGCTGCGCCAATCGAGCACGGAGCGGCCGATCGTGCTGCGGGCTTCGAGCCGCTCGAGTTCGGCGGGCAGTGCGGTGAACGGGGCGACGCGCCCGACGATCGGCCGAATGCGCTTCGCGTCGAGTCGCGGCGGCCGCACTCTCATCGAGCGCGTCCGGTGCGTCGAAGGCCATCGCGGGATCGACGAGTGCGGCTTCCGCGTGCGCGCCGGTCGCGCTCACGGCGCAGGCCGTCACGCGCCGTCCGAGCCAACGCTCGGCGCCCGCGCCCACGGCGTCCACCACGCCGCACACCTCCATGCCGAGCGTGTACGGCAGCGGCGGGTTGATGGTGAGGTAGCGGCCGTAACAACCGTCGACTTCGTTGTAGTTGCAAACGGTGGTCGCCGCGCGCACACGCGCTTGCCCCGGGCCGGGGGTGGGCTCGGCGACGTCTTCGAGCGCCAGCGCCTCGCTCGGCCGCCCGTGCCGCACGACGCGCCACGCTTTCATGGGCGGCGCCCCACCTCGGTCGCGAACTCTGAGTTCACGGCCGCGTTTCCAGCGCGCGTCCCTCGTCGCGCCAGCGGCGCATGCTGCCCTCGAGCAGGCGCACGTTCGCGAAACCTGCGTTCCGCAATAACTCGCTGGCCTTGCCCGCGCGGCCACCCACTTCGCAATAAGTGACGACGCCGCGCTGCTTGTAGGCGGCCAGCTCCGCCAGCCGAGCTTCGAGTTCTTGGATCGGGACGAGCAGCGCGCCCGGCACGTGGCCAGCCGCGAACTCCTCGGCTGTGCGCACATCGAGCAGCAACGGCGCTTCGCTGCCCGCGAGCAGAGCTGCGAGGTCACTCGGCTGCACGGGCTGCGGCTCTTCGGCGCACGCGGCAAAGGCCAGAAGACAGAACGCGAGCGCGAGGCAAGCCGTGCGACGAGGATTGCGAGACAGTGCTGCTTGCGGGTACGGGGCGCGGGTCATCATTCGGCGCACTCTACAACGCGACCCCGCGCGACCCGGCGCCGAGATAGTCTGCGCGCATGGCAAGCTTGTTCACGCGCATCATCCGAGGCGAACTCCCCGGCCGCTTCGTCTGGCGCGACGCGCACTGCGTTGCGTTTCTAACCATCGCGCCGCTGCGGCCGGGCCACACCTTGGTTGTGCCGATCCGCGAGGTCGATCACTGGCTCGAACTCGAGCCCGCCGAAGCGGAGCACCTGATGAGCGTGGCCCAGAAAGTGGGCCAAGCCGTGCAGGCCGCGTTCTCCCCGGTGAAGGTGGGCCTAATGATCGCGGGGCTCGAGGTGCCGCACGTGCATCTGCACCTCGTGCCGATCCACGAGCTGCGCGATCTCGATTTCGCGCGCGCCGAGAAGAGCCCTGCGCCCGCCGCGATGGACGACGCTGCGGCGAAGCTGCGCGCCGCGCTGCGAAATGCGGGACACGCGGAAGTGTCGGAGTGACGCGCGCGCTCGCGTGGCTCGCGGCGTTCGCGTTCGCGCTCGCCGCGCACGCGCAGCCCACGGTGATCCTCATCTCGATGGACGGCGTGCGGTACGACTACCCGGATCGAGACGCACTCCCGGCGTTCGCGCGCATCGCGAAAAACGGCGCCCGCGCCGAATCGCTCACGCCGGTGTTCCCCTCGAGCACGTTCCCGGCGCACACGTCGCTCGCGACCGGCGCGCATCCGGATCGTCACGCCATCGTCAATAATCAGTTCCGCGTTCCGGGCGGCAAGGAGTTGTCCTACGTCAGCACCGCGGCAGCACTCGCGGCGGAGCCGCTCTGGGTTGCGGCCGAGCGCCAGGGCGTTCGTTCGGCGACGTTCTTCTGGCCGCTCTCGGAAACCGACTGGCGCGGCAGCGCGCCGAGCTACCGGCGCGCGCCATTCGATGAGGAAGTGCCCGAGCGCGCGAAAGTCGAGCAGATCCTCGCGTGGCTCGACTTGCCCGAGGCCGAGCGGCCCGGGCTCGTGATGTCGTGGTGGCACGGCGCGGATCGCGTGGGGCACGAGAGCGGCCCCGATGCCGAAGCCACGCGCACGGCAATGCGCGGGCAAGACGCCGAACTCGCGCTGCTGATTGCGGGCATCGACGCGCGCGAGCGCTGGAGCGAGACCACCCTAATCGTCGTGAGCGATCACGGCATGCTCGCGGTGGACGGCGCGCTCGACGCGAACGATCTGCTCGAGGACGCGGGCGTTGCGGGCAGCGCGATCAACGGGAGCGCGCTGGCGCTCGTCACGCTCGGTTCGCCGGCCGATGCCGCCGCTGCCGCGCGCAAGCTCGCAGCAGCGGAGCCGCGCATCCGCGCGTTCCCACGCGGGCAACTCCCGCACGAGCTGCGCTTCGCGCATGCGAACGCGGGCGATCTCGTGCTGCTCGCCGAGCCGCCGCTTGCGTTCATGGATGCTTACGGCCAACTCAATCTGTTACGGATCGTCTCGTCGCTTTGGGGCGGTGAGGTTGGCGTTCACGGCTACGACCCGGAGCGGTACGAAGCGATGCGCGGGATCTTCTTCGCGCTTGGCCGCGGCGTCTCGCCCGAAGCGAAGCTCGGCCACGTGCGCGCGCTCGATGTCGCCGCGACGGTCGCCAACCTGCTCAGCATCGCGCCACCGGCGCAGAACGAAGGCGCGCCGATCGCGGGTATCGGAGCTGCGGCGGGCCCGCCCGGCGCTGCGACACCCACGAATCGTTAGGGCTTTGGCATCGCGTCCGCCGTGATGCCGTGGCGCTTGCCGGCGGTGTAGCCGCCGTCCACCGCGAGCGCGGCGCCGTTCACGAACGAGGCGTCGTCCGAGCACAGGAACAGCGCCGCCGCCGCGATCTCCTCGGGCTCGCCGAGGCGTCCGAGCGGATGCGCCGACACCACGCGATCCGCCACTTCTTTCAAGGCGGGATCGTTCAGCGCCGCCGTCATCGGGGTGCGGATGAAGCCGGGGCAGATGCAGTTCGTGCGAATGCGGTGCGGGCCGTAGTCGAGCGCGAGGTTGCGCGTGAGCAGCACCACGCCGCCCTTCGAGGCGTTGTACGGCGCCGTCGATTCGCCGCCCTCGAGCCCGTACACGCTCGCGAGGTTCACAATCGCGCCCGGGCGTTTGCGCCGCAGCATCGCCGCAATGCTGTGCTTCGCGATCAGGAACGTGCCTGTTAGGTTGATATCGAGCACGCGCCGCCATTCGGCGAGGTCGAGTTCGTGGGCGAGCGTGCCGCCCGCAACGCCCGCGGCGTTGATCACGCAGTCGATGCCGCCGAATGCCGCGTCGATCGCCTCGATCGCGCGCTTCACTTGCTCCTCGTCGCGCACGTCGGCGACCTCGAACGCCGCGAGCGGCAACTCGCTGGCGGGCTTCGCGAGATCGAGCCCGGCGACGCGCGCGCCCTCCGCCGCGAATCTCCTCACGCACGCCGTGCCGATGCCCGAAGAAGCGCCCGTCACGAGCACGCGTTTGCCTGAGAGACGTCCGGTCACGGGATTCTCCTTCTCGTTGATTCTGAGCGGCCTACGCTACCGCGACCCGTTCGAGAGGAGCACGCGTGACGGAAGTTCAAGGCAGCTGCGATGTCCGTTTCGAAAAACTACGCAGCGTATTCGCGCAAAGTTTCGAACGCCCTGATAAGCCGGAGGTCGGCGCCGCGGTCGCGGTCTGGCGCGGCGGCAAGCTCGTCGCCGATTTGTGGGGTGGCTTCGCAGACGCGGCGAAGACGAAGCCCTGGGCGCGGGACACGATCGCGAACGTTTACTCCACCACGAAAGGCATGACGGCGCTGTGCGCGCTGCGGCTCGCCGAGCGCGGCGCGCTCGATCTGGACGCGCCAGTGGCGCGCTACTGGCCCGAGTTCGCAGCGAGCGGAAAGAAAACGATCCCGGTGCGCTGGCTGCTCACGCATCAGGCCGGCCTCGCCGCGGTGCGCGAGAAACTGCCCGACGAGGCGCTGTTCGACCCGCGCGTGGTGTGCGCCGCGCTCGCCGCGCAGGCGCCCTGGTGGGAGCCGGGCACGCAGCACGGTTATCACGCCGTCACGTTCGGGTATCTCGTCGGCGAGGTCGTGCGCCGCGTCGATGGCCGCACGCTTGGCAACTACTTCCGCGAGGAGCTCGCGCAGCCATTAGGGCTCGACTTCCACGTGGGTGTGCCCGAGCGCGCGCTCGCGCGCTGCGCCGAGATGATCCCGACGCCGGTCGCGCCCGGCGAGAAGGACGCGCTCGCGACCTTCGCGACCGAGGGCGGCGGCGCATCCGTTACCGCGTTCGCCTTCAACAACCCGCGCCAACGCCGCGGCACGGTCAACAGCGAGGCCTGGCGGCGCGCCGAGTTGCCGGCCGCGAACGGACACAGCGACGCGCGCTCGCTCGCGAAGGTCTACGGCATTCTCGCAGCGGGCGGCGCTCACGAGGGTGTGCACGTGCTCTCGCCGGAATGGACGCTGCGCGCGCGCACCGAGCAAGTCTTCGGCAAAGACGCGGTGCTGATGGGCATGCCGACGCGCTTCGGCCTCGGCTTCATGTTGCGCCACGATCTGTTGCCGCTCGGTCCTAACAAGAACAGCTTCGGCCACCCCGGCGCGGGCGGCTCGATCGCGTTTGCGGATCCGGACGCCGGCATCGGCTTCGCCTACGTGATGAACCAGATGCAGGCTGGCGTGGCCGGCGATCCGCGTGGCTACCGGCTGATCAAGGCGCTGTACGCGGGGCTCGCGTAGGCGGCGGACGCCTAGCGTCCGCTGGCTGCCGCGTTGACTTCGCTCGCTTGTGGCTCGCTGCGCGCGGCGAAGCGCCGCTTGCTCAGCGCGAGAGTTCTGCACGCTCCGCTTCGCACCAGCGCCGCTCGTCCTCGGGGACGCGCTCCCAGCAGGTGAACGCGCTGGCGCGCGTGGCATCGAACGCCGCCGCGTCGCCGCCCGCCCGCTTCGCAGCCGCGAGTGCGAACCAGCCGAAGAAACGTTCGAACGCGGGCGCGTCGTTCTGGTCGCAGATCGCGAGGCAGCGCTCAGCGTGCTCGCCGCCCTCCAGGGGCTCGCCTGCGAGCGTCAGGCTGCGCGCAAGTCGGAACTCGGCGCGCTCTTCTTCGAGCCAGGTCCCGGCGAGCTTCCAGTATCTGAGGCCGCCGCGCGCGGCGACGAGCATCCCGGCATTCTCCGCGGCGTCGCGTACGGGCTTCTCGCCGAGCGCCGCAGCGAGGTTGTTACCGCCAACGGCCAGCGCGCGGATCGCAGGCGACTCGGCCGGGAGCCCGAGCTGCGCGAGATCGAGCGCTCGGGTGTACAGCGCGATCGCTTTTTGGAACTCGCTGCGTCCCGCACACGCTGCCGCCGCGGCGGCAAGCGCACACGCGCGGTCCTCCTGCGAGAGATCGTCGAGCCCGGTCTCGTCGTCGCTCGCACACTTCAGCGTCGCGACGTTGCGCGCGAGCGCTGCGCGGCCGGCCGCGTCGCACACCGGCAGCGCGCGCAGCGCGTCCAGCAACGCCGTGCCGCGCTGCCAGTCGCCCAGGTGTTCGCCGAACACGTGCGTCAGCAGCCGAGCGTAGGCCGCGACGTGCTCGGGCTCAGTTATCAGGGCGAAGGACGAAGCGAGGCGATCGGCGACGCGCTGCGGCTGATCTCCGTGCTCGGACCAGCCGGCTTCGAGGAACTCCGCGCACGTCGTCATTCGCGCGAGGATGCCGCGAACTCGCGCCGAGCGCGCGTCACTCTTGCCGCGGGGAGGCCTCGCTGCGGATCTCGCGCCCGCTCATCGCATCGATTACGCGCGTCGCGTTGAAGCACTCCATCGCGTAAACCCGGAACACCGCGCGGTCTTCGTACGCGAGCGCGAACCAAAGCGCGTTGACGTAGACGGCGCGCTCTTCGAGGCGCCAGGCCGCTACCAGATCGCTGAGCGCGCTGCGCTGCATGGAGGCGCACAGGGCTTCGCTGGTGCTGGCGCCGGGCGCGAGTGCGGCGTGCAGCGGCGCGAGACGTTCGGCCATGCGTTCGGGAGCGCTCACGTCTGCGGTGGAGGCGTCGCCAGGCAGCCAGCCTGTTAGGCCGTCGGGTGTGCGAGCGAGCTTCCAGCCGCGCTCGATGCGGTCGACCGCGATGCGCGCACCAGGCGCGACGGCGCCGGTGCTCGCGGCGTTGGCAGCGGGCGCGGAGCGCAGCGCGATATCCGGCGCGAGCACGCGCTCGAAGCGCAGCGCGGGAGGCGCGAAGGGCGGGGCGGGCTCGAGCTCGGCGAGATCAGTCTCAGCCTCGGCCGGATCACTTGTTGGGGGCTCGGCTTCGCCCGCGCTGGCGGGTGCCGCGGCCGACACCGCGGGCGGTGTCGCGGCGCTGTGCCGTGAGGCGTTCTGCGAGGCACGCGCGTCGTCCGCTGCGTTCCCTGAGAGATCCCCAACGAGCGCTTCGAACGCTTCGTCATCCGTGAGTGAGGCTGTCTGCGCATCTCCGCCGAGTGGGCGCGCCTCGCGCACGGTGCAGCCGCACTCGCGGTGCTTCGCGTCCGCCGCAAAGCGCACGCTGAACTCCTGCGCTTCGTGCGCCCGAAGGCGGAGCTTCCCCGTCACGGGCGTTAGGAAGAACGCGTCGCCCTCGTCGTCGTAGGCGCCGCAGTGCAGCCCCGGCAGCGCGACAGCGGTTCCCCTCGCGCGCACGCGCACGCTCGCCTCGAGCAGCGCGTCGCCACGCCCGATCGGGCGGCAGCGCTGCACTTCGAGCGCAACACGACCGCGCAGTTCGCGCGGCAACTCGGGCACGCCTGCGAGCGCGGCGCTCGCCACGCCGGCGAGGAGCACTGCCACTTCGAATCGCGCGCGCACCCAACAACCCCCCGCTCTCTGCGAGTTAAAGACGTTACGCTGCGCGGAAATGTTCGGGTCGTCCACACTGCGTGCGAGTTGCCTGCGCGTAATCACCTCGGGCGAGCTCGATGCGAAGCTCGCGCCGCTCGCGAGCGGGGGCCCTGGCGAAGACGACGCGGACGCGGGCGACGCGCGCGGCCCGGTGCGCTGCGTCCGGCCTGCGCGCAGTGCCTTCCTAAGGATGGGAGCGGGCGCGGCCCCGCTGCCGCGGCCCGAGGCTCTCGGTCAGCCCGCGGCGCGCGCGCTGGCGCTCGCGCGTTTCGTGCATCACGAGCTTCAAGCGGTCGAGCTTTTCGCCGCGGCGCTGCTGCGCTGGCCGGAGTTGCCGGCGCCTCTCACGCGCGCGCTCGCCGGCATCCTCGCGGACGAGCAGCGCCACGCGCGGCTCTACCTCTCGCGCCTCGACTGCCTCGGCGCTCGCTTCGAGGATTTCGCGCCGCACTCCGATTATTTCTGGAAGCACGCGGGCGCGATGTTCGAGGGCACGCCCGCCGCGTTCTTCGCGGCGATGGGCCTAACGCTCGAGCAGGCGAACCTCGACTTCTCAGGGATCTACCGCGACGCGTTCCTGGCGGCGGGCGACTCGGAGAGCGCAGACGTGTGCGCGCGCGTGCACGCGGACGAGATCCAGCACGTCGCGCTGGCCGCGAGCGCGCTGCGCGAGCTCGGCGTGCCTGGCGCCGGCGACACGCAGCGCTTCGAGGCAGCGCTGCCGTTTCCGTTCTCGGCTGCGCGCGCGAAGGGGCGGCGCTTCGACGCCGAGGCCCGGCGCGCCGCTGGCCTCGATGAGAAGTTCATCGCGCACGTGCGCCACGCGCGCTCGCCGCAGGAATCGCCGCGTTCGCCGCACGCTGCGCTGACCCTGATTGCGAACATCGGCGCCGAAGAAGGCGCGAGCGCGGCGCGCGCACGCACGGCGCCACAGCCGCGCGCGCTGACGGCGCTCTGGCGCGCGCTCTGGGATGCGCCGCTCGCGTTCGCGTGGCTGCCGCGCGCGGGCGCGGCGGCGTGGCTCAACGACGCGGCTGCGGAGGCCGCCGCGCGCGACGCCGGGCGCGAGTTGTCAGGCGCGCCGCCAGCGGTCGTGCGCCACGTGCACGACAAGGCGTTCGCTTGGCGCGCGGCGAGCGCAGCGGGGCTCGTGCCGCCGCCGCTCCGCGGACTGATTACGGTGTTCGAGCCCGAGCAGCTGCGGGCCCCGGGCGCTGCGCGCGAGATCGAAGCGCGCGTCGCCGCGTGGCCCGCCTGGGCGCAGCGCAGCTTCGTGCTGAAGCCGCGCCTCGGTACGAGCGGGCGCGGGCGCGCGGTCGGCGGCGCCGCGCACGACGCGCGCTGGCAGAGCGCCCTCGCGCGGCTCGCCGAACGCGGCGGCGCGCTGCTCGAGCCGTGGCTCGCGCGTAGCTGGGACGCCTCGGTGCATTTGCATATCGCGGATGGCGGAGAGATCGAGTTGTTGGGCTCGCTCGCACAAGTCGTCACGCCCGCGGGCGCGCCGCGCGGTCACCGCGGCGTGATCGACGCGCGCGGTGACGTGTGTTCTGGCCTCGCGTCAGACGCGGAGCTGCGCGCGGCGGCGCTGCAGATCGCGCGCGTCGCGGCCGACTCGGGTTATCGCGGCCCGTGCGGCGTCGATGCGTTCGCGTTTCGCGAGGCGGCCAGCGGCGCCGAAGTTCTCAGGTCCGTGGTCGAGTTCAACGCGCGCTTCACACTCGGAACTGTCGCGCTCGGGCACGCACTTCGCGCGCTCGCCGCACTGCGGACGCGCGGCGAGTTCACGAGCGGCACGCCCGTGCAGTTCGAGTTCGCGCTCGACGGCGAGATCGCGTTGCAAGGAGACGGCGCCACGCGCGTTGCACTGAACGCCGGCCGCGCCGCGCTGGTGATCGCGCCGTAAGCGCGCGCGAACAGGCCGAGCCGCGATCGACGAAGTTGGGCGCGTGCCGGGCGAGCCGCTGATAGAGTGCTCCGCCGCGCCGCCCGCTGCGCTCGCGCCCAATCGCTCCCGGAAGGAGTTCGCATGTCCCTGGTGATTCGCCTCTCGTTGGTCTCGCTGCTCGCGGCCTTCTCCGGCCCGGCATTGGCGCAGCAGAGCGCTCCGGCGTCGCCGACGGCCGCTGCGCCCGCCGCTACCGCGGCTTCAGCGCAAGACGAAGTCGAAGAAGTGATCGTCACCGGCACCGTCGCGAAGGGCCGCACCGTGCTCGACAGCCCCGTGCCGATCGATCTGATCAGCGCGGAGGACCTCGCGCGCTCGGGCGTAGTGAGCGACGAACTCGGCCAGGCGATCGCGGCGATCGCGCCGTCGTTCAACTTTCCGCGTCAGTCGAACTCGGGAACCTCGGACCACGTGCGCGCGGGTCAGTTGCGCGGCCTCTCGCCAGACCAGTTGTTAGTGCTCGTGAACGGCAAGCGCCGGCACACCTCCGCGATCGTGAACTCCGAGACGAAGATCGGGCGCGGCACGGCGGCGGTGGACCTCAACACGATTCCGCTCTCGGCGGTGGGGAAAGTCGAGATCCTGCGCGACGGCGCGGGCGCTCAGTACGGAAGCGACGCGGTCGCCGGCGTGATCAACGTTCTGCTCGACACGGATCCTTCGCGCACGGACATCGAGGTGACGTTCGGCGAACACATCACGCACATGGGCGCGACCGATCAGCACATCACGGACGGAGAGACGTTCACGCTCGCGGCGAGCACGGGCTTCGTGCTCCCGAACGACGGCTTCCTGCGCGTCGGCATCGACGTCGAGAACCGTAACAAGACGAACCGCGCGGGCTTCGACGAGATCCCATTCTTCGAGGACGCCGCGAATGGCTATCTGGCGGGGCGCCGCAATTACACGATGGGCGATCCGAACAGCGAGGCGTACGGCGCGTGGTTCAACGGCGAGGCGCACGTCGGCGAGATCGTGGTCTACGGCTTCGGCACCTTCAGCAACCGCGAGACGACGGGCGGCGCGGCGTTCTTCCGTTACCCGGTCGGCTTCGCCAACGTGCTCAGCGTCTATCCCGATGGCTATCGCCCGCGCACCCGTGCCGACGATCAGGACTTCTCGTTTACCGCGGGCGCAGAATGGGAGCTCGGGGCTTTCGCCGCCGACACCAGCGTGAGCTACGGGCGCGACGAGCTCGAGTTCGGCGTAAACGAGTCGCTCAACCCGTCGCTCGGCGCGGCGAGCCCGACGCGGTTCGACTCGGGCGCCTACGAGTTCGACCAGCTGACCGCCAACTTAGATCTCACGCGCGATTTCGACGTGAGCGCATTCGCGGGCCCGTTGACGCTGCTCGCCGGAGTCGAGTACAGGCGCGAGACGTACCAGACACGGCGCGGCGATCTCGCGTCTTATCAGGCGGGTCCTTTGGCGGGTGCGCCGGACTTCCTAGCGATCGGAGCGCAAGCGGGTCCCGGCCTGACTCCCGCGGACGAGGTGGATCTACAGCGCGAAGTCGTCGGCATTTACCTCGACGTTGCGGCTGAGGTGTCGCCGCGCCTGCTCATCGACCTCGCAGGCCGCTACGAGCACTACTCGGATTTCGGCGGCGAGGCCACTGGCAAGCTCTCGGCAGCCTTCGACGTGACGGAGGCGATCACCCTGCGCGGCGCGGTCTCCAACAGCTTCCGCGCTCCCGGCATCCAGCAGGACGGATTCGCCGACACGAGCACGAGCTTCGGCTCGAACAGCACGCTGGTACGGACGCGCACGCTGCGTGTGAACGACCCGATTTCTCGGAGCCTCGGCGCCCGTGATCTCGACCCGGAGACCTCCTTCAACGCAAGCCTCGGTGTTACGGCGCAGCTTGCGGACTTCTCTGCATCCCTGGATGTCTTCCACGTCGCCGTCGACGACCGCATTACTCTGTCCGAGCGTTTCTTCGACGATGGCGTCAACACGTTCTTTGTCGATTTCGTGAGCACCCTTCCCGGCGGCGCCGACGTCCAGTCGGTGCGCTTCTTCACGAACGCGGTCGATACCCGCACGCAGGGCGTGGACGTGGTGGTCAGCTACGACCACGAGCTTTTCGGCGGTGGCTTCGGACTCGATCTGTCGTTCAGCTACGCGCACACCGAGGTGACGCACTACGCGGGGACACCGACCGAGCTCACGGCTCTTTACTCGAACTTCCGGCTGGTTGGCGTCGAGGAGACCAACACGCTCGAGACCGCCGCGCCGAAGTGGAAGACCGTCGTCACGGCGGACTGGCAGAACGACAGCTGGTCGCTGCTCGGCCGTCTGAGCGCGTTCGCCTCGGCGAGGCGCGTGTTCAACTTTGGCGGTGGCTTCGAGCCGAGCCAACGCTACGGCGCCGAGCTCCAGTTCGACCTCGAGGGCGAGTACCAAATCACGCAGAACGTCGCGGTCTCTCTCGGCGTCGCGAACCTGTTCGACAACTATCCGGATCGCTCGATCCCCGACATCACGTTCTTTGGCAACCTGCCGTACGACATCTTGTCGCCGATCGGGATCAACGGCCGCTACCTGTACTCGCGCCTTACATTGAGCTTCTGAAGCCGACGCAAGCGGCGGACTCCAAGCGCGATGAGGCTCCGGCTCTCCGTCGTCGATCAAGCCCCGGTGCGCAAAGGCGGCACGGCGGGCGAGGCGTTGCGCGAGGCGATCACGTTGGCCGAGCGCGCTGAGGCGCTCGGCTACGAGCGTTATTGGGTGGCGGAGCACCACAACCTGCCCGGCATCGCGAGCACCAGCCCCGAGATCCTGATCGGGCAGATTGCAGCGCGCACCCACACGATCCGCGTCGGCAGCGGCGGTGTGATGCTCTCGCATTACAGCGCGCTCAAGGTCGCCGAGAACTTCCGCATGCTCGAGTCACTATTCCCGGGGCGTATCGACGTCGGCCTCGGCCGCGCGCCGGGCAGCGATCAGCGCACCGCGGCGGCGCTCGCGTACCCGGGCCCGCTGCGCGACGTGCGCCGCTACCCCGAGCAAATCGACGACTTGTTGGGCTTTCTGGCGGACGACCTCGACGCGGCGCATCCGTTCCACGGCATTCATGCGGCGCCGACCAGCGGGGGCATGCCCGAGGTTTGGCTGCTCGGGTCGGGGCTCGATTCGGCGCTGCTCGCCGCCGAGCGCGGCTTGCCGTTCAGCTTTGCGCACTTCTTCGGCGCCCACGCCGGCAACGGGCCCGCGATCGTGGCGGCTTACCGCGAGCGCTTCGCCCCCTCGCGCTGGCGCCCGGCGCCGCAGGCGCACATCGCGGTGATGGCGATCTGCGCGGAGACGGAGGAGAAGGCGCAGTACCACGCGGCGAGCCTGCGCCTCTCGCGTCTCAACCTCGCGCGCGGCGTGCACAGCGGGATGGCGAGCCCCGAGGAAGCGCTCGCGTACCCCTACTCACCCGCGGAGCTCGACTACCTGGCGCGGGCCACGATGCCGGCGGTGGTCGGCGCGCCCGCGCAGGTCGTCGCGGGCCTCGAGCGTCTCGCGGGGGAGTACGGCACTCCCGAGATCGGCGTGGTCACGCTCTGCTTCGACTTCGCCGCCCGCGTGCGCTCCTACGAGCTGCTCGCCGAAGCTGTCCGCGCGCGCTGAGAGGGCGAGCAAGACGTGGTGTACCCCAAGGGGAAAAATGCACCATCAAGCAAACTTTCCGTGCCACTTCTGCCCCTCTGCCACCACTACCTCTGCGACGGAATCCGCCCGACCCCGTGGCGCGATTCCGCAAACAAAGAGGGAACCCATGTTGTTGCGGAAGAAGGCGATCCTGGCGGTCTTATCTGGCGCGCTGCTGCTGCTGCTTTCCGGGGCGGCGAACGCGGCCACATTCACGCTCGCTCAACTGGTGAACGGCGGCTCCTTTGTCTCCGACGACGGCTTGCTGACGTTCAGCGACTTCAAGGTCACCAAGACCAAGCGCCTCAGCGGCAATCTCGCCGACTACACGGTGACGGTGCTCGGTGACGGCTTCATGCTCACCTCCAGTGAGTTCACGGCGAACACCGGCGGCCTGCGCAAGTTCGACCTCAGCTACAAGGTCACTGCGAACCAGGGCGTGATCACGGACGCCAGCATGGATTCGGTCGGATCCAGCACGACCGGGAAGATCAAGATCGAGAAGGACATCGAGGATCTGCTCAGCGACGAGGGCACCTTCCTGCTCAACCTGATCCGCTCGGGTAGCTCGATCCTCTCGGACTCCGACAGCTTCTCCGCGCCCGGCGTCGTTTCCTTCGACGTAGACGAGCAGATCCGGATCAAGAAGATCTCCTCCCTCACGTCGGTGTCCAACCACTACACCGTGGTTCCCGAGCCGGCCGAACTGAGCCTGCTCACCGCAGGCCTCGCAGGCCTCACATGGCTCGGACGACGCCGGAGCGCGAACCGGGTCTGAGCCCCGGACCGCGGGTGAGAATCGCGGGCTTCCGCGCGGCGCGTTGCGCCCCGGATGCTCCGCGGAGGTTGGTGGTGGCCCAGGCCAGAGTCGAACTGGCGACACCCGCATTTTCAGTGCGGTGCTCTACCAACTGAGCTACCGGGCCGAAGGCGCGGCAACTTAGCCGCGCCTTCGCGGTCGGGCCACGGCCTAACGACGCGAAACTTCGAGCCGACAGCCTCCGGCGCGGCCGCTCACCCCGACTAGTGCTCGCATTCCGTTGCTGTCGCTCTAACTGCGCTACGGCACCGGTGGAGTGCGCACGCGCTTTGTTAGGGCAACCCGAGAGACGTGCTTGGCGGCCGACGCGGTGTCGCCCTGATCGGTCGTCGCTGCGCGCCTGAGCCGCGGCTTTCGCCCCGATAACATGGCCCGCACGTGTGATAGCGTGCGGGCCATGTTCGTTTTTAGGGCCGCGCGAGCAGGAGTCGCTCTCGCGGCCCTGCTGTTTGCGGCGGCCAGCGGCATCTCCACAGCGCGCGCAGCCTCGCCGGAGCCCGCGAGTGGCGCGCGCGGAATGGCGGTGACGCCACACCCGGCGGCGACGCTCGCCGCAGTTCGCGTGCTCGAGCGCGGCGGCAACGCGATCGACGCGGCGATCACGGCCGCGTTCGCGGTCGCGGTGGCGCAGCCGCAATCGACGGGCATCGGCGGCGGCGCGTTCGTGCTGGTGCGCCTCGCCGATGGTCGCGCCTTCGCGATCGACGCTCGGGAAACCGCGCCGGCCGCCGCGAGCGCGGACATGTTCGTGCGCCCCGAAGTCCCGGCGGATGCTTCGCGTTTCGGTGGGCTGGCTGTGGGCACGCCGGGCCTCGTCGCGGGCTTCGCGCTCGCGCTCGAGCAGCACGGCAGCATCCCGCTCGCGGAAGCGCTCGCGCCCGCCATCGCGCTCGCGGAGGACGGCGCGGAACTCGGCCCCTACACGCGCAGGTTCATGGGGTTCATGCGCGCGACGCCGCTGGCCGCGCGCTTTCCCGATACCGCGCGCATCCAGTTCCCGCCCGCGCCGCTCGCCGCCGGCGCGCGCCTGCGCCAGCCCGAACTCGCGGGCACGCTGCGCAAGATCTCGAAGCGCGGGCCGCGCGCGTTCTACGAAGGCGCGCTCGCGGAGAAGATCGCGGCGGCCGCGCAGGCGCAGGGCGGAGTACTCAGCCGCGCGGATCTCGCGAACTACCGCCCGCTGGTGCGCGAACCGGTGCGCGGGAGCTACCGCGCGATCGAGCTGATCGCGTTCCCGCCGCCGTCGTCGGGCGGCGTCACCCTGCTCGAGATCCTCGGCGTGCTCGAAGGCTTCGATCTGCGCGCGCAGGGCGCGGGCTCCTCGGCGTCGATTCATCTGGTCGCCGAGGCGATGAAGCTCGGCTTCGCAGACCGCGCCGCTCATCTCGGCGACCCCGCGTTCGTCGATGTGCCCGTGAAGCAGCTGCTCGACCCCGCCTACCTCGCCAAGCTGCGCGCGCGCATTCAGCCGGAGCGCGCCGGTATTGTGCCGGGCGCCGGGCTCGCGGTGGACGACGAAGGTACGGCGCACCTTTCCGTCGTGGATGCCGCGGGCAACGCCGTCGCGATCACGCAGACGATCAACGGCCCCTACGGCTCGTGGGTCACCGTGCCGGGCACGGGCATCTTGCTCAACAACGAGATGGACGATTTCGTGACGAAGCCGGGCGAGTCGGATCAATGGGGCCTGGTCGCGCTCGAGACCTCGGCCAACCGCATCGCGCCCGGCAAGCGGCCGCTCTCGAGCATGGCGCCGCTGATCGCGCTCGAAGGCGGCAAGGTGCGCTTCGTCGCCGGCAGCAACGGCGGGCCGCGCATCATTTCCTCGGTGCTCCTCGCGTTCCTCAACGCCATCGACTGGGACATGGACGCGCAGGAAGCCGTCTCGGCGCCGCGCTTCCACCACCAATGGCGCCCCGACGCGCTCGAGCTCGAAGGCGAGATCTCCGCCGACGTCGTGAAAGCGCTCCGCGCGCGCGGCCACACCGTGAAGCTGACCGACGAGATGCTCACCGGCGTCGAGGCAATCGCCGTCGATCCCAAGACTGGCCGCATGACGGGCGCCGCCGACCCGCGCCGCGACGGCCTGGCGCTAGGGCTGTAGGGGACGTTGGTCGACGAAACACGCACGCCACGACCCGCGCCAGTGTCTCGAGAGTTTCGTCGTCCAACGTCCCCGGCCGCGCGGGCGCGGCGGTCACGAGCGAAGCGCGCAGCGAGGCGAAGCCGCGAGCGAAGTCACCGAGAGGAACGCGAAGCGCTAGGCGCCCGGCGCCCCGATCGTCGCCAGCGTGTAGGCGCTCAGGTCGAGGATGCGCTGCGAGACGCGCAGCAGATCCTGCGCGCTGACGGCCCGCACGCGCTCCGGGTAGAGGCGGTCGGATTCGACGCCGAGCCCGTAGCGCGCGTCGAGCGCCATCGTGAGCGCGCGCTGGCCGCCGCGTTGCTGTCCGATCGCATGGCTACCGCACAGCCAGCGGCGCGCGCGCTCGGCCTCGTGCTCACTCGGCGCAGTCTCTAACAAGCGCTCGAGTTCGGCGAAGATTCCACGCTGCGCGATCTCGAGCTTGTCCGGCGCGGTCGCGATGTAGACGCAGAAGTAACCGGGCGCGTAGCCGACGACGTTCATCGCGCTCACGCTGTAGGCGAGGCTCTGGCGGTCGCGCAGCTCGAGGAACAAGCGCCCGCCCTGGCCCGCGAGAATTTGCGAGAGCACGTCGAGCGCCTCGCGATCCGGGTCGTCGACGGCGACGCCGCGGAAACCGAGCACGAGGTGCGCCTGCGCGCGCTCCTTGCGCTCGGAGGCGCGCCGGATCTCGCGCGGCGCCGGCTCGGGCTCGGGCAGCGCGAGCGGCTTGGCGTCGCCCTGCTCGAGATCGGCGAGTTCGCGCGCTAGCGCCGCCGCGGTTTCGTCGGGATCGACCGCGCCGACCACTGTCACCACCAAGTTATCAGGGCGAACCAGGCGCGCGTGATGCGCCTCGACCGCCTCGGCATCGAAGCGCGCGAGCGATTCGGGAGTGCCGGGCAGCGGCAGGCGATAGGGGTGCCGCTCGAAGTGGGTGCGCTGGAAGAGATCGAACACGCGCGCGCCGAGCCGGTCCTGGCGCCGCTCGAGCGCCGCGAGGGCGTCGCGTCGTTCGTGCTCGACTTCTTCTTCGTCGAAGGCCGGGAAGCCGAGTGCTTCGGCCCAGAGCGGCAGCGCTTCGGCGAAAGTCTCTGCGGTGCAATCCAGCGTGAGGCCCGCGGAGTTGCGGCCGGAGAAGGCGTCGATGTCGGCGGCCAGCGATTCGGTGACGCGTGCGAACTCGGCGGCGCCACGCGTGGCGGTGCCGCGCAGCCAGACGCCTGAGAGGAAGCTGCCGATGCCGGCGTTTGCCTCGCTCTCGGCGAGCTGACCGCCGAGCACCGCGGCGCGCACTGCCACCACAGGCACCTCGGGGCGCGGCAGCACGAACGCGCGCGCCCCGTTCGGCAGCGTGTATGCGTGCACGCCGGCCGACGTCTCCGCCGCACGGCGGGGCGCGGCGAAGCGGCGCGCGGTGCGGCTCACGCCGCTCTCGATCGCAGCCTCGACCGCGCTGCGCGACGGCGGCGGCGTTCCGCTCGGCACGACCGCCACGACCGAGAGCAACCCGGGATCGAGCCATTCCTGCGCGGCCCGCAATAACTCTTCGCGCGTCGCGCTGGCGATGCGCGCGAGGTAGGCGTCCTCGAAGCTCGGGTCGCCCGTCGCGAGCTGCGCGCTGCCCAGCTTGCTCGCGAGGCCCGAAACGCTCTCGCGCTCCCAGGCGCGCGAAGCCAGGAAGGTCCGGCGCGCCTTCGCGAGTTCATCCACGCCGAGCGGCTCGCGGCGCACGCGCTCGGTCTCCGCGATCGAAGCCGCGATCGCCTCGGGGATGTGCTTTGGGTCGGTCTCGATCGAGACGAAGAACATGCCCGCGTCGCGCGGCGTATAACAACCCGCGTCGGCGCGGTCGGCCAGGCCGAGTTCTTCCTTCACGCGCCGGTGCAGGCGCGAGCTGTCGCCGTCGCCGAGCGCGAAGCCGAGCAGGTCGAGCAGCGGCGCGTCGGCATGCGTGAGCGAGATCGCGGGCCACGCGAGCTCGAAGCTGGCGCGCTCGAACGCCTTCTCGAGTATGCGCGTGCGCAGGCCGCGCTCGCGCGGTTCGGTGGCGCGCGCGCGCTTCGCTTCGCCGCGCTTCGCCGCGCCAAACGTCTCGCGCACGCGCGCGATGAACGCGTCGGTGTCGAGATCGCCCGCGGCGGTAACGACGATGTGCTCGGGCGTGTACCAGCGGCGGTAGAACGCGAGCAGCTTCTCTTGCGTGAACCCGGAGACGCTCTCGCTCCCGCCGAGCACCGGGAAGCGATACGGGTGAACGCGGTAGAGCGTCTCGAACAGCGCGTCGTCGAGCACGTGCTGCGGTTCGTCGGCGCTGCGCCGGATCTCCTCCAGCACCACTTCGATCTCGCGCTTCACCTCGGCCGGCTCGAACAGCGAGTTCTGCACGGCGTCCGCGAGCACGTCGAAGCCGGCGAGCGTCGCTTCCCTGGGCAGCGTCGCGTGATAACAAGTCGCGTCGTAACTGGTGAAGGCGTTGATGCTGCCGCCGACGCCCTCGACGCTGCCGGCGATCTCGCCCACGCCGTGCGTCGGCGTGCCCTTGAACAGCATGTGCTCGTGGAAGTGGGCGAGGCCGCGCTCGCCGTCTCGCTCGTCTGCGGAACCCGCGTCGACCCAGATCTGCACTTCCGTGACCGGTTCGAGGCGGTTCTCGCGCACCAGAATCACGAGGCCGTTTTCGAGTTCTTCACGCCGGTAGGGAGCGGGCAGCGACATCGGCGGCGGAGCGTAACGGCACGCGCGGGCCACGCCCTATGCTTTTCGCGTGGCAGGTATTAACGAGCGTGAAGAGCCGACGGTTGGCATCTACTTCCACGTCCCGTTCTGCGAGCGAATCTGCCCGTACTGCGACTTCGCCGTTGTCGCTGCACGCACGCTCTCGCGCGCCGAGGAGAATCGTTACGTCGGGGCGCTGCTTGCCGAGTTGGCCGCGCGGGAACACGTCTTCGCGGGCCGCGCGCTCGAAACCCTCTACTTCGGTGGCGGCACCCCGTCTCTGCTGACGCCCGAATCGCTCGCCCGCTTGATCGACGCGGCCCGGGCGGCGTTTTCCGGCGCTCCCGAGGAAGTGACGCTGGAGGTGAACCCGAGCACCACCGAGCGCGCGCGGCTGGCAGGCTTTCGCGCCGCCGGCGTAACGCGCCTCTCGATCGGGGTTCAGTCCTTCGACGACGAAACGCTGCGCCGCCTCGGCCGCGCGCACCGCGCCCCCGAGAGCCACGCCACGCTCGAAGCCGCGCGTGCCGCCGGTTTCGCGAACGTGTCGCTCGACCTGATTTTCGGGGCGCCCGGCCAGGACGCCGGCCACGTGAGCCGCGATCTCGCGGCTGCACTTGCGCACGAGCCAGAGCACGTCTCCGCCTACGCGCTCACGCTCGAACCCGGCACGCCCTTCGCGCGCGCCGTGGCGGCCGACAAGCTCGAAGTGCCCGGTGACGACGCAGCCGCCGAGATGATGCTCGGCCTCGGCGGCGCGCTCGCTGCGGGCGGCCTCGCGCGTTACGAAATCTCGAGTTGGGCGCGGCCGGGCTTCGAGTCGGTCCACAACCGCCGCTATTGGCAGCGCAGGCCGGTGCTCGCGCTCGGCCTCGGCGCGCACTCGAGCGAGCCGGCGCGCGCGGGCGAACCCTTCGGCGCGCGCTCGGCCAACGAGCGCTCGCTGCCCGCTTATCTCGCGCGCATCGAAGCCGGCCGCTGCGCGCCGCCCGAGCGCGAAGTGCTCGCCGAGGCAACCGCGCGCAGCGAGGCGGTCTTCCTGGCGCTGCGCATGCGCGAAGGCCTGGC
>JANNRF010000033.1:0-9234 GCA_031401135.1 Deltaproteobacteria bacterium | reverse complement strand
GGCCCGAGACGCGCGGCGGCGCGGGCGTGATCTCGGGCAGCGCGCTCATGGTGCAGAAGCGCTCGCGGCTCGGGCCGCGGCGCGCGCGTCGAGCTCGGTGCGCACGCGCGCGTGGTCGGCGGCGCTGAAGCGGAAGCGCGCGAAGAACAGCGAGCCGATCGTGTAACCAACCAAGGGCGCACCGCCCATCAGGCACACGAGCGCGAACTTCACATTGTCACTCTGCTCGGCGTTCGGCACGAAGCCCGTCATGCCGAGCATGAACGCCGCGGCGCTCGCCAGCACCGCGCCGCCGAGCTTCGAGACGAAGCTCATCGCCGCGAAGTACGCGCCCTCCTTGCGCTCACCGGTGTTCAGCTCGTCGAGATCGATCAGGTCCGCCTTGAGCGATTGCCCGATCGAGTTGCCGCACGCGCCGGCACTGCCTGCGATCACAGACGAGACGACCATCAGCGGCCAGTCGTTCTCACCGAGCCAGAACAGCATGCCGAACCCAACGCCGCCTTGAGCCATGGCGAACAGCCAGAGCTTCTTCTTCTCGAAGCGGCGCGCGAGCAGCACCCAGACCGGAATCGCGAGGAAGGTCGATGCCATGTAGACGGCGAGCATCGCCTCGGTGAGATCCTCGCGTTTCATCACGTACTGCGTCACGAACGGGACGAGCACGGCGAGCCCACCGAGCCCGAGCGCTTCGACGAAGAGCGCGATCAGCAGCAGCCGCGCATCGCGATTGCGCCAGACGTCGCCGAGCGCGCGGGCGATGTCGACGCCGCCGCGCCCCTGATAATCCGCGCGCTCGCGTGGCAGCAGCGCGACCGCGGCGAGGATCAGCAGCGCGGTGACTGCGCCGGAGAAGAGTGCGAGCTCAGCAGCGCCATCGCGTGCAGTCGCGGTTTCGCGCACGACGCGGGCGCCGAACACCAACGCGAGCACGAGCCCGATCGAGCGCACGAAGTACTTCGTGCCGAATACGCGATTGCGCGACGCCGGATCCTGCGTGAGCTCCGCGCCGAGCGCGGCGTGCGGCACCTCGAAGGCGGTGAACGCGGAGTAGAAACCAAACACCGCGACGGCGACCCAGGCCACTTCGGCCCCGGCGCCGAGCGAAGCCGGCGGCGACCACGCCATCCAGGTGAAGAGCACGATCGGCAGCGCCGCGCCGATCAGCCAGCTCTTGCGGCGTCCGAAGCGCGACAGTGTGCGATCGCTGCGCGTGCCGATGAATGGATCCGCGAGCGCGTTCCAGACTTTCGAGGCGAGGAAGATCCAGCCCATCGCGATCGGAGAGACGAGCAGCGTGTCCGTCGCGAACTTCAGGTACATCACCAGGAACAGCGTGGAGATGAAGCTCACGCCTGCGCCAGGGAGCGCGTAGAGCACGATCTGCGAGAGCGGCAGCGCGGCGCGAGCGTTCACCGCGCTGGGCTCAAGCGCCCATGAACATCAGGAAGTCATCCAGCGACGCCGCGCGCAGGTACGGGTTCCTGCGCTTCTGCTCCCCCATCGAGCCGTACGGATCCGCGGAGTAGAAGTGCCCGGGGTAGAGGATCGTCTCGTCGGGCAGCTGCTTCAGCTTGTTATGGAGGCTGTCGTACATCTGCGCGGGGTCGCTGCCGGGCAGATCGACGCGCCCGCAGCTGCCGAGGAAGAGCGTGTCGCCGCTGACGAGCTTGCCCGCGGCGCCCGCTTCCTCGACGAGGAAGCATTGCGAGCCGGGCGTGTGGCCGGGGGTGTGCAGCAAGCGCACCGTAATGCCTCCGAGCGCGATCGAGTCCCCGCCCGCGTGGCGCATGACGTCACTCTCCGAGACGCCGGTGATCTTGCGCACGCCGTCCGCTTCGAGCGCGTTCACGTGCACCGGCACGGGGGCGCGAGCCATTAGGCGCGCGAGGCCCTCGATCTCCATGCCCATGATGCGCCCGCCCACGTGGTCCTGGTGGTAGTGCGTGACGAGTGCGCCGGTGACGCGCATGCCGTCTTTCTCAGCTCGGTCGACGAGTGCGTCCACCGCCCAGGCCGGGTCGACGAGCAGGCACTCGCGCGCGCTGTGGCTGCCAATTAGGTAAGCGAAGTTCTGCATCTCGCCGACCGGGAGCTGCGCGAAGTAAAGATCGCTCGACATCGAGGACTCCGAAGTTGTTGGAGTGAAGCCTAGTCCGGCAGCTCGACGCTCAGCACGTCGCCTGCGAGTTCGACGCGATGCACGCGCACGCGGCTGCCATCATCCACACCGACGCCGCTGCGCACGTCGTACGCGTAGCCGTGAATCGGACAGATCACGCACTCGCGCTCGACTTCGCCTTCGCCGAGGTTGCCGCCCGCGTGCGGGCAGAGCGCATCGACCGCGAAGTAGCCGGTGGCGGTGCGGCCTACTGCGAGCAGCCGGCCCGCGACGCTGAACGCGAGCACTTGGCCTTCGCGAATTTTCGAAGCGGGCGAGAGCGTGTGCCAGGGCATTTCAGCTCGCTGGCGCGCTCGGCCGCCGCTCGATTCGCACGCCCTCGAGAAACTCCTCGCCCGCGGCTTGCAATTTCGGGTCGAGCTCGTCCGCGCCGCCGCGCTCGGAGAAGAAAAAGTCGACGGTCGTCATGGGAAGATCCGGGTGCAGGCAGCGGAAGCCGCGCATGAGCATCCTGAGCTCGCGGTCTGGAGCGACCGGCGAGCCGCGCACCGCATCGACTGACTCGAGCCTAATGCACCAGCATTCTTGCCGGGTCGCGAGCGTTTGCTGGTACGAGAGGCGCTCGATCTCGTAGTCCGCTTGCTGGCCCGTCGATCGCGCGAGATCCGCAAACTCCTCGTGCGAGGATGGCTGGCGCTCGATTCCCCCGTGCGAAACCCGCACGTAAAACGAGTGCGTGTCGCTGCTCGAAAACAACTCGCGGCGAAGCGTCACGTCCGTGTGGTCCTGCTCGCTCTTGCGCATGTACCAGTCCATGTGACGCGGGCGGGCGAAAGAGAAGCCGTCGTACGTGAGGCGCGGCGCCATCTGGAAGCGCGGGATCTTGTCGAGTTCGCTGGCCACCGCAGCACAACCCGCCAGCGCGAGCGCCAGGAGTCCGCTCAGAACTCGCCGCCCCAATCAGGCGTTCCCGAGCGACTTCCGCACCCAGGTCTCGAGCACGGTCAGCACTTCGCGGTTCACTTCGTCCTGGGTGCGCGGCCCCTTCTTCGACATGTGCAGGTGATGATCGGCTTCCTCGACGACGTGCAGGTTCACTGGCGCGCCCACGCGGCCGAGCGTTTTGCGCAGCGTGGGCAGATCGCAGTAGCGGTCCTTCGAGCCCTGCACGAACAGCATCGGAGTGATTACGCGGAACAGGCGATCCGCCTGAACTTCCTTGGTGTTTCCGAGCTTGTGCAGCGGGTAACCGAGGAAGAACAGGCCTTGGATGCGCAGCCGCGCGGTGGCCGCGTGCGAGGCCGCGATCGCGCCAACGTTCTTGCCGCCCGCGAACACGTAGGCCGGCGCAGCGCTCGGATCTTGCGAGAGCACCTGCACCGCGGCCTGATAAACGCGCTGCATCACGCGCGGCTCGTCGGGCTTCTTCTTGTTCGCGACCATGAACGGCATCGGGAAGCGCAGCGTCAGGTACTTCCGCTCCGTCAATGCCTTCTGGAGCGTGTCGAGCAGCGGGTCCTCTTCGGCGGACGCTTGTGCGAACACCACCGAGACGCGCGCGCCGGTAGGCCACCATTCAGGCACGCCGAGGCGGCCGGTAACGGAATCGAGCCCGTGCACGGGCTCGCCTAGCGGGATCTTGATCGGCTCGTACTGCGGAGCGGAGTCGGACACGCCCATCCTTTAGGTAAGCCAACTCTCAGCCCCGGGGGGCGAGCGGCGGGCCAACCTTACCGACTTGGTTCTGCGAGCGGAAGTCGCGGAAGGCAGGATTCAGGCCACTCCTAGTGTTATCCCGATGCGCGAGGCGCCATGAACAAGGTTTTGATCACCGGAATCGCGAGCCCACTCGGGCGGCGGCTCGCGCGGCGGCTCGCCTCCGGCTGGAGCGTGTGCGGCGTCGATGCGCGCCCGTGGCAAGGACGCCCGCGCGAGATCGCGATGCACGTGGTCGATCTGCGCAAGCGCGGCTTCGAGGAAGTCGTGCGCAGCGAGCGGCCCGACGCGGTGGTGCACCTCGGTGTGCTGCGCGAAATGCAAGGCGACGCGCGCAACCGCCACGATCTGAATGTGCGCGGCACGAAGAGCCTGCTCGACCACTGCGCGGCGTTCGAGGTGGGGCAGCTCGTCGTGGTCTCGACTGGCACCGTGTACGGCGCGGCGCCTGAGAACCCGCTCTACATGTCCGAGGACGAGCCGCTCTCCGCGAGCCGCAGTTACCCGGAGATCCGTGATCGCGTCGAGGTGGACGCGCTCGCGAGTTCGTTCGTCTGGCGCGTGCCCGAGGTTCGCACCGCGGTGTTACGGCCCGTCCACGTGATGGGCCCGCACGCGACGGGGATGATGGCCGATTACCTGCGCCGGGCGCGCCCGCCGATCGTGCTCGGCTACGACCCGCTGGTGCAGCTGATCCACGAGGACGACTGGGCGGAGGCGATCGCGCTCGCTCTCTCGAAGAAGCTCGCTGGCGTGTTCAACGTGACGGGCCCGGGCGTTGTGCCGCTGCGAACCGCGATCGCGGAGACGCGCGGTGAGCCGCTCGCGCTACCCGAGTTCGCGCTGCGCCCGATGGTTCGCGGCGCGTTCGCGGCGGGCCTGGTGCCGTGGCCAGAGGGCGCGCTCGACTATCTCAAGTATCCCGTGACGCTCTCGGGCGAACGCTTTGCGCAGGCCGCGGGCTGGAAGCCTTTGTTCGAGTTGCGCGAGATTTTCGCCGCGCATCGCGAACGCAGGAGCGAGCCGTGAGCGCGCCGAACGAGGAGCGCGGCGACGGCTTGCTCGATCAGCTCGCCGAGCGCCTAATGGCTGCACTGCCGGACTCGGTGCGCGAACTCGACGCGCAAATTGGCGAGCGCCTCGCGCGCATCCCGACTTCGCTGAACGAGTACGGCGTCGATCGTTTCGGCATGGAGCCGCAGAGCGTGCGCCGCCAGCTGCTCCCCGGCGCGCTGCTGTATCGCCGCTACTTCCGCGTCGAGACGAGCGGCATCGAGCGCGTGCCCACAGGCCGCGTGCTGCTGATCGCGAATCACGCCGGGCAGCTGCCCTTCGACGCGATGATGCTCTCCGTCGCGATGCTGCTCGAAGCCGAGCCGCCGCGGCTCGCGCGCGGGCTCGGCGAGTACTGGATCCCGCGCCTGCCGTTCGTGAGCTCCGCCGCGACGCGCATGGGCGGCCTGGTCGGCACGCCGGAGAATTGCCGCGCGCTGCTCGACGCCGAAGAGTGCGTGATGGTGTTTCCCGAAGGCGTGCGCGGCATGAACAAGACCTTTCGCGAGCGCTATCGCCTGCAGCGCTTCGGCACCGGCTTCGTGCGGCTCGCGCTCGAGACGCGCACGCCGATCGTGCCGGTGGGGATCGTCGGCTCCGAGGAGCAGCAGCCCGGCCTGTTCGACCTGAAGCCGCTCGCGAAGCTGCTCGGCATGCCCGCGTTCCCGATCACGCCCACCTTCCCGCTGCTCGGCCCGCTCGGCCTGTTTCCGCTGCCCGTGAAGTACCGCATCCACTTCGGCGAGCCGCTCCGCTTCGCAGGCAGCGCCGCCGAGGAAGACGCCGCCATCGAGGCCCGCGTCGCCGAGGTGCGCACCGCCATCGACAAACTCCTCGAAGCCGGCCGCCGCCAGCGCAAAAGCATCTTCTCCTGATCTCGTCGGGGACGTTCCACGACGAACGCGTCGAAACACCCCGGGACGTTCCACGACGAAACTGCCCCGCATGTGCTTCACGAACTTTCGTCGTGGAACGTCCCCGACGAACTCGCTTCCCTCTAGAGTGCGCGGGTGAGCACGGACCCCGTTGTCGAGATTGACCTCAGCGCGCGCGAGCGGCGCGTCTACGACCGCCTGCGCGCCGCACTGCGGGCGCCGCTGCCTGGCGCGAACTCCGATCTGCGCGACGCGCTGCTGGCGTTGCCCGACCTCGTCGTGCTCGTGCTGCGCCTGCTGCGCGATGCGCGCGTAAAGCCCGGCGACAAGGCGATCGCGATGCTCGGCATCGCCTACGTGCTCTCGCCGATCGACCTAATGCCCGAGTTCGTGTTCGGCCCGATCGGGCTCGTCGATGATGCGTTCGTGCTGGCCGCCACCGTCTCGCGGCTGGTGAATCGTGTCCACCCCGACGTAGTGCGCGCGCACTGGTCAGGGCAGGGCGATGCGCTCGCCGCGATCCAGCGCGTGTCGCAATGGGCGGAGCGCCAGCTCGGTGGACGCATGCGCGCGCTGCTCGCGCGCATTACGCGCTAGCCGCGCAAGCGCTGCGATGAGCGCCGTTCGGCATCGCGTGTTGGCGCTGCTCGTCGGGCTCAGCTTCGTCAACTATCTGTTGCGTAATAACCTGTCGATCGCGATGCCGGCGATTCGCGCCGATTTTCAGTTCACGAACGAACAACTCGGCTGGATCCTGGCGAGTTTCAGCGTCCCGTACACGATCTTTCAGATCCCTGGCGGACTGTTCAGCGACCGCTTCGGGCCACGACGCGCTCTCGCGATTCTCGCAGTCGCCTGGGCCGTCATTACGGCGATCACCGGTTTCGTGCCCGGCATCGCGTTGGCCTCGGCTGGCGGCGCGTTCGCGGGCTTGATGGCGGCGCGTGCGCTGATGGGGGCCAGCCACGCGCCGATCTACCCCGTTTCCGCGGGCGCAATTCTTCGGTGGTACCCGCCCGGTCACTGGGCCCTGCCGTACGCGTTATTAGGCCTGGGGTTGAACCTGGGGCAGGCTGCGACGGGGCCGATCGTCAGCGCTCTGATCGTTCACTCGGGATGGCGCGGCTCGTTCCTCGCGCTCGCGCCGCTCGGCCTGCTCGCCGCGGCCGCTTGGTGGTCGTACGCGCGAGACACACCCGGTGAGCACCGCGACGTGAACGCCGCCGAACGCGAGTTCATCCGCCACGGGCGCGCGGCGCAGGAGGCAGCGTCCGCGAGCCCTCGGGCCGCCTGGCGCGCAGCGCTGACGGACCCGCAGGTGTTGTTAATCACAGCCAGCTACTTCTGCATGAACGTCGTGTTCTTGATGTTCTCGCAGTGGCTGTTCAGCTACCTGGTCGAGGAGCGCGGCTTCTCGCTGCTGGAAAGCGGCGCTTACTACGCCATGCCGTTCATCGTTGGCGCAGCCTTCGCGGTGTTAGGCGGCTGGTCTTGCGACCGCGCTTGCAGACGCCTCGGTCCCACCTGGGGCTGCCGTTTGCCGGCGACGAGCGGGCTGTTGCTGGTTGCGGTGTTCCTGCTGTTAGGCGCCCGTGCGTCAGATCCGGTTCTGGCGGTTGGCCTGTTGTCTTTGTGTTACGGGTTCACGCAGTTCACCGACAGCGTCTACTGGTCGGCCGCGACCTATGCCGGCGGAGAGCATGCGGCGGTCGCCGGTGGAGTCGTGAACACCGGCGGAAACGTTGCAGGGTTTCTGGCGCCAGTGATCGGCTTCACGATCGACCGCGCGGGTTTCAGCACTGCGTTCGCGCTGGGTTCGGGCTTCGCGGTGCTCGGCGCGCTGCTCTGGTTCTGCGTCCGGCTCGAGAGCCCGGGCGTGCGCGCTGTTAGAGTCGCCCCGTGACCGAGCTGCGACTCGACGAACTCGCTCTGACTCGCCGTGAGTTTTCCGCGGCGCGCACTCTGCCCGGCGTCGTGTACGGCGACTCGCGCGTGTTCTCGCTCGAGCAGCGCAGCTTGTTTGCGCGCGATTGGATCTGCGTCGCGCATGTCGGCGCGCTACCGGCCGCGGGCGATTACCTCGTGCGACAAGTCGCCGGGGAGTCCTTGTTCTTGGTGCGCGGTGCCGACGAGGAGATTCGTGTCTTCTTCAACGTCTGTCGCCATCGCGGCTCGCGCTTGCTCGACGAAGCGCAGGGGCAGGGCCTGACGCGCATTCAGTGCCCTTATCACGCGTGGAGCTATCGGCTCGATGGCCAGCTCCAGCACGCGCCGAAAATGCCCGAGGCATTTCCCAAAGCGCAGCATGGCTTGGTGCCGGTCCGCTTTGGCATTCGCTTCGGCCTGATCTTCGTGAACCTCGACGAGCGCGCGGCGCCGCTCGAGCAGTGGCTCGGCGACATGCCCGATCTGACTCGCTACCGCATGCCGGACCTAATTTGTGGGCGGCGCGTCGAGTACGAGGTGCGGGCCAACTGGAAGCTGATCTGCGAGAACTACAGCGAGTGTTATCACTGCCCCGGCGTGCACCCGCAGCTGAACGATCTGACCGAGCTGATCACGCGCAGCGAGCGGCCGATGGAGACGGGCGGCTGCTTCAACGGGGGCCCGATGCGGCTGCGCGACGGCATCGACACGATGTCGACGAGCGGCAAGCGGCGCTTGCCGCAGATTCCGGGCTTGTCCGAGGACGATGCGCGGCACGTCCACTACTACGTGCTCTATCCGAATCTGCTGCTCTCGCCGCACCCGGACTACGTGCTCGTGCACTTTCTCACGCCGCTGGCGCCGGATCGCACGCGCGTCAGCTGCGAATGGCTGGTGCCGCCCGCAGCGCTCGCGAGCACTTCTCAGGATTTCGACGACGTCGTCGGCTTCTGGGATCTGACGAATCGCCAGGATTGGCAGTTGTGCGAGCGCGCGCAGGCCGGCGTGGTCTCGCGCGGCTACCGCCAGGGGCCGTACCAGACTTCCGAGGATTGCGTGCACTCGTTCGATCGCTGGTACGCGGATCGGCTTGCGGCGGAACTGTGAGCTCGCGCTTGAGCGGGGGCTCGCAGGAATCAGGCGTCCGCCGCGTCCACCTCGAGCTGCTCCAACAACAACTCGAGCGCGGCTTCTGCGAAGGCCGCCATGTTGCGCACGCGATCGGCGTCGCCGGTGAGCACGCGGCGTGTGGCTTCGCGCGAACCCGCAATCGCGACCCAGGCGTGGCCGGCGGGATCGCCATAACGATTGCCGGTAGGCCCCGCGGCGCCGCCTTCACCGACACCCCAGTTCGCGCCGAGCTTCACGACGGCGGAGCGCGCGAGATGCAGCGCCCAGGGTTCGCTGGCGCCGCGCAAGTTCTCAGGTGCCTTCACCGCGCCGGCGATGAAGGCGCGGCTCGCAGCGAGCGTGTAGATCACGCCGCCGCCGTGGAAGTAGTTACTGGCGCCGGGTACCGAGAGCAGCGCGGCGCTGATCAGC
>JANNRF010000032.1:0-13015 GCA_031401135.1 Deltaproteobacteria bacterium | reverse complement strand
CGCGAAGCCGAGCTCGCTCCTTGGCCTCGACGCTCGGCGTCTCGATGGCAAAATCGAATCCCTAACACGCTATCGAGGCCAGGTGATGCTCGTGGTCAACACGGCGAGCCGCTGCGGCTACACGCCGCAGTACGAGGGACTCCAGGCGCTCTTCGACCGCTACCGCGGCCAGGGCTTCAGCGTGCTCGGATTTCCCTCGAACGACTTCGCCGGTCAGGAACCGCGCAGCAACTCGGAAATCGGAGCCTTCTGCCGGTCGAACTACGGCGTCGGATTTCCCAAGTTCTCCAAGGTGCACGTGATGGGGATCGAAGTACATCCTGTCTATTCCTACCTGACGTCCCTTCCCCCGCCGATCGGAGGCCCGGTGGAATGGAACTTCCAGAAATACCTGGTCGATCGAAACGGGGCAGTCGTCGCGCGCTATGCGCCGGTCGTGAGTCCGACGGACCCGGACTTGGTTGCAGAGATCGAGCGCCTCCTGGCCGGATCGCCTGCGGAGCCCAGAGCGGGTATTGCGAGGTGACGAACGGCCGCATCCTCGGAGACGCGGGCAGCGTGCGAGATCTCGCGCCAATTCCCGGACGAGCGTTCCATACGCTCGAACTGCGGTTCGAAGCTCATTAGGGAACGCGATCCTTGATCCATCAGCTGCTGCGGCTCTCCGAGAACTTGCGCGCGGATCGGGGCCGGCCACCGCTCGAGCGACTCGACGCGCTGGTCGATGCGGAGCGCTTCGTCTGGACGATCCTGCCCTACGTCGCGCGCTCGTTCTCGTTCTGCATCGCTGTGCTGCCGCGTCGTACCGCTCGCCCACTTGCCGTCGCCTACCTCTACTGTCGGATGCTCGACACCTACGAGGATCTCCCGGCGAACGTGAGCGACAAGGAAGCGGCACTGGCGGCGTTCGTCGGCAGGTTCGCCGCGTTCGAGCAAAGCGGCGGTCGCGATCCAATCGAAGCCGCGCCCTCGATCGGTAACGCGAATGCGCAGGATGAACTCGATGGCGCCTACCTGCTCCTGCTGCGCCACGCTGACCGTGTCGATCGCTTCTTCGCGACGCTGCCCGAAGCGCAGCGCGCCGCGATTCTTCGGCTCGTACGCCGCATGGGCAGTGGAATGATCTGGGCCGTGCGCACGTTTGCGGCGCAGGGAGGTGAGCTTCAGAGCGACGAGCAAATGTCGCGCTACTGCTTCGAGGTGCTCGGCAACCCGATGCTATTCGCCGAGGAGTTGCAGCGGATCGACTGTGGGCTCACACCGGAGGTCGAGCCGGCGCGCGTGGCACTCGCGGCCACCGTCGGCGAGTCGGTGCAGCTCGCGAACGTCGCGCGCGACCTCGAGAAGGATTGCGCGAACGGCGTGTTCTATCTGCCGCAGCTCAAGGCGGCTGACGGCGCGTCGAGGGCGGTCGCGATCGCGGCCGCGCGGCGCCGCCTCCTCGTACGCGCAGTCGAGTGTGGCCGCGCGTTCCTGCCCTTCATGTCGGGAGTCCCGAGCCCGCGCGTTTCGCTCGCACGCGGGGCTGCGCTGCTGATGGCACTCTTCGCGCTGAGCTTCTGGCAGGGCATCGCGGAACGACTCGGCTTTTCAATCGACGAACGCGGCGACCCGATCACGAAGACGAACAGCATCGGGCTCGTGGTGCGAGGCGTATTCTCGCGCGTCGGTTTCGACGCGGTCCTCGCACACCTCGATCTTCGGTTCGCGGACGCGCAAGCGCGGCTCGCGCTGAGGGACCGCTGAGATCGTTTCGCCTGCGAGCCCCACACCGTCACGCTCGAGCCCCCCGAGTAGCGCTAGCCGAGCATTGCGATGCCGAGCTGCTCGCCGCTCAGGAACGCGCTCTCGACCCGACCTCCGAATGTCCAGTCCCCGCACAAGCCGAGGCCGGCATCCGGATCCCAGAGGAACGGATGCCCGAGCGGCCGATTGCTGCGCGCGAACAGCCATCGGTGCGAAGCGCGGAAGATCGTCGGCGGAAGCGCGCACCCGAGTGCAGCGCTGAAGGCGTCGAGCAGCGCGGCGGTGACCGCCTCCGACGATTCGTCTAGATGGCGGGTGCTCCACTCCGGTGTCGTTTGCAGCACCCAGCATTCGCCGCTCGCTCGACCGGGCTTCGTGCCATTGCGGGCGACCCAAGCCAACGGCGACTCGGCGACGAAGGCTCCGCCGAAGTCGACGCCAAACGGCTCGGCAAACACGAGCATCGCCGCGTGGCATGCCTGCATCTCGACGGCAGCGACGCGGGCTGCAAACTCCGGCACGACGGCGAGCAGCGGCGTGGCCTGAGGTGCAGGCGTCGCGATCACCACCGCGTCGAAGCCGTCGAAGACGCGGCCCGCATCCGAGATCACGCTCCAACTTCCCGACGATCTCGCGATGCGCGCGATCTGCTGCTCGCACGAGACGTCGAGGTCGGCCGCGAGATCGCGCGCCAGCGCGCTCATGCCGGGAAGGCCGACGTAGCGCGCCGGCTCCCCACGAGCCTGCCCGCGGACCCCGTTTGTGAGCGTGATGATCGGAGCCTCCCAGCGCGCCGCGACGCCTCTCTGACACCAATCCGAGACGAGGGACTCGAATGCGGGAGCGCGACACGTGAAGTACTGCGCGCCGTGATCGAAGGCGAACTCGTGCGCCCGGCGGGTCGAGACGCGCCCGCCCGGTCGCCGCGCCTTGTCGATGACCATCGGCTGGGCGTGCGCCTTGGCGAGGCGCCGCGCCGCACTGAGTCCCGCGACGCCGGCCCCAATGACTGCGATGCGCTGTGTCGTCGTCACGTCAGCGATCCTTCGTGGTTTCGCAGCGGGGGATCCCCGTGCACGCAGGATCCACCGGAGTCTCTTGTGTGCGCGCTCGCACCGAAGGAATGGTGAGGGAACGGGCCGATTCTTCATCGCCTCCCTCGTAACCGTCGTCGCGGACGCTAGGCAGGTTCCACTCGGGGCAGCCTCCCAGAGCCCCACCGGCGGAACGAGTCGTTCCGCCGCTTTCATCTCTCAGACAAAGGACCCCCAAGAACATGAATCTCCGAAACCTCATCGCGGCCCTGGCCGCCGTCGCCCTGCTCGGAACCTCCGCTCACGCCGGCGATGCCCGCAAGGACGTCGTCGACACCGCGGTTGCTGCCGGGAACTTCAAGACCCTCGCCACCGCTCTGACAGCGGCCGGCCTCATCGACACCCTCAAGGGCACGGGTCCCTTCACGGTATTCGCTCCGACCGATGAAGCCTTCGCCAAGCTTCCCGCCGGAACGCTCGATGCCCTGCTCGCGGACAAGTCCAAGCTCGCCTCCGTTCTCACCTACCACGTGGTGGCCGGCAAGGTCATGGCGGCCGATGTCGTGACGTTGAAGACCGCCAAGACGCTTCAGGGCGGCAGCATCATGATCGACACCAAGATGGGCGTGAAGGTCGATGGCGCCACCGTCACCAAGACGGACATCGAGTGCAGCAACGGCGTGATCCACGTGATCGACACCGTCCTCATGCCCAAGATGTAACTCGCGTCTCACAGTCCACCCCATGGACGCGCAATCGCCCCGGGCCCTGCAAGGTCCCGGGGCGTTTTGCTTCGGGCACCCGCGAGAGAAGAAATCGGCGACGATGCCGCGCTTGCACTCGGGGGGTCGATCGCGCGGAGGATTCGTTTGCCCGCCGCGCGCCGGTCTGGTGGTGGAAGCGGTGGAGGCCGGGCGTGCTGAAGAGCCAGTCGAGCGTGCCCACACGCAGCAAGGTGTTCTGGGAAGCCATCCGATCATTGCCGTGGCTGAGTCCCGGCGATCAGCCCTTGTAAGGGCCTCGCGGCAACAGATCACCCAGCTCAGCGCGCTCGACGACGCCATCGGGTGCAGCCGCAACCACCATCATCTTGCGGCCTCCCAGCTCGAGCGCGACCTGAAGACATGCCCCACAAGGGAAGGTGAGCGCGCCGTTCGTGCGAGGTGAGGCAACCACCAGGGTGGTCGGACGCTCGCCCGCGGCAATCGTGGCGAAGAGCGCCACTCGCTCTGCACACATCGGGGGATAGGAGATACAAGCGCCCTTTCGAGGACCCGAGAACGAGCGTTATGACAACTTCGTGCCCTCTCGATCGATCCTGCACGGGTTCGGGCAGAGGGAAGCGCCCAATAGCGCGCGCGACGGAGAATTCCGTTGCGCAGCAGGCCTCGCTCGCTACCGGTCAAGCAGCTATAAAGCGCGCGAACTGAAGAGGGAAAGACACGATGGCCGGATCCCCGAGCAGCCCGAAGCAGAAGCCCAAGCGCAGTTGGTTGGCGGGCGATGGGGCGGCGAAGGCCCTGATCTTCACGGCCGCCACCCTTTCCTTCTTACTCTCAGTTTGGCTCTGGTTCTCCGGGGATCGGGAGCGAGGCCTTTTCGTCGGTATCTGGGTGCCTTCAATCCTCTCGGCCGGCACCCTCATGCTCGTGGGGAAGCGAAGTGGATGATCGCGATCTCTTCGTCGCCGGGATGTCGGTCACGTTCATGTTCCTTGCCGGTGCGTACCTAATCGCGCAGCAGAGATTCCTGCAAGGCGGCGACGACGAAGAGTAGTGCGTCTGCAGGCGAGCCTCGCTCGTGCGATGGCCTCTTCGCCGGGCGCGGCGAGGTCCGCGCAGCCGAGGCCTGATCCAAACGCCGCGTACGCTGTAGGAATCGTTCGTGAAGTCCCCGGGCGCATGCGTCGCTCTCGTGCGTGGAGCGAGCCGCGGGCTCGGGCTTGCGCTCGTTGAGGCACTGCTCGCACGGCCCGACACGGGGCGCGTGTTCGCGACACCTCGGCATCCCGACCAGAGCGCGCGCCTCGACGCTCTGCGCTCGCGGCATGGAGCGCGCCTCGTTTGCGAGCGCATCGTCGTGGCAACACCACGCATCCACTGGCTGGTGAACTGCGCGGGCGTAACTGCAGGACGCCCAAATACGGCCTTAGAAGCGGCTCGAGGACGCCGATCCGAACCAACTCAGGCGCAGCTTTCAAGTGAACGCCGTTGGGCCGCTACTCGCCGCGAGGCACTTCGCCTCCTGCTCTGTCACGACGAGGCGGCCGTGCTCGTGAACTTTTCTGCGCGAATCGAGAGCATCGGAGACAACCGAATCGGCGGGTGGTACGGCTATTGAGCATCGAAGGCCGCGCTCAACATGGTCCGGCGCGGCGTGGCGCCGGGGCGCGTCCTCGCGGCGCCGCGGAGAAGCTCATCCGGGTCATTCGCTCCCTCGCTCGCGCTGGAAAACACTAGAAGCTCTCTCGATTGGACTCGCAAGCCGATCGCGTGGTGAAACGGCCGGGACGCGGAGCCTAGAAAATTCCGACTTGCACACTCGGACGCAGCCGTCCGGGGGTCTCAGCGCTCCAGCAAGCTCCGAAGCATCCAAGCCGTCTTTTCGTGTACCTGCATGCGTTGGGTCAGCAAATCGATCGTCGATTGGTCACCCGCTTTTTCGGCGACGGGGAATGCCAGACGGCACGTTCGCGTGACCGCCTCGTGCCCGTCGAGCAGGTTCGCGACCATCTTGGTCGCGGGCGGAACTCCGATTTCCTCCTCGATGGACGACAACTCGGTAAACGACTTGTAGGACCCTGGAGCAAAGTGCCCCAAGGACCGGATGCGCTCTGCGATCAGGTCGACGGAGTTCCACAACTCGGTGTATTGGACCATGAACATCGCATGCAGATCGTTGAACTGTGGGCCCGTGACATTCCAGTGGTAGTTGTGCGTCTTCAGGTAAAGCACATAGGTGTCGGCGAGCAAGCGCGACAAACGTGACGCGATCGCCTTGCGCTCAGCAGTCGCGATTCCGGTGTCGTGTGTCGCATGTTTGGCTTTCGCCATGTCTCGGGTCCTTGAGTGCGGATTGACGAAACTTCGCGATGCGTTCGTTCGAGATCTGCGAGTATCGAAACTGGACCGAACGAGTAAACGAGAGTTGCCGGTCAGTCGTGACTCACGATCGCGGCCGATTCGTTGAGTTCTTGAAGGAAGGCAAGCGCGGCCCGACCGGTCATCGAGAACGGGTCGAGCACGGCGCTTTCCGAGTATCGAAGGACGCTGCTTTTGTTGACCTTCCCCACGTCGACGCTGCCCATCCGCCAGCTGGCAAACATCCGTTCATTGATCTCGGCATACTCGAGCAGGGTGACATCGCGATTGCGCGGGTCACGGACGATGTTCGTGTAGAGCGCGTTGACCGCCGCACGCGCTCCTTCGAGTGCCTGCAGGAATACGCTGCCGCCTTGGTAGACGCACAGAACCCCGGTGATTCCGTGCTCCGGGTTGCGGGAACGGGAGCGCGCAAGAATGGCGTCGAGCAGATCGTCGTCGATCGCGCCGACAGCACGGCTCGCGTAGAGAAGACGCGTCAGCATTCTTTTCTCCTAGCCATTCCGATTCGCCAAGAGCGCGAGGAACTCGCGGCGCAGATTTGGATCCTTCAAGAACGAGCCTCGCATGATGCTGTTGGTCATTTTGGAGTTCATGTCCTTCACGCCCCGCCACTGCATGCAGTAGTGATCGGCCTCCATCACGATTGCGAGGCCGTCGGGCTGCATTTTTTCCTGTAGCAGTTCCGCGAGCTGGGCGATCGCTTCCTCCTGGATTTGGGGCCGCGTCATCAACCACTCCACGAGACGCGCGTACTTCGAGAGCCCGATCAGAGCAGAGTGCTCATTGGGCATGACGCCGATCCAGATCCGACCGAGGATCGGGCAGAAGTGATGCGAGCAGGCGCTTCGCACGGTCACCGGCCCAACGATCATCAACTCGTTCAAGCGAGACACGTTCGGGAACTCGGTGACGGTGGGCTCGATCACATAGCGCCCGCCGAACACCTCTCGGATATACATCTTCGCGACTCGCCGAGCCGTACCCTGCGTATTGTGATCACTCTCCGTGTCGATCACCAACGCGCGCAATACCTCGCCCATCTTGAGCTCGACCTCGCGCTGCAGTTGCTCGAGTTCGCCCTCTTCGATGTATTGCCAGATGTTGTCGTTGGCGTGAAAGCGCTCTCCGGCCTTGACTAGCCTCGCGCGGATGCGGTCCGCAATCGGGGTCCGGCCATCCGTAACGCCGCCGGCCATGTCATTCTCGTTGGACAAGCTCGGTCTCCAGTCTTCCGCAGTTAGACGCTATCAGCCCGCTTAGAGCGCCGCCGCTCATCTCGACTGCGCGGAACGGCATCGACCGATGCTCTCGCGGCGCGGTTTCTTGCCATCGATCGACCCGAAAGAGCGCCAAGGCTGTAACGCGAGAACGACTCGAGCGCGGCTCGTGCCGGATCGTTGTTCTTGCCAATCCCGTCGCGCGGGCGCGTTCTCGTCGACCTGACACTCATTGCACTGCCCATCACCTCAGCTTGACCCGCTCTCGCCTTGCGGGAAGTGTCATCGCCACCCGCTCCTTCCGCTCCACGCCCGCCGCCGCTGCGACCTCCTCATACGCAGCCTGCACCTTCTCCGCGAACACGTCCGCGTCGGGCACGATGTCGGGGTCGCTGTTGAAGCCCCAGTGCAGGCTGCCGTCGTAGCTCGCGAGCGCGATGCCGATGCCGAGGCCAGCCATTAGGGGGACCTGCGGGTACATCTCGAGAGCGCGCGCGCCGCGGAAGTAGAGCGGCATTTGCGGGCCGGGGACGTTGGTGACGATCGTGTTGATCTTGCCCTCGCTCGCGCGCGCGCCGAGCGACAAGAGCACTGACGGCGTGAACTCGGGGGATAGGAGATACAAGCGCCCTTTCGATGTCGGCGCAAAGTACAGATGTCCGGTTTTCTCCAAAGTAGAAATGTCCGGTCGGGCGTTCGACGTGCGACCTCACGGCGGGGGCGGGGCCGCGGGAGCATGCAGTGCGCGCACTATCGGTATGGGCAGGCGAACTGTTCTCCCTCGCGCTTTGGAGCGGAGGCGCGCAATCGGCTCTCGCAGTCGATGGCGTGATCGTGGCTCCGCCGTTGGCGTTGCCGACGACGCGAACGCCCGTGTTCGCGTAGACGCCGTCGAAACCCGCTTGGCCGGTGGGGAGTGGCCGATTTATAGGCTGAAGGTGGCGGGGTGGACGGGACTCGAACCCGCAACTTCCGGCGTGACAGGCCGGTGCTCTAACCAGTTGAACTACCACCCCGCGGCGGCGGAGTTGATTAGCGCCTGGGGTCTGGCGCCGCTAGGCGAGAACAGCCCCGTGACTCCGCTCGGCTTCGCCTCGCTGCGCGCGGCGAAGCGCCGCTTGTCCTAGCTCCTTGCCGCAGCCTCCGCGGCGATCATCTGCGCGGCTTGCATCTGCAAGATGATCGTCATGTCGCCGAGCACCTCGACTTTGCCGCCGAGGAAGGCCTGCATCGGGTCGAGTGCGCCGCTCGAGAGCGCGGCTGCGTCGTCGGCGGTCATGCGCAGCGTGGCGGTGGCTTCGGCGGGAATCACGCCGGGCCCGAGCTTGAACGCAACGCACCAGTCGCCGGCCGGGCCGCCGGTCACTTCCATGCGCACGAGGCCCTCGAGCTTGGCGAGTTCGGCGAGCGCGGCGGGCGTGGGCGCGGCGGCGATTTGCTGCGCGGCGGCCTCCGGCGCGTCGCGCAGCGCGCTCGGGCGGAAGAAGCGCGCAGCGCCTTCGCCGATCGCGCCGCCCGCGCCGTCGTAGAGCGCGCCGCGCCAGTCGGCGACGCGCTGCACGTAGGTCACCGGCGTCGCTTCGCGCGGGCCGCGCGTGACGGTGACGGCGCCGTTCGCGATGCGCACGATCCACTCGCCGCCGCCCTCGCCTTCGAGCACGAGCCCGAGCGAGACATCGAGCCCCGCGCTGCCCGGCGGCAGGCCCGCCTCCGCGAACGCGCGCGGCAGCCAGCGTTCGAGGTACTCGCTCGGTGAGGTGGCGCGGCTCGGCAACTCGGACACGCTGGGCTCCTTCGCTTCGCGGGGCGCGCAGCATAGGCGCTCGAAGCGCGCGCCTGCGGCTCGAGTGGGGACGTTCCACGACGAGATGAACGCGAGCGGACGGGAGCGGACGATCTGGCGGCGCTCGTCGCGAGTTCGCGTGCGTTCGCTCGCGAGCGAGCGCGTCAATTTCGTCGTGGAACGTCCCTCTTCAAGGCCGCTTCACGGGCGCGTGCTCCAGGAAGATCGGCGAGGACCAGGCGCGCTCCTCGGTTTCGGCGAGGCAGTCGTCGCCGGGGGCGGCGCCGATGCACGGCTTCACGCGCGCGCACTTGCCCGAGCCGTCGCGCTCGCAGCGGAGCAGATCTGCGTTCACGGCGAGGCTCTTCTCCTCGATTGCGCGCACGTAGTAGAGCGTGTCGCGGCGGTCGCTCGCGTACTCGGGATCCGTGAACGTCACGGCGCAGCCGGCTTCGCTCGGCTCGCACGCGAGCGTCCGCCACGGGTCCTCGATCAGCGGTGCGATCGCTTCGCCGCGCGTCGCCTGCGGGCGGATGCGCACGACCTCGATGCGCGTGATCGCGCGGCGCTGCTCGCTCGGGTGATAACACTCGCCGCGGCAGAGCCGCGCGAGCTGCGCGGGACCTAATGCCTGCGTCGAATCGTCGGGGCAACCGGGCAGCTGTTCGAGCGAGCCGACGGCGCGCACCTGGAACTGGGGATCGGCGCTAAACGCGAGCGAGCTGCCCATTGGCGCGGACGTAGGCGCGCTCTCGGGTGCGGCCGGATCGGCGCCCGCGTTCACGAGATCGAACCATAACAAGATGCGCGGGCCGCTGGTGCCGTACACCTCGCGGCGCTGCAGCGAATCCCAGATCGCGTCGCGGCCGCGCCCGTTCGCGTGGCTCGCGATCAGGCCGCCGTTCAGGAAGAACGAACTCGCGCGTTCGGATTCGCGCAGATCGAAGAACTGGTAGTTGCCGCCCTTCGGGTCGAACGCGACTGAGTGTGCGATCGGCTCCGGCGCTTTGCGCGGCGGGAAGAACTGGCTCGCCGCGAGCGGCAGGCGCGATTCGGTGAACTGATCGCGCGAGACTTCCTTGTAGCCGGTGCCCGGCCGCGCCGAGTGATTATCACTCGACGCCATGAAACCGAAGTTGAAGCGCTGCGGCTGCTCGGGATTCTCGAAGTCGCGCAGCGCCATGATGTACTGCACCGAGCTGCGCGGGCGGTAGTTGAACGAGGGCTGGAAGCAATCCGGGCACTGCCCCGAGTCGAGCCAGTCCTCGACGGTGGCGCCGGGCACCGTGAGATGCCCCGGCAGATCCGCCGCAACGTAATTCGCCCGCGCAACCTCCGCGCGCGCGGCGCAATCCTCTTCGCCCGCGCCAGCCGCGAGGCAGCGCGCCGTAATCAGTTCGCCCGCGCGCCAGCACGAGGGCGTGAAGCCGCCACTCGGCTGTGGGCACGTCTTCGCGCCATCGGCCGCGATCTCGACTTCGCGCCACGCGCGGAACTCCTCCGAGTTGCCGTGGCCTGAGAACACCTCGATCAGCGTTTCGCGCTTCGGGTCGTACTGCGCGCCAGCGATTTGTTTGTCCCATGCCGAGCCCGCGGGCGTGTAGATGCCCCACGTGGTGCCGTGCGGGATCACGATCGAGTCGAAGCCCCACTCGTCGAGCTTCGCGAACAAGCCCGCCGGATCGCGCACCGATTCGCGGCAGTCGTTAGGCAGCTCGCGCACGGGCACGCCCTCCTTGCAAGCCGGCACATCGAGATCGTTCCAAAAGCGGATGAAGTCGAAGGACTCCTTGCCCGGCTTGAACAGCCCGAGCAACCCGAGCGTCCACGGCCCTGCCATGCCCGTTGAGCCCTCCTCGCCGAGCAGTGTCTCGGTGCTGGCCGCGATCGGTCGCGTCGGAATCTCGTCGTCGCCGAGCCCGCGCATCACCACGTTCTTGTGGCCATAATGATTCGCCGGAGTCGTGCCGATCTGCGTCCACTCCCAGCCGAGGAACGCCGTCGTATCCGGCGAGACGCCGCCGCCCCCCACCGCGTCGCACTGGCGGATCGACGCGATCGTCTCCTGCCACTGCCAGGGTGTTAGGCCTACGTCGTGATCGTTGATCGACCAGAAGTCGAGCGCCGAGCAGAAGCGCGCGAAATCGCAGGCGTCGTTCACGGGATGCGCGCCGTCTCCACCCGATGAAGGCAGCGCCATCATGAACGCGTCGGGCGAGAACGTGGTGTGCACGTGCAGATCGCCGAATAGGATCTGCTTCGCCGCGGGAACGCCGATGCCCTGCGCGGCGCGGCTCTGCGCACCAGCTTCCGCCGCAACGCGCTCCGCTGCGCGCGGGTGCTCCGCTGCATCCGCGGCGTGCCAGCGATTTCCGAGCGCGCCGCTGCCCGCGATGCGAACGAACGCAGCGACTGCGGCGAGGAGCAGGATTGCGGAGATGATTAGGGCGCGGCGCATGAGAGCCTCCGGTGCGCGCGCACGCTATCGCGTCGCGGCGCAGCGCGATTCGCACGTGCGATTGCCGCTCCGCAGCAGTGCTATGCCAGGTCGATGTCGGTGGACTTCAAGCTGACGCGCAAGCAGTGGGCGACGGGCCTGACGCTCGCCGCGGTCGTCGCGCCGCTCGTCGTGTCGGTGCCGCTCTCGATCGCCGTACTCGCCGCCGACAGCGCGCCCTTCTGGCTCAACCTCGTGTTATCGCTCGTTCTCGGCGCGATGAACGCTTTGTTCTGGGCCGGACTGCCCGCACTACTGGTCGGCTCGGCCGCGCTCGCAGCGGCGCAGAGCACGATTCGCGCGCGCGGCGTGGTGGGCGCCCGCACAAGAGTCCTGGGCATCGGCGCCGTCCTGGGCGCAACGAGCGGAGGAGTGCCCGCCGCGATCATTCGCGAGCCCGCCCTCGCGTTCGTGCTGATCCCACTCGGCGCGCTCGCCGGGCTCTGCGTCGCCGCGTATTGCCATCGGATCCTTCGGCGTCAGCTCGCGCACTAGCGGGCCTTTCATTCGCGACGCGGCCCGTGCGACTCTGGCCGCGTGGCGGAACACGCGACTCCGGCGAAGCGAGCCTCCTGGCTCGCGCGCATGCGCGATCACGACCACACACGCGGCAGCTTGCTCACCTCGGTGCTCGCGCTCTCGCTGCCCTCGATCGCGGCCTCGCTCGCCGGCGCCGGCGCGATGCAGCTCGGCGAGATGTGGATCACGGGCCAACTCGGCACCGACGCGCTCGCCGCAGCGAACAGCGCGTCGCAGACCTTCCGCCAGCTGACGATGCTTTTCCTAATGGGTCTGCAGACCGCGACGCAGATGTTCATCGCGCGCATGATGGGCGCCGCGTAGCGCGAACAGGCCGAGCACCTCGCAGGTCAAGCGCTGCTCGCGGGCTTCGCGTTCTGGGTGATTGCGGCGTTCGCGAGCCTCTTCTTCGTGGATCCGCTCGCGCGGCTGATGTCGCCCGATGCCGGCGTGGTCGCCGGCATCGCCGTCTTCGCGCACATCACCTTCGCGATGCTGATCGGCCCGATCGCGATCCAGCTCGGAGCGTCGGTGCTCGCGGGCGCAGGCGACGCCACGACGCCGATGCTCGCGAACTTCGTCTCCGCGGCGGTGATGTTATTCGCGCAGTACGCGCTCGCCTTCGGCGCCTTCGGCGCGCCCGCGCTCGGCGTGGCGGGCATCGCGCTCGGCGCCGGCATCGGCTCGCTGGCGGGCGGCGCGATGATCCTGCTCGCGCTCTACCGCGGCAAAGGCCGCGTGCGCCTGCGCCGCGAGCACTTCCGGCCCGACCGCGCGCTGCTCGCGCGCCTGCTCGGCTCGTCGTGGCAGCCCTCGCTCCACATGCTCGCGCGCACCGGCATCCTGATGTTCTTCACGATCCTCGCCGGACGATTAGGGCCCGAAGTCGTCGCGGCCTACGGCATCGGCGTGCGCGTCGAGATGGTCGCGATCATGATCGCGTTCCCGATCTCGAACGCGTGCGCGACCCTGGTCGGCCAGAACCTCGGCGCCGGGCGCCCCGAGCGCGTCTGGCCCGCGGTGCGCATGAGCCTCGTCGCCACCTGCGCCGCGCTCTGGCCCTGCGCGCTCGCCCTCTTGTTATGGCGCGAGGCCTTCGTCGCGCAGTTCACAAG
>JANNRF010000031.1:0-2481 GCA_031401135.1 Deltaproteobacteria bacterium | reverse complement strand
GCGTGCTTCGAGAAGCGGCGGTTGTAGCCGACGCTGAGGAAGCCACCGGTCTCGCGCGCCGCAGCCCCAAGAGCCGCGAGCTCCGTCTCGCAGAGCGCGGCGGGCTTCTCGAGCCACACCGCTTTGCCGGCGCGCAGCGCGCGCGCCGCGAGCTCGGCGTGGCTGTCGTGGCGCGTTGCGATCACGACGAGATCGACGTTCGCATCGTGGAGCGCGGCCTCGGCGTCGGTACCGCACGTCTCGAACGAGAAGCGCGAGGCCGTCGAGCGCGCAGAAGGCCCAGTCGCGGCGATCAGCGAACGGCGCATGGCGCTCTTCGGCAGCGCGGGAAGCAGCACGGCCTTGGCGTAATTACCGGCGCCGATGAACGCGACGCCGACTTTCTCTGTGCTGCGCGCGCGCGGCGCCGCGAGCGAGAGCGTGCGCTCCTGCTTCGGCGCCGCGTCGTAACGGAACACCGCCGCCAGCGAGCGCCGCTTTCCCTGCGCCAGTTCGTCGTAGGTGCGCACTGCGTTCTCGAACGCGACCTCGCCTGTATCGAGCGCGTCGAGGTTGAGCGCACGCGACGCGATCAGCTGAAGGAACGCCGCGAGGTTGCGGTTCTCGGTCCAGCGCACGTACGGGAGCGGATAGTCGAGGCCGGCTTCTTCGTAGCGCCGGTCGTAGCGGCCGGGTCCGTACGACATGCTGAGGCGTAACTCGAGCTCCTTGTCGTAGAGCGCGCGCCGATCGATCTCGATCGGCACGGCGCCCACCATCGAGATGCGCCCTTTCTGCCGGCACAGCTCGGCCGCGAGCCGGAGCGGGCCCGCGTCGCTCGAGGACGCCGTAACAACTACGAAATCGGCGCCGTAGCCGCCGCTGGCGCCGTCGCGCCAGCTCGCGAAGTCGTCGCCCGGCGCAGCACCCCATTCGGCGCCGAGGGCGAGCCCCTTCGCGACGCGCCCAGGGTCGAGATCGATGCCGAGCACGCGGCAACCGTTCGCGCGCGCGAGCTGAACCGTGAGCTGGCCAATCAGGCCGAGGCCGATCACCGCGACGACCTCGCCCAGCGTCGGCGCCGCCACGCGCAGGCCCTGCATCGCGATCGCGCCGATCGTCGCGAAGGCGGCGCTGCGCAGCGGCGTGCCCGCCGGCACGCGCACCGCCAAGTTCTCAGGCACGACGATCAGTTCCGCGTGGCTCGCATAGCCGGCGCCAGCGCAGGCCACTTCATCGCCGGGCGCGAAGCCCGTAACGCCTGCGCCGACTTCGAGCACCACACCCGCGCTCGCGTAACCGAGCGGCTGCGGGCCTTCGAGCCGGCTTGTCACGGTGCGATAGGTCGCGAGCGGCCCGTCGCGCCGAAGTTTGCCGAGCACTTGCTTCACCAGATCGGGTCGGCTGCGCGCCTTTGCGAGCAGCGACTTTCGCGCGAAGTCGAGCGAGAGCTTCTCCGTGCCGGGCGACATCACGGAGTACGCGTTGCGAACGAGCAGCTGCCCAGGTCCGACCACCGGCGCGGGAACTTCGGCGAGCTCGAGGGCGCCCGAACGAACGTTCTGAAGAATCTGCTTCACGACGTCGCGTCCTTCCGCGCGAACGCCACGAGCGCGAGCTGCATCGCCTTCGGCGCAAAACGTTGGTGGAAGACGGCAAGCGCGTACAGCACCCGCGAGAACAGGAAATAGCGCGGCTCGGATTCGTTCGTGTAGACGACAGAATCGAAGCCGACCCGTGCGAGCGCCGCTCGCAGCCTCCGGCGGGTGTTACAGGCGTAGACCGGCGGGAACATGTCTTCGGGCCGGCGTTCGTTCTGTGCCCGCATCAAGATCGCGACATGCAGCCGACGCGGGATCAAGCGCGCAGCCCAGGCGACGTATCCGAGCGCGTTCGTGGTGCGGATCGCGAGCAGGCCTCCCGGCTTCAGCACGCGCGCGCACTCGCGAAAATACGTGTCGACGTCGGTGACGTGCTCGAGCACCGAGTCCGAGTACAGCAAATCGCAACTCGAGTCTTCGACAGGGAACGATCCATCCGCGGAGATCTGGTGGAACTCGTCGATCCACGGGTTCTCGATCGCTGCCGCGTCGACGTCGATCCCGATCACGCGCTTGGCGTGGCCGCGAAGATTTCGGAGTTCCCGAGTGATGCGAACCGGATCTTCCTTGTGCGCACCTCGCCCACAGCCGACATCGAGCACAACGGAGTCCGCTGTGATCAGGGAGCGCAGGCGCGCGTAGAACAGCAGCGTGCCGTCGATGTCCGTGTAACCGCCGAAGCGCGATTCCGGGTACCACGTCTCGATCGGCGTTCGACTCGTCATGACTCGTTAGTTCCCGGCTGACTCTCTAGCGAGTCCGTTCGCTGCATTTCGATCGCCCCGCGCCAACCCGGATGCGCTGCGAACGCGCGAGCGATCGCGAGCCGGTGGAGCGGGCGCACGCTCGAGCCGCCGCGTTCGCCGCCCTCCGCCACCTCGACCTCCTCCGCCTCGCGCAC